>JAFVEZ010000031.1 GCA_017475745.1 Selenomonadaceae bacterium
CCATGTGAATATAGCTGGTGATATTGCCCTTGGTCTAATAACGGACAAAACGACGAATAGAAATTTTCTCACCGATGGTTGCGGTTGCCTCTGTTACAAGTTCATCAACGGTCTTGTCACCAATTTTGCTTGTATTGAGTGCGTCAACATCTTTTGTATCTGCTGTCGCAATGTGTTCAGCAATTTTCTTCTCAAGACTTCTAAAGCCTTCATTGTTTGCTGCAAAGTCAGTTTCGCAGTTGACTTCCAGAAGAACTCCGATCTTAGAATCAGCGGAAACATAAGCGGCAACTGCACCTTCAGCGGCAATGCGTCCAGATTTCTTTGCAGCCTTGGCAATGCCTTTCTCACGGAGCCAATCAGCTGCAGCCTTCTCGTCACCGTTAGTCTCAACAAGTGCCTTCTTGCAATCCATCATACCTGCGCCGGTCTTCTCTCTCAAGTCTTTGACCATTGCAGCAGTAATTTGTGCCATAACTTTAAATCCTCCTAAATTTCTCTCATTTAAAGCCGTACTTGTAAATTATTCCTCTTCAGCAACTTCATCTTCGGTTGTTGCGTCAAGCCCCTGGCGACCTTCAAGCACAGCGTCAGCCATACGCGCAGTGATGAGTTTTACCGCACGAATCGCGTCATCATTGCCTGGAATGACATAATCAATCTCGTCAGGATCGCAGTTTGTATCGACAATCGCTACAATAGGTACACCAAGTTTGCGAGCTTCGGCAACTGCAATGCGTTCTTTGCGTGGATCGACGATGAAGAGCGCGCCAGGCATTTTGTTCATATCTTTGATACCGCCAAGATACTTTTCAAGCCTTGCCATCTCATGACGAAGCTGCATGACTTCTTTCTTGGTAAGTACGTCGAATGTGCCGTCTGCTTCCATCTCTTCGAGTTCTTTGAGACGACCAATGCGCTTTTGGATTGTCTGAAAGTTGGTGAGCATACCACCAAGCCAGCGCTCATTGACGAAGAACTGACCAGCGCGGACAGCCTCTTCTTTGACGGCTTCTTGAGCCTGCTTCTTGGTACCGACGAAGAGGATCATCTTGCCTTCTTCAGCTACACTGCGAATGAAAGCATAAGCCTCGTCAACCTTCTTGACTGTCTTCTGAAGGTCGATAATATAGATACCATTACGCTCAGTGAAGATGTACTTCGCCATTTTAGGATTCCAGCGGCGGGTCTGATGACCAAAGTGAACGCCTGCTTCCAACAGTTGTTTCATTGAGATAACTGCCATTTTAATATTCCTCCTGTTTTCTCTCGTGCAACTGCAACTTTTGTTATTGCCCACAACTTACATAATTGAAGCTGAGACACACAAATTATCAAAGAATTTACCGTTGTCACCTCTTTCAAGGCACAGGAACGGTATCAGTCGCACGTGTTTTTAAATAACGATAGTTATTATAGCATATGAAATATTTCAAATGCAAGCATTTTATTAAAATTTTACAAGCCGAGATATTTTCTCTGCTCATCGGTCAGTGTATCAATCTCAACGCCAAGTGCCTTCAATTTAATCTTGGCAATGTCAATGTTGATATTCTCCGGCAGCAGGTAAACATGATTTTGCATTGATTCATGGTTGTTGAGGATATGCAGCGCTGAGAAGAACTGCACCGCAAATGATAAATCCATAACCTCAGCAGGGTGACCATCGCCACTTGCCAAATTGACGAGTCTGCCTTCAGCCAACAGATAGACACGCTTGCCATTCTTGAGACTGAACTGCTCAATGTTAGGCTTGACGGTTTTACGCTCCGTGGAAAGAGCAGCAAGCTCAGGTATATTAATCTCAACATCAAAGTGGCCGGCATTGGCGAGCATTGCGCCTTCTTTCATCAGCTCAAAGTGATTCTTGTTGATAACATCACTGCAGCCCGTCAAAGTAAGGAACAAGTCGCCGATTTTAGCCGCTTCACTCATCGGCATGACTCTGAAACCGTCAAAGACAGCCTCAATGGACTTAATTGGATCGACCTCAGTGATGACGACATTGGCACCCAAACCTCTTGCCCTCATTGCCGCGCCCTTGCCACACCAGCCATAACCTGCTATAACGACAGTCTTACCGGCAATGACGAGGTTAGTTGTCCTCATAATGCCATCGAAGGTTGACTGTCCCGTGCCGTAGCGGTTGTCGAAGAGAAACTTCATGTATGCGTCATTAGCAGCAATCATTGGAAAAGCAAGTTCACCGTCAGCGTCGAGCTTCTTGAGACGATTGACACCAGTAGTAGTTTCTTCGGAACCGCCGTAGAGATTAGCAATCAAGTCCTTGCGCTTAGTGTGAAGAAGGTGAACAAGATCGCCGCCGTCATCAATTATTATGTGAGGTGGATTCTCAAGGGATTTCTCAATATAGGTGAAGTATTCCTCATCGGAACAGGCGTGAGTCGCAAAGACATTGACGCCGCTCTGAGCAAGTCCGGCACAGACATCATCTTGAGTTGAGAGAGGATTTGATCCGCAGATTGAGACATTAGCACCGGCATTGTGAAAAACCTGTGCCATATAGGCCGTCTTTGCCTCAAGATGCAGGCAAATTGTGACATTCAGACCCGCAAAAGGTTTAGATTGACCGTATTTATCGTTGATGTAATTCATCACTGGCATAAAATTCTTGACCCAGTTGATTTTATCGGCACCACTCGCCGCAAGTGACATATCTTTAACTATTGACAATTAAATCACTCCTATCATTCGACTAAATCATTTTCAACATCAATTTTGAATTTATCAACAGCAGAAGTAATGACCGAATAGTCAAAACCTCTAGTATAAAGAAACTGCTGCATTTTTTTAACATCAGTAGGTTTTTTGAATTTCATTTGGAGCAAGCGAACAGCCGTAAGCTCTTCATGTTCCTCACAACTCTCAGGCTTGCATTTATTAATCAGTTGTTCCTCAAAACCCAAGTTAAACAACTTGGCGCAAATCTGTCTGACAGAATAGCGCTCTGATTGATACATCAAATCAAATTGATTGCTGCAAGCTCGCTCATCATTAAGATAATTATATTTTTTGAGTTTTGCAATGGCTTCGTCAATGTCCTCTTGTGAATACTTGCGAGTAGCAAGTTTTTGACGTAGTCGCGCTTCACTGTGATCTTGACGCGCCAAGAGATCAACAGCACAGATGAGAGCTGTCCTATCAGGATTATTCTGTCTCTTCACTGTTCGTGCCTTTTGCAGTTCCTACGTTCACATTCTCTTCATTATCTACATAATCAGGCTCATCGTAGTCTTCTGGCATTTCTTCAATCTCTTCTTCTTGCGGAATATTTATATCAAGACCTTCAAATACCTTGGTACGAACTTTATTTTCAAGTTCGGCAGCTTTGTCTGGGTGTGTCTTGAGGAAGTCTCTAAACTTTTCTTTGCCTTGAATACGATCGCCGTTATAGGTGTAATAAGAGGCGCTCTTAGTAACAATTTCAGCATCTACACCCATATCAATTATGGCACCAAGCCTGGAGAAGCCCTCACCGTAGAGTATATCAAATTCAACTTGTTTAAGCGGTGGTGCAACTTTGTTCTTGGTGATTTTGACTTTAGTGCGATTGCCGACGACATCTGAACCCACTTTGATTGCTTCGGCTTTGCGTACTTCCATACGAATTGTAGAATAAAACTTCAACGCCCTGCCACCAGTTGTAACTTCAGGATTGCCGAACATTACACCCACTTTTTCGCGTATCTGATTGATAAATATCGCTATAGTATTGGTTTTACTTATGTTACCGGCGAGTTTTCTCATTGCCTGTGACATCATTCTGGCATGAAGGCCAACATGAGATGCACCCATATCGCCGTCAATCTCAGCTTGAGGAACAAGTGCCGCCACAGAATCAATAACTACTATGTCAATCGCAGAACTTCTAACCATGGAGTCAATTATCTCCAAAGCTTGTTCGCCAGAATCAGGCTGTGAGAAGATGAGAGAATTTATATCGACACCAATTCTCTTTGCGTATGAAGGATCCATTGCATGTTCAGCATCAATAAATACAGCCGTTCCGCCTTGTCTCTGCACTTCAGCTATAATGTGGAGGGCAACTGTAGTCTTTCCGGAGGATTCCGGGCCGTAAATTTCGATTATTCTTCCACGCGGCAGACCGCCAATTCCTACCGCTATATCAATCGGAAGTATTCCAGTCGAAACTACCTGCATTTTGATTTTTTTGCTGTCGTCGCCAAGGCGCATTATTGAGCCTTTTCCAAATTGTTTCTCTATTTGTTTCATTGCCGAGGACAACGCTTCTGTTCTATCCATTAAACATATCACTCTCCTAAACAAATTTGACTTATTATATCATCTTGAAGATGTTCTGTCTATCTTTCAGAAATATTTTTAATTTTTAAGAGCAAAGATGGTGATATTTAGACTACAATTAAGCCATTCTCCGTCATCTTCGCTTGTTATGGAGACCTCTTCAATATGCATCAATCGCTCACTAGATTCCATTGATTCAAGAAATTTTATCAGCGAAATATAGCTGCTTTCTAGTTTAATACCAATGGGCAACTTGATTAAATTTCTTTCTTGATTATCAGCAACTTTCTCTGTGTTTTCACTATCAAGATTAGTCTTTGAATTGTCATATACAGGTTGAATTGAACCTGGTGTCAGTGAAATGATTTTAATTTGATTCTCAAGAGCCATTTTCTGCAAGAAGTCTACAAACTCACCTTGATTCATTCTCTCAGGCAGTATCTTATTTGAGAGCTGAAACCGCTCCTCAAGTCTTTGCATGTACTCATCTAAATTTCCATATTTATTTTTATAATTTAGTATGTTGGTGCTGATTTGAGAGAGTTTTTGCCGCTCCAAATCAAGCTGTAGAATCTTTTGCTGTGCATATTTATGAGCGAATTGCCAGAAGAGAACTTCCAAAATGACACAAAAAAACAGAGAAACTGCCAGAGTTGTCTTATTAAAACTCACTTCAATTACTCCACAATCACTCCACGGCAGCCAAGAGGTCTTCGACATACGTTGGCAAGGCAAATGCGCCGCGATGTAAGTGAACATTATAATAGCGAGTTTGTATGTTTAATGCCTTCCAAGACTCAAAGTCAACGCCGCGGAATGGGTGATACTTCTTTGATGCAAATCCAAAGAGCCAATGTCCAGAAGGATAAGTCGGTATGTGAAGCTGATAGCAGCGACTAATTGGAAATGATGAAACTATTCGCTTGTGAGCACGCTGCATTGCAACTGCGTCCTTGGAGTAGAATGGATTCTCATGTTGATTGACCATGATGCCGTCATCATGAAGAGCGTTGAAACAGTTGCCGTAGAACTCTTTGGTAAAGAGTCCTTCACCAGGGCCAAATGGATCGGTTGAGTCAACAATGATTAAATCGTAAGAGTTAGTACAATGGCGGATAAACTTTAAGCCGTCCTCAATGTGGATACTGACTTTGGGATTGTCAAGACAAGCGGCAGTCCTTGGAAGAAACTTTCTGCAGGCACGGACAACAACTTCGTCGATTTCAACCAAATCAATACTCTCAATCGTCTCATACTTCAAAAGCTCACGGACAGTACCACCATCGCCACCGCCGATCAAAAGTACTTTGCGAATATTCGGATTCACACACATTGGTACATGTGAAATCATTTCATGATATATGAACTCGTCCTTCTCCGTCAGCATCATACAGCCATCAAGTATCAGAAACCGCCCGAACTCTTTGGACTCAAATATATCGACACGTTGAAACTCACTTTGCTCACTAAATAACTGCTTATCTACCTTTATCGAAAGCTTCACATTGGGCGTGTGCATTTCTGAAAACCATAATTCCATATCCAAGACTCCTCTGATTAAAAACTTATCACACTCTAAGACGATTTTTTAGCTTCTCAAAAGTCTTTACTCCAATACCGCGGACATTTTGTAATTCCTCAATGGATTTAAAAGCCCCATTAGCTTGGCGGTATTCTATAATCTTTGCCGCCATCTTTGGACCTATACCGCTTAATGTCTGCAGTTCCTCTGGACCAGCTGTATTTATATTGACAATACTGCCACTATTATTAGATTTATTATTATCGCTGTTGTTTGTCTTATTGACAGTCGTGTCACTCGTTTGGTTTTGTACAGACTGCTCAACGACTTTTTCGGGAATACGAATATGTTGACCATCGCTGATCGTCTCTGCCAAGTTGATGTTGTCGACATCAGCAGTAGGCAAAAGTCCACCGCAAGTCTCTACGGCATCGGCAACCCTAAGCACTTTGTTTGCTTCAAGCTCAACCATGCCTGGCTTATTGACGCCACCGGTGACATAGACGAAGATAGTATTACTACCTGCATTATTGTCATCAATCGCCGAAACTCTATCATCATTTAAGACAGCTTTATCTAATTTGGAAATATGCTCACTTGTAGAGCTGCCGTAGATCGTACCGCCAAATACAGCTGCAGCAATCACAAGCAGAACAACCAGGGAATTTTTATACATGGGCATAAAATTACCTCGAAGTTTAGAAGTGATTCTCTAAACGCTGACGGGCAAGCTGCTCAAACTTGCCGCTGCCGAAGTTGACATAAGGTTTTATTGAAATGCCGCCACGTACACTGAAATCGCCTGTGACCTCAATGTATCGCGGATTGAGAAGTTTTATCAAGTCGCTGGCAATAGTGTTGACAACATCTTCATGAAAGGTACCGAAGTTTCTGAAACTCGTAAGGTAGAGCTTGAGACTCTTACTCTCGACGAGTTTTTTATCTGGAATGTAATTTATTATAATTGTCGCAAAGTCTGGTTGGTGAGTTATCGGACAAACGCAGGTAAATTCATCACAAACCAACTTAACAAAGTAATCACGCTCAAAGTTTTTATTGTCGATTGCTTCCAGGGTCTCCGGCGTGTAATTATAGACATAATTTGTTTCATTTCCCAAACTTTTGAGATTATTTGACATTTAGTTCGCCTCTCATTCCTTCTAACATTCCGAAGCAGCAGATTCTTCGTAATGCATTGGACATTCATTGAATATAACTTTGTGTTCAGCAAGTTCTTCTAAATAAGGTTCCAAAAATTTCTCTTCAAAAATAGGAATTGGCTCAGGTCGTCCAAATAGATAACCTTGAATTACATCGGCATTACATTGATTTTTCAACAGTTCATACTCAGTAAAACTCTCAACGCCTTCCAGACATACTTTCATTCCTATCGAATGGCAAAGCATAATTGTATATTTGATTAGTTTGTAGTCAAATTCCGATTCCAGGACATTCTCAACGAAGGCGCGGTCAATCTTAACGAAATCACAATTCATATACTTCATAGAAGACAACGAAGAGTTGCCGGTTCCAAAATCGTCAATGGCAATTTTTATTCCTTGTTGTCTGAAAGAATCGAATTGTTTATTAACAAAAGTCCAATCCGTGACAATTTTACTCTCTGTTAATTCTAAAATGAGAGCAGAGGGTGGCAACCCATAACGTCTTAGACAATCCACGACGAAATCACGAAAACTTAAATCTCTTAGCTGCTCATAACTCAAATTGACGCTGATCTTGAAGTTAGAAATAACCTTACGCCATTTTTTAGTAATTTTCAAAGCTTCTTCGATTATCCAACGACCAATAGGCAGGATTAATTTTGTCTCTTCCAAGATAGGCACAAATTCTTGAGGAGCAACCATTTTGCCACGAGGATTGCGCCACCTGAGCAGTGCTTCTGCACCCAAAAGACTTCGATTATGCGCGCAAACTTGCGGCTGAAAGTAAAGTTCAAAGTCAGTGCAGCCATTCTCTACGCTCTTTCGGAGATATTCTCTAATATAGAGCGAACGAACCCAGCGATTATACTGTTCCTTAGTAAATACAACATTTCGATTTTTGCCATCACGTTTTGCCAAGTCCATTGCTGCCTCGGCATGCTTATGCAAAACCAAATAGTCACGGCCCGACTGAGGATAGAAGACCGTGCCGGAAGAAATAGTACAAAAGAATGAGCGCCCATTAATGATTTTAGGATTCACTAATGCCTTCTGGATATTTGAAAACAATGATTCAATATCCTCTTCACTTGCACCCGGAAATACCACTGCAAAAGTATCGCCGTCCAACTTAAAGAGCTTGAGATTGTAAGGTAAGAGCAAGGAGACTTTATCGGCAACATGTTTGAGTATCATATCACCAACAGCACGGTTATGAGCTTCATTTATGATTTTAAAGTTATCAAGTCCAAAGAGGAAGATGGCACCTTCGATATGGTTTTCTCGACAATTCAACAGGACATTCTTCACTTCTTGCTCGAATTGATATTTATTAAGCAAACCTGTTACTTCGTCTGCATCATTCTGCGCCGCCATTTTAGTCATCACACCGACAAATATTATAGCATTACCGTTGCTGTCATAGCCTAGCCTGGCTCGCGTGCGTATCCAAATAAAGTTACCTTTACGATTCCTTATTCTATTTTCAGCTACAAATTCAGGTGGATCGTGATTGAGCATGGTATTTTCAAAATTGATGATATACTCCGGCTGCTCCTCTTTATGAATTAATGGAAACCAGTATTCACTTATATTATTTATTACTTCGCCTGGAAGATTGAAATCCATAGCAAAATTAGGCGTTACAAGCGCCGTGCTAGTTTTCAAGTCGACAATAAACATATAGTTATCTGTTACCGACTTCATTACATCGAACAGGAATTTAAAACGATTTAGAGTTGGTGTCAGTGCTATGCGTGAAGATTTTTTCATTACAATCACCGATAATTCATTCTGCAAAAATGCTGTATTTTTTTCTTTAATTTTAGCATGTACCATTGAGATTCTAAATTGCTTATATAAGTTTATCCTTAAATATATGTTTCGTCAAGGTATTATATTATTCTTTTTAGTTTTAGTTCAATTTTTGGAGATGACACCACGGAAATAGTGTCCACGGGTGAAATCGAAGTTTTCAGGCTCAGTGAGTTGTTCACCTTGTAGGGCGCGACAATAGTATTTGACAGTATTAGTCAGTTCCGTGGCTGTCATTGCCCTGCCGTCAATTCTGATGTTACTGACACCTACTCTCTTGAACTCTGCAGCATAGGGCAACATTGATAGCGGCTTTGCATTAAGTATGTGAACTCTGCAGAATTGGTCAGTAACAATGGGAAAGATCGCTGCCTTGCGATCTCTTAGAAAGAAGTGTTGACGCTTGCAAGGCTGGCTGCACTTGTGCTCACCAACTCCGCCAAGAAAGCTACCGATCGTACAGTATGAAGAAGTCATTAACTCTGCCCGTCCGTGGACAATGCACTCAACTGGCAAAGGCGAATTTTTAGTAAGTGATTTAATCTGCTCAAAAGTCAGCTCTGGTGATAAGGTGACACCCTCAACACCCAAGCATTTTAAATATTTGACGGTCTCAAGATTGAAGGCTATCAGTGAGTAATCAGTGTGTATTGGAAGACTAGTCAATCGTCGAGCTAGGTTCAAAGTAGCAATGTTGTGGACGTACACGGCATCAGCTTCCTCAATGGCAGTCAATACCTCTTCAATGACAGGTTGATCTACATTGCGAACTATGCGCGGAGTGGCAATGTAAATCTTCTTGCCAGCAAGGTGTACGATCTTGATCGCTTGTCTATAGTCTGCTGGTGACAATTCTTCATGCCTATATGAATCACCACCGAAGAGTATGGCATCGGCTCCGGCTGATATGGCCAACTTTAATCTATCAACTGTATCAATGTGTACAGTCAGTGAAGTATCCTCAGCAACATAAGGCGTCGCATCAACTTTGGCGATACCTTCAGTATACTTTAATTTTGGTTGCTGCGCCTTCATTCTTGACAACTGCCTGTCTTCAAGTTTCTTAATTGCTCTGCGACGAACATCATTAATCTCACTCAGTGGCACCATCACATTGTCATCAATATCATATTGGCAATCTTTTAACTCAAAGACAGAGTTGCCAAGACGCTTGAGCTGCTTATCAATCACCTCAATGGTTAGCGGTCGAGTCTTTGCAGGCTCGGCAATGAAATTAGTTATCGTCTCAATAAACTCTTCCATATCGGTTGTTGCCAAACACAGCTTCAATGGCTCACCAAGCTTAACACTGACTTTGCCAACGATTGGAATTTTGCGAATCGGATCGGCAGAAGTGAAGTATTTACGGGCGTGAGCAGTCAAGGCAGCGTCAAAGACTTTGAAAACCCTATCATGGACTTTGACACCGCGGATAGCTTCACTCGTATTGATTGTACAAGTATCACCATTGATTGCGAAGTCCTTGACGGTGACAGTCACTCTACCGCCGACTTTTACCCAAATCTCAAGCTGGTCGCCTTGATTGATTTGGGTTGTGTTGTCTGAAATGTGAACTTCGATATAGTCTTTGCCGACCGTTGCGATTCTACCGATCGGCACTCCGCGATTGTTAGGGCGCTTGTCGCTTATCATATTGCGTCCTTGGTTATGCTCAAGATAAGCCGTGGTGAAATCGCGGTTAAATATCTGTGCCAAATTACGGCGCTCATCAACAGTTGCTTGATACTTATTACGCTCTTCATAGTATCTATCAATCGCTTTGCGATAAGTCTCAACGACGACAGCAACGTATTCCGGCCGCTTCATTCTGCCTTCAATCTTCAAAGAGCTTACACCCGCTTCAATGAGTTCTGGCAATAGTTCAATGGTGTTTAAATCTTTTGGCGATAGCAGATACTTACCGGCATTGCCTTCAAGTACGTCAACGCCTTTATCGTCAACCAACTCATAAGGCAGACGACAAGGCTGCGCGCATTGACCACGATTTCCGCTTCTTGCACCAATCATCGACGACATCAAACATTGTCCGCTATAACAGACACATAAGGCGCCATGCATGAAGACCTCAATCTCTGCTGAAGAATTTGCACAAATATTTTGTATCTCATCAAGTGACAACTCGCGTGAAAGCACCACTCTTTCAAAACCAAGTCGCTCTAATGCCTTGACACCTTCGAGTGAATGAACAGTCATTTGAGTTGAAGCGTGCAGAGACATTTCCGGTACAACTTGCATAGCTAATGACGCAACGCCTAAGTCTTGAACTAGAATCGCATCAACGTTTATCTTGAGTAAAAACTTCAAATACTCGGCCAGTGTACTCATCTCATCATCGTTGACGATTGTGTTGACCGTAACATGAACTCTTACATCACGCATATGAGCAAAGGTTACTGCCTTCTTTAAGTCGTCCTCATTAAAGTTGCCGGCATAGGCGCGAGCGCCAAAGTGATTGCCGGCAAGATATACTGCGTTGGCTCCTGTCTCTACTGCGGCCTTGAGAGCTTCAGGTGTACCGGCAGGAGCAAGCAGTTCTATTCGATTCATTATTCATTCCTCATTCTTTTGGAGCGATTATATATTCCTGATAGTTTTCCAAATACCTTGGTGCCAATAAATTCACCAATCTTGTCAACAATCATTCGCACTACTACGAACAACAGTATTGAAATCTTTAGTCCCGCAACGGTGATTGCCACGCCGCCAAACAACGGCAATAAGAAGATCATTGCCAACTTAATCATTATGAAAGAGCAAGTCAGTGCCAGTGCCGATCGACACAATCTTACAATGAATCGACCATGCTCTCTTGACCACTTTGTCAAATCATAGTATGCCAGCCGCGGATGTCTCACTGCCTTCACTGTAAACGCCCAGGCACGCTTTCCATAGAATTGAAAGAACTCTCCTATTTTTTGCAACAGCTTGTTTATATCAGTGGGTATGTTTGTCACAATGCCGATTATCATCGAAGGATCGGCAATCAAGCCTCTGGTTGAGACGACTGCGCTGCCGAGTGCTTTTATTGGCTTGCCAACCCAACCTTGAACGCTCTCCGGCACGGGAATTGCAGGGACAAATGCTGCGATTATATATAGGATTATCGCCAATACGCGCCCCAGGATCATTCCTACGAAGTATTTAATCACCAGTTTAGGATTGCGCCTAAAAGCGTGAGGTAGGTGTCGATATTTAGACGGAAGGCAGTTAATGAGCTTTTTGGTGAGCTGCCAGGTATCGTCATCATTGTATGTCACCCTACCTCTGCGCTTCTTGGCTTCGGCGATTATTTCTTGGTTGGTTTCCTTTGAGATGGCGCGCTTGCTGCTCTTCTCCAATTCATAGGAGAGATTAATCATTCTAGCAAAGGCATCAGAGATAGCTTTACGACTTTGTGCCTTGGCGAGTTCCAGTTCTTCGTCGAAGGTATGGGTGGTCTTTATCATCTTTTGGAAGTTATCGAAGGTGTTAGTGGTTTTCATCATTCGCTGAAGGGATTTTTCGAGTTGGTCGGATTTACCGTCTTTACTCATAGGCATCACCACGGATAAAGGCTTATTAAAGTCAAGGGATAAGAAGCAAGCGACAAGTTAGAAGTTCAAGTCACTCACTTCTATCCCATTTATTCCTAAATATCACCTTGTTTCTTGTCAGTAAACTGGACAAGTTTTATATCTTGTTGCAATTCTTCAGACTGAAGTGACAATTCACCGGCAGTTGAAGGTTTATGAGATATTATATCCGTCAAGTCACTACCGTCAACAAGAACATCATCGACAAATAGATCATCAACAAGGCGTTCCGTATAAGTTGCCACAGTAGCGGTCTTCTTGTTGTAGGTGGTAGTTGTCGTGGCGCCGTAATCTTGTACCTGTATCTCAACGTCCGCACAGTTCTTGAAGGTAATAGACCCGCTGCCAATCGCCAGCACATAGTCACTGCCGCTCACTTTGCTCTTGGTTTCATTGACTTTAGTCTTGGCACTTCCCAATACTATCACGTCACCCGCAGCATAGTTAGTGATGACATCTTTGCCGTCACCAGTCGTATAAGCGTAGAACATCTTACCGGCATTACCACCAGAAGCAAGACCGGTATCTGGACTGACCGTCGCAGAGCCACTCAATGTATCATCGCCTTTGCCGCCTTGGATAGTGCCACCCTTAGTCGCTACTAAAGTGATTGTATCAGCTTTCGTACCACCCTTGATGTAGGTAGTATAATTATTACCGGTCAAGTTCACTGGAGTCGTCCTCTTGGAGGCATTAATAGTCTTGATAGTATCGTCATTGGAAGGTGCGATATTGGCACCATCATTGTTAGTAACCTTCAATGTCTCAGGATCACTCAAAGTCAATGTCTCTGTCTTACCTTCAGCATTGGTCAACTTCAAAGTCTTATCTACTCCGTTGAGTATCTTGATTGTGTTTTCAGGCGTTACATTATTTGACACAACGCCGATACCTGTCTTAGTGACATAACCTAGATTCAATGTCACTGTCATATCACTATCAACACTGTAATCAAGCAGAGAGAGTGCATAGTTTATAGTTGCACCACCAGATACTGCAGCATTAACGCTGGCTTGCAGCTCAAGTCTGTCATTCTTCTGATCGTGATCGGTTATGACCATATTGCCACCGTTGTAAATGATAACGTCTTTGCCCGCGCCGGAAGTAACTGTGTCATTACCGCCGCCACTTATGAATGTATCGGCACCAGCACCAAGTATCACAGTATCCGCACCATTACTACCGTATACGATATCATTGCCTGCGCCTGAATCTATATATGCACCTGGAATTGAATCACTTATCACTAATTTACTTGCTTCAAGGGTGTCAGCCTTCTTGCCGCCAAGCAAAGTAGAAGTACTCTCATTGCCAACTAGCCACACAGCCTTAGTGCGTTTAGAAGCATCTATACTCTTGACGTTCTTGTTGCTACCAACATCTACCTTGGTACCATCGGCATTTGCAACTTCAATCTTCTCACTGCCATAGACTTGAGCGCCTGCCTTGCCGTCACTGCCGACAAGAGTGATCTTCGTTGCTGCCGCACTCTTAACAGTAGCATGGTGCTCAACTGTATCAGCGACACCAGTTCCAGAAGAATAAGTGTAAGTAAACACCAGATCACTTCCAGAAGCTTCACCATTATTAAGTGTAACATTATCTCCAAGCCTTATCTTATCGTAATTGCCCTTGGCAGAGGTATAGTCAGTTATCAATACATCGCCTTTGCCGTCAAGGAGGAATACATTAGCACCGCCAGCACCTGTGAGGGTATCAATACCGTCCAAGGCGCCATTGCCCGACAAGGTATCCGCCTTCGCCGTGCCTGTGATGTTGTTTGACTTGCCATTGCCAACAACATACATCGCCTTGGTCCTCTTTGGCTTGACAGAGCTTGGCAAAATATTCACCACGTTTGGATTGGCGCTTACATCAATAGTTGTACCGTCGGCGTTGACTACAACTACCTCAGTCGATACCAGATCAAGTGCAGAGGTATTGACCACTGTCTTACCTTTGGCATTGGTACTCTCTGTGGCAATGCTTATCTTGTAGGCACCAATGGCAGGCAGGCTCGCAGCAGTACTTACTCCTACAATCGTTGCATCTTCGCTTGCACTCACTATGCTGCTGTAACCTCCGGCATCCCAGATAGTCACAGTGCCGACCGTACCTTTACTATTGGCAATCGTCAATATCACATCATTAGCTGTAGTCGTCACGTTCTTCGCGATAGTCTTCTTCTTGTTCTTAGCAACTTCCCAGACGCCGCTTGCACTCAATGATGCCTGGACACCTGTCAAGGTTGTATTTCTAATAGAATCGTTCTCGTATTGCGCTGAAGTAACTGTGGCATCAGCAACGTAGTAGCCTTCTGGCAGTCTCAGAACATCTTTACCAACCTGATAATCTGTGATGATATCATACTCTGTACTTGTAGTTGGATTAAAGTAGAATACATCTTTACCATCACCACCTGTGAGGTAATTAGCTTCAGCTTTTGAAAGACTTCTATCCGAACCGCCGCCTCTACTTCTCAAGGTATCGTTACCCTTGCCTCCAACCAATGTACCGACAACTTCGTTGCCAATCAAGTAATCAGCCTTCTTACCGCCAGTGACAATATATTTAGTCTCCGATTTGCCACCTTCATAGCCTGCCTGTATAGTAGCGGCCTTGGTCCTGCTGGAAGCACTGATTGCATTGTAGGCAGTGTCACTCGAATCTATATAAACCGCCTTAAGGGTAGTTGGTTCGGTTTTGTTGGCGACTGTCCATTCATAAGGGTTAGCATAAATAGTGTCATGACTGATCGTTGCACCACTTGAGTCAATAATTGTCACCATCTTATCCTTGGCGTTCTTGAGAGTCAAGCTGTCATTAATAAGCATAACACTGCCAGAAGAAACTGTGCTGAATATGAATGTAACGTCCTCACCGTTGAAGCGAATACTGCCACTGCCATTCGCAGCCACATTAATAGTATCAGGCAGAAGATTGGAAGCAGTGGGAATATGGCTTAAAGCTGTATCGCTGCTGATGATGATGACATCACTCTTGGCAGATTTCTTATTCCAGGTATAATCTTCAATAGTGACATTGCCGCCTCTGTAAATGAAAGTATCGGCACCAGCGTTGCCTGTTACGTCAGTAGATGTCATATACCCGCTCTGCTTGCTTGAGTAGATGGTATCATCACCTTTACCACCGATTAAGGTGTTGTTGTTGATATATTCTAATTCTTTATCACTTTTACCGGTATTGTTGACAGCATTACCCAATATAACAATCGGCTTCTTGGCACTTCTCTGAGAGGCGTCAACGACCTTCAAATAATCATTGTTTGCACCATCTGAAGCATCAACAGTTGCACCGTCTACATCAAGTACCTCTATCTCACTAGCTCCAAAGACCTGTGTACTCTCGTCTTTGACGATCTTGGTCTTGTTGGTCTTGGTCTTCTTGTCGTAGTATTCTTCCTCGCGTTCCTTAACTATGCTGATCTTTTGACCGAAGCCACCTTGAATTGTAATATCACCATCACCTGTTGCAGTATGTGTTCCATCTATCTTCTTGCTGTAGGTGAAGTGCATAACGATATCACTAGCGACATCGCCATCACCTATCGCCTTTATACTTGCAATGTTTAGACCTTCAATAAACTCCAATTTGTCTTTACCCGGAGTGTAGTCAGTAATGACTTCCATGAAGGTACTGTTGCTATGCATGAAGATATCTTTTCCGGAACCACCTGTAAGGGTTGAGATACCACCCGTTGAAGGTCCGCCGTTGAGGGTATCATTGCCGCTACCTGCCTGAATGGATATACCATCACCTTCAACTGTAGACCTAGAACTGGTTGAGGTAATGCTAATGGCTTTTTTTCGTCCACCGTCAACAACAGCCTGCACTCCACCATCAGCTAATATATATGTGCTGCTCTTGTCGTCAATGGTAATGATCGGCAAGCCGAAGGTCTGCGTGTTACTCTTGCCATCTGCATCGACAATGGTGATATTCTTGCCAAGCCCACCTTTGACGGTAATGTGGTTGTCCATGGTAGTATCATCATCTTTAGTGGTCTCTATGACAAGGAGCAGGTCTTCTGTAGAGCCAGCAACCGAACTGGAAGACTTCAAAGCTTGATTGGACAGCAAGACGATTGAATCTGCTTCTTTCTTGGCATTGGTATTATAGTCGGTGATGAGAATATCACCGCCCGGTGCCAACATGAACGCGTCATTACCTTTGCCGCCGGTTATAGTTGTCACTACAGGCATGTTACTTGTATCTGTGCTATATGTACGATTATTGGTTGCACCGATAATCGTATTAGCATTGGCATTGCCGATTATTCCGAGATTCAGATTTCTTCTGAGCGTACTACTCACTGCAACTGTAACTTCAGAACCGTCAATGGTATCTATTTTACTTGTATCTGATACAATCGCGCCTGCGTCAATCGTTGCAACTAGAGCATTGGGCTTAAAGTCAAGAA
The DNA here is from genome assembly GCA_017475745.1 of Selenomonadaceae bacterium. Lineage (GTDB taxonomy): Bacteria > Bacillota > Negativicutes > Selenomonadales > Selenomonadaceae > Quinella. Next base: position 16,816 of record JAFVEZ010000031.1, read on the forward strand.
TACCGTTTTCCTCAACGTCATCATCTTCAATCTTAGCAAGTGTACCAGCATATGTCATTCTATATTTAGTGCCGTCGCCGCGGTCAATAGTAAGCTTCGGCGGCAAGTAATTGATAACCGCCTTGCCTTTCTTCTTAACCCCGCTATCTACGGTATCAGCAATACCCTTGATGACAACCTTGCTCTTACCGATAGTGAGCTGCACATCATTGGCACCCTTCTTGGTAACGAGTGTCGAAGCGGTGATATGTACATCAGTAGAAGCCATTTTGATAATATCAGTTCCAGCTTCAATGCTGACTATTGCGTCCGTGCCATCAACAGTATCATAGATGAAAGTATCAACAACTCCTGCTGTACCGTAAAGGGTATCTTTACCTGCACCGCCTTGTAAGCTGTTGGAGCCAGTCTTAGAACCCATGATGACGTTCTTGCCACTGTTACCGATCAAGTAAAGATTGCCAGAAGCACTACCGCCATCAAGAGTGACCACCTTAGCATTGAAAGTAGTATCGACAACACCTATGGTTGTATCGCCATATGCATATTCAATAGGATAAACATCTGTACCAACGCTCAAGCTCTTGTTGCCATACTTCTGAGAAGCTATTGTCTCTTCACCACCAAGAGTGTCGGTTGTCTTGACAATAGTAACCAATGAATCTTGAGCACCCTTGAGGGTTAAAGTAGTCTTGTTCTTGCCTTTGGCATTTGTAACAGTAAACACAACGTCTGTTGCACCCTTTTTGGTATTGAGGGCTGAGGTGCTGATAGTTGTATCAGGATTGGCGAGTTTGATAACATCACTCAAGGTCGGATCAGTGGTGCCAATATAGTCGGTAATGACATCATTGCCCGTACCACTATAATAGAGGAAAGTATCATAATAAGGAGTCGCCGCATCTAATGAGGAGTGCCCACCGCTCATAGTGTCCTTGCCTGCACCACCGGTGATTGTATCGCGAAAACGGCTACCCACTATGCTGTTGGCTATCTTGTTGCCCTCAATGTAAACGCCGACACCGGTGATAAACCTGGATACCATGGCGCCAGTGGCAGGATCAGCCATAAGAGTAGAGAATTCAGAGGTTGAGGCGTCAATTAGTTTCACCTTGTCGCCGAGCTTGTTCGTCACATCAGTCAAAGAGGTACTAACAGTGGCCTGGTCCGTGACGATATAGTCTGTCGCGTTGCGATAAATCATAGTGTTACCTGTATCGACCGAGCCATCAGGTTTCAAAAAGGTGATACGCCTGTTCTTGCCATCCTTGACAGTGAGAGTGGTCTTCTTCTTACCGTCCAATGCAATAGTGAAGATGACATCGTTCTTTTTCGTTGTGTAACCGAGTACTGAGCCACTACTAAGGAGTATGGCATCAATAGCTTTGCCGTCCTCATCAGAAGCACTGTCGTAGTTAGTGATGACGTTGGTGCCCTGTCCTTCAGCAAAGACGAAAGTATTATGTACATACACGGTGCTGGGTTTGGAGTACTCACCAGTAGAGACAGTGTGCCAGCCTTCACCACCTGTGAGGGTATCTTTACCCGCACCACCAATGAGAGTGTTGTCTACGAAGTTGGAGCCAACAATGGAATTTGCCTTTGAGTTGCCTGTGATGACAAGACTGCCATTACTGGCATTTGTTCCTATGATAGTCTTGACAGAGGTGTTGAGGGTGGTATTCATTACAGTGGTGCCGGTAGTGGCAGTAAGTTCCGTAGCACCAAAGGCTTGACTAACCTCGTTGATGATATTACCGTTGAGGTCGACGACTTTAAGCTCTTGCTCTTTACCATTGTTGATAGTAAATGCCGATTTATCGGAATTGGTAATAACAACCTTATTCTTGCTGACACTAACTTTGGTTGGCGTGACGCCATTAAGCATGATGACATCACCTTGAGTCGCAGAGTAGTCAGTAATGACGTTCTTGCCAGCACTACTGATAAAGGTATCTGCTCCTTCGCCACCAGTGAGAGAGTCTGCACCATCACCGCCGCTAAGGGTATCAGCACCTTTGCCACCGATAATATTGTTCTTCTTGTCGTTGCCAACGAGACGAATCGGATCATTCCTACCAGATGCATCGAGTGTCACCAGTGGAGTATAGCTAACGGCACTGAATATCGTGGAAGCATAGGCATCAGTTATAGCGACAGCCTTTGCCTTACTGGTATCAGTAGTGGGTGAGAAAGTAAGCCCCGTATCCTCCGCATCAAACTTCTCAATATAAGCAGCTTGCTCAGATATTGGAGCTAAAATATAATCATCTCTTTGAGTATCTCTCTTATCTTCTAACTTAACAGCAGCCACAAGAATCACTCCTTCGTTAAATTCAAACTACTTCCGTGTAAATCTATTGTAACGTACAGACAACAACACAAATTAAACTGTTATAAATTTAACATTTCGCGGGGCAAGTGTCAATAATAAAATGATTAATAATTTTAAAAAGATTCATTAAAAATATCTAATAAATAAAACAGACCGAAATACAATGTTTCGGTCGCAATTCAATTTATTACGCTATTTGATTTTTGGTTTTCCTAACTTTTCCTCTAAGCGGCGTTTAAGCTCTCTCTGAAAGTCTTCTGCTCCGCTCTTAAAAGTAACTTCAACGCAGATCACATAGATTGGTATATTCCAATTCTCTTTGGCAACATCAACAGGAATTTTAACTGCGTCTTTCTCGGTGATGACTATTGATTCTGCACCTTGAGCTTCCGCCTGCTGAAGAACGTCCTGCATCTCAAGCATTGTATATTCGTGGTGATCGGGATAGCGCAAACTTTCAATTATAATCGCTCCCAAATCTTTCAGCGTTCGCTCAAACGAAGCCGGATTTCCTATGGCCGATACAGCCATCACGCGCTTGCCTTTGATATTATTGACACTGACACCTTTTCCAGCAAGATCAATATACCACTCAGCAAGAGGAATAAAACAACGTGGTTGATGGATACTCTCAACCATTTGTGCCTTTTCATTATACTTGTGAACAGTCTCACGAATATACTCACAAGAACCCTCAGCGGCTTGGTCGACTTTAGTCATCAAGCAGACATCGGCGCGGCTGATATGTGACATTGACTCTCTCAAAGTACCACGCGGCAGCAAGTGACCATTACCAAAGACATTAACGGCATCAACAAGCAGAATATCCATATCTCTGACAAGCTGCCAGTGCTGGTAACCATCGTCGAGGATTGCAACTTCAGCACCGAAATGTTCTATTGCATATTGCCCTGTAACTGCCCTCTGAGCGCCAATCAAGACCGGTACATTAGGCAGGTGCTTGGCGAGCATATAGGCCTCATCACCTGCTTCAGCGGCGTCCATGTGAAGATGTTGACCGTCTGAGACTATACCAACCTCACCATGCCACTTAGCCCGATAGCCGCGATTGAGAATGACAACACGATAACCCATATCTCTAATGTCGCGTGCTAACTTCTGTGCTGTAGGTGTCTTGCCTGTACCGCCGACGGTAATATTACCGAGACTTATGACATAACAACTCAGCTCCTGCCGGCTGGAAAGACCAATCTTGTAGGCAAGAAGTTTAATATTGACAAGTTGCTCATAAACCAGTGAGAAAGAATAGAGTATACCGGCAATGATGTGCATTGTTATGCCTTCAACTTCTTTATTTTGAAGCATATGAAGGAAGTAGGTTTGTAGATTTTCAACCTTTTCAGTTGTGCGAACGTGTTTAGCATTTTCGCGTTCCTCAAACTCAGTCAGCATATTACGCAAAAGTACTGCCGATTTACGAGAGGCGCCGCGATTTTCCTTGACTATTGCTATAGTCTCACATTCAAGTCGAAGGCGCTCATCTGGGTTGTCAAAGAGTTTAGCTGCTTCAACTGCCAATTCTTCAGGATTATTGACAGTGACACAGGCGTTGCGATTCTTAAATAGCGCGTGGGTGTCTTTAAAGTTCTCCATATGGTGACCAACGATTATCGCCTTGCCGTGAGCTGCCGGTTCAAGGATATTGTGGCCACCATGAGTCACCAAGGAGCCACCGACATAGATGACATCACCAATACTGTAAACCTTGCCAAGTTCACCGATTGTGTCGAGTATAATAATATCCTCATTATCTGGTGGACGCTTCTGAAGTTCAGTTCTTGTACCGACCTTAAAACCAGCGTTGGAACAAATGTGAACGACTTCTCTAGTCCTCAAAAGTTCACGCGGTGCAATGACAAGTTTTGCATTTGGATGATGTTCGCGTATCTTCTTGAATGCACCCAACACATAGTTTTCTTCACCACGATGAGTACTTCCTGCAAGAAAGATTCCCTCAGCGTCGTTGAGTCCCAATTCATTTAGAATCCTATTATGTTCCTCAGTTGTAACGTCGGTATAGGTTTGGTCAAATTTGGTATTACCTGTAAGTATGACTAATTCCTTAGGCGCTCCGAGTTCAAGAATGTGATCTGCATCAATCGGAGACTGCATGGCAAACAGTTTGACTGTTCGCAGCATATTTGTCCAAATCGAAAACAGATATTTGTATCTCTTTACACTGTTCTCCGAAATGCGCCCATTAACCATCATCACCGGCACATTGAGTTTGCGCGCGGCGTTTAGGAAATTGGGCCAAAGTTCCGTCTCAACATTGAGAAATACCCTTGGGTGAATACGTCTCAGAACATGTGCGGCAACAATGGGCAAATCAAGTGGAAAATAGATTATACTATCTGCGTCTTTGATTATGCGATTAGCCATTTCATAGCCGCTTGTAGTGACGACCGATACCAATATCGGCGATTTTGGAAATTCTCTGCGAAATTCTTTGATAAGCGGACTAGTGGCAACTATCTCACCAACTGAAGCCGCATGTACCCAAATACAATTCTTCTTTGCAACGTTGTCAAGTGCATGCTCAGGAAAAAATCCGAGACTTTGACGAATCCTCTCAGTGAAACCTCGCTCACGAATAGAGCGGATCATAAATATTGGAATTATGAGAATAACGACAATAATTGCTGCAATATCATAGAGTAGCTGCATTAACTCACTCCTAATCTAATTCGTAATTCATGACGTTTAACATTAATTGTCAATAAAATCATTCTACTTGTGAATTACAAATAAGCCTTTTCTATAGTTTATCGTTTCTTAAAGAAAATTGCAACCATTATTTCTGACGGTTTTAAATAAATTCCTTGATTTTAATACACATTTAAATTATAATAGTAAAAAAGATATAATGGGTATTATAGAACATTTGGGAGGCGGCTTAGTGACAAGAGCTGACAGAAGAAGATTAGATCAAATAAGGAACACTACCATAATAAAACACTATCAAAAATATCCGGCAGGTTCGGCTCTCATTGAAGTTGGAAATACCAAGGTAGTCTGTGCAGCAACAGTTGAGGATAGAGTACCTTTCTTTTTAAAAGGCACTGGCACCGGCTGGGTGACTGCAGAATATTCACTCTTACCAAGCTCTACTCCTGAAAGAGTACAGCGTGAGACTCACGGCAGAGTACAAGGTCGATCACAAGAAATACAAAGATTGATTGGAAGGTCTCTCAGATCGGTTGTCGATCTCAATGCAATCGGTGAAAGAACTATAACGATAGATTGTGATGTTATCCAGGCCGACGGTGGCACTCGTACAGCTTCGATAACAGGAGCCTTTGTAGCACTTGTTGAAGCTTGTGAAACCTTTTACGATAAGGGCACCGTCTTTCCAGTCAAGGATTTTGTTGCAGCTATTTCGGTTGGAATATCAAGTACTGGCGATAAAATGCTGGATTTGTGCTATGAAGAGGATTCAACAGCAATAGCAGACTGTAATGTGGTGATGAGCGGTTCCGGCGAATTTATAGAGATTCAAACGACCGGTGAGAAGCGCCCATTTTCGAGAGCCGAACTTGATGAGATGCTAACCCTTGCAGAAGGTGGAATTGATGAGTTGATTTCACTGCAAAAAGATGCCTTGGGTGGTCAACTGGTTTGGCGTGTCGGTAGGGTTGGTTAGTTAGGAATTGATGTTATGAAGAAGATTGTAATTGCAACGAAGAATAACGGGAAACTTCGTGAAATGACAGAAGCTTTTGCAGAGCTGCCAGTTGAGATTGTATCTTTGGAGGACTTTGGCGAACTTCCCGATGCCATTGAAGATGGCAAAACTTTCGCTGAGAATGCAAAGATTAAAGCGGAGTTCTTCAGCTCAAAGACCGGCTACGCCTGCATTGCCGACGATTCCGGCCTTGAGGTCGAAGCTCTCGGTGGAATACCTGGAGTATACAGTGCTAGATTTGCTGGCTTCCACGCAGACGATGGCACCAATAATCAAAAGCTGATTGAAGAATTGGAGCGTATTGGCGTGGCTGAATCAAAGGCAGACTATCGCTGCGCCTTGACATTTGTTGACATTGACGGCACCTCTCTTGAAACCGAAGGCGTCTGCTATGGAACAATCAAAAAGATTGCCAAAGGTCAAGGCGGCTTCGGATATGATCCTTATTTCTACATTGACGGCAATAAAACTATGGCAGAACTCACCCTTGAAGAGAAGAATAAAATAAGTCATCGCGGTGCTGCTCTGCGTCGAATGGTAACTCTTTTAAAAGAATATCTATCATAAAAGAGGATGTTTATTTATTGATGCGGCGATGTTCTATGTTCATCAAGCCGAGAAAGTGGATGTTATAATGAAGATAGGTATAATAAGCGACACACACGGCAACTGGGCGGCAATAGATGAGGCACTTAACATTGCCAATAATATGGATATATGGCTTCATTTGGGTGATTGTACACCTGATGCCGAATATCTTGCCACTACCTATAATGTCCAGGTTTATGGTGTTGCCGGAAATTGTGACTGGCCGACACAAGATACTTGTTATGAGAGATTGGTCGATCTCGCCGGACACAAAATCTTTATGACACATGGTCACAACTATGGCGTTCGATATACTCAAGAATACGTCATGGAAGCGGCAGAAAAGCAAGGTGCCGATATTGCCATCTTCGGTCATACTCATATAGTTGAGTATCTTTCTGGTCCGCCGGTGCTGCTTAATCCAGGCAGTGCATCAAGACCTCGCGATGATGAGAGAAGTTCCTTTATGATTATGGAACTTGAGCCTGAGATTGCCCCAAAGGTTACTATTGTTCGTATGAAGCGTGTCAGATAATTTAATACTATAGTTCGAGTAGGTGATTCAAAAGTTGAAGATAAGAATTGCTGATATAATCGAAGAATCCTTTGTCGATGGTGAAGGCGTTCGATTTGCAATATTCGTTCAAGGCTGTCACCACAACTGCAAGGGCTGTCATAATCCTGCGACTCACGATTTCAACGGTGGAAAACTTGTTGACACTGAGCAAATCATAGTTAAGTTTAAAAATGCTCCATTGATAAGTGGAATTACTCTAACTGGAGGAGAGCCACTTTGTCAAATCAAAGCTGTAACCGAACTTGCTATCGCTGCAAAAGAATCAGGTCTCAGCGTATGGTGTTACACTGGGTGTGTCTATGAGGAACTAATTGGAAATTTAAATGAAAGTGACAAAAGATTCTTTACTCTCGATGAGATTAGTCATTTCTTGAAATACGTTGATGTACTTGTTGACGGTCCGTTCATTGAAAGTCAACGCGATTTAACAATGAGTTTCTGCGGTTCAAGGAATCAGCGTCTTATAGATATACCAAAATCTCGCGATCAAAAAATTTTTATTCCTTGGACATCTCATTAAAACTTGACCGTTTATACAAAAATGATTATAATTTATGAAGGATAGTTCATACATATTCGGAGGATTTATATGGATTTCTTACCGCCAATCGATATCATCATAGGTCTTATTTGTATCGGCGTGTTCGGCCTGCTGATGGGTGCTCTTATTTACCTTCCGGTTGCCGCTAAAGAATCGCCGCTGCCGATTGAGAAACTTTCAGGAGATATAATTTGGCGATATATGCCGGATTGGCTCTTGATGTTCCTCGGCTGTCTTATCTTTATCATCATAAGTTTTTTAATGATCAGTGGTTTTTTGAGATACTGAATTTTAACTAAAAAAATGCGCGTTTCGTATATCACGATCGTCGTGTGAGACGTTCTTTGGTTTGGGAATGCCTACAAGCCTTCGTTGTAGTGAGTAACTAAACGAAGTTGACACGCACAACCAACTGAAGGACGCGCTTTTATTTCGAGGTGTTTTAATTTTCATGGAAAAAAATACTGAAGCTCTACAGTCGAAGAAAAAAATTTTAAAACCAAAGATAAATATACCGATACTTTCCAAGTCGGAAGTAAAGATCATGTTCGTTTGCGATGGAAATATCTGCTGCTCACCGATGGCAGAGTTTATAATGAAATATCTGGTAAATTGTGCAGGCTTGTCAAAGAAAGTAACAATACATTCTTCTGGTTGTTTTGCTGATCCTGAAGAGATAATGGATCAAGGTGCAGTTAAGGAACTTCACAGACATCAAATACCCTTCATTAAAACAAATGCGACTCAATTTGAAGAGTCGAATTGTGATAAATACGATTATATAATCTGTATGACATATGAGCAAATTAGAACTCTGTCGAAGGGCAGACGCAGCAATAAGATTTGGCTGTTGCTGGATTTTGCCGGTGAACATCGCAATATATTTGATCCTATTTTCAATGGTAAGTATTCAGATGCTTATTCGCTTATATATAAAGGTTGTACGGCTCTTTTAGAGCATTTGCATAAAATTTTTGCAAACAGCAATGATATAAATAATGAATCTAAAAAAACTATCTTGTCTGCATCTATCAATGAAGATTTACTCCTACGATTTGAAACAGCTCTGACATTAAAACACGAAACTATTGATCGAGTGCTTGAGAGATTTATAGAAAAATATACTTCTGATGCTGCCAAAATTCTCTCCGGTGGTAATAAGAAGTCTAAAACTGCTCAAACTACTAGAAACCATAAAAATGATAATAAAAATGAAGTTAAGCAAAGTGTTTCGGGTACTTTAACTGAACCGATCAATGAATCAGAAGTAATAGAACAATTTATAAGAAAATGGGCAGCAGGTATCAGTCAAATAAATAATAGAATTGTCAAAGCTTACTTTAAATCCATTGAACTTAACGGCAAGGCTACAGTTGAGAATATGAAAGAACTTTGCAGTAATCAGAAGGAATACCCAAGTTTGTACATATACAAAAACAATGGATTTGACAATCATTACAGGCAAATGAAGACCAGCTCTGTGAATGGTAGAGTTAAAAATGGTAAGAACATTGACGGTAAAATCTTTTGGGAATCCGATCAAGAGGTGAAGATTTTAACTGCGGTTGAGCCTTTTCTTGAGAAGTATAAATCTCACTTCACAAATAACTGAGGTTAATCATGAATAAACGAGAAAAGAAGGCGCAACGGTCGTCGATTGAGACTTTGCTGGTGAGCATTGAAAAGAAATATTTAACGCGAGAGAAGATGTATAATCGTATTCTTCATAATCGCGAAAGTACTGATCCTTCAGTGATTAATATAATAGGGCGAATGGATATTGTTGATTCTGTTCGTCAAAATGTCAGAACATCATTGCAGTTTGATGATTATAGACGTGCTACTTGGTATTTACAGTTGTTGTTGCGTCTCTGTGAAAAGTACTTCAACTAAACTCGTTGTGCTAGTTTTAAGGATTGATAATGGGTGTTATTTGCGGTGAGGTCTCTAATAGATAGAGATTTTTAGTCTCACTGCGAATTTTAACATTGTTACTCAAATGTCATATAATGGATAGCTTTTCTGTATCAAATCTATCCATATTATTATTCATGCTTAACGATATCATAGACCATCTTGGATAGTAACTCATCTTTGAAGTTGTCGGGTTTTAGGGTGCAACCAAAAATCATTCTATTAAATTGATGTTCATTGATATTCAATAATTTTTTCAAATACTTTAAGTAGTTGTGGTTATAGAGACGTTTCCAACGTAAGATATCCTTTACGTCCTCGATATGGTTTTTATATTGTTCATTTAATTGAAAAAGCTTGATATTTTCAAGTATTTTTTTGCTCTTTTCTTGTGGTGTGTTAATATCTATTTCCCATTTTAAGTCCATATCATTGTTTTCACCTAATAGCGCACCAACATTGTGAGGTTTTACTTTGATGATACAATCATCATCAAAACCTTCATCATGTGGTGACAAGATAGTAGTTGTCGATGAACGCTTGTATTTTTGGTTACATGGTTTGCAACATGGAATCATATTCCAAATTGACAGCGAAAACAAAGGGTAAATGTCCTTGTTCAAAAAATGATCTATATCGCCCAAATACCCGCTATCTTCGACAATGTGAATATACTGACGATTGCAATAAGGACAAACCTTCACGTCCATTAACTTAAATATTTTCCAACGTGTCATTTTATTAATCTTTTCATAGTTAAACCACAGCTTAACTTCATCATTGAATCTACGAAATTTTTTTGAATTTCCTCTTGAAGACATATGATAATAAAACTTAATTCTAGGATATTTTTTTAGCAATTCTGTTTCCGGCAATAATAAAATATCAGTCATAACATCAGCATTTTTGGTGATCTGACACAAAAATTTTCGTGTTTGCCTAGAGAAGAAATCTGTAGCAGGATTTTTTTGAGTATCGGGATAACACATTTTTTTCATGATATAATCTACATACCATTTCCAACGACTTACATTGTAATGATAAGGAATTTTAATCATTTTTTCTCTCCAATTTCCGCAGTGCTGTCAAATGTTTTAGTATCTCCTCAAAATGACTGCTCTTTTCCAAATCGGTGTTATTATCTTCACGAGCAGAACGATACAATAGATTGTTCAGCCTATTTTGTATATGATTTCTGACGATTGGTTCGTCAATGATCTCACTTTGGCGCAACAACTCTTCATAAAACGTTGAAATATCAGTAAACTTGTTGTCTGTAGCTGTAAACTTTTTTTCAAATTCGTCAAGTTTTTTCAATAACTTATCGACGTACTGTTTGGAAAATTCACCACAAGGAAAAGTTATAAAGAATGATTCCTTCATTATGTCGTTAATGTTGCTCATGAAGCCAAATTCAGCTAGACGAAAAGAGATTTTCTTGTCATCTCTTCGTTCGCAACAATGAATATGTTGTCGAGGAATATCAGAAAGTATTATCGGCGAGTGAGTGGTAATGATGATTTGATAGTAATAGTCCGAAAAGGGTGGTTCATTCAAGATAGTTGTCAAGGTCGACACAAGTTGTCTTGACCATTCTGGATGAAATGAACAATCCGGCTCATCAAGAAGCAAGATACAGGACCTTCCTGTGGTTTCTCTTGAAACGTTCGGCCATACGCTCAAGCCTTTGTAAATGGTGGCATAAAGGTTTATAAGTTCCATTTCTCCAGAACTCATCTGTCCGTAACTTACCTCGAAGAATCTCATATGGTTCAAAAAAGGTGCATCGTCCTCATTTGGATTATCATGGATAGTTCCAAGATAATCATTGTATTCGTCCAAAAGTGCCAAAAATGCCCAAACTGAATCAGCTTTATCATCATTCATAGGTACTCTAATAGTTTTGTCTTCAATAAAAAAATATTGCGGTGCTATTCCTTCAAGAGCAACACAAACGGCAGTCACTATATAACCATTTACTTCTTGCTTGGCCGTCAATTTCTCAATAGCTCCTAGCAAGTATTTTTTGCGTGACGAATAATCATAGAGATTTTCTTCGTCATGATATTCCGATTGAAAATTATTCTTCTGTATTAGTGATACTAATGTCATTTCCAAGTAATGTATAATGAAGTAGCGGCGAATGTCTTCAGCTTCATATTTATAACCAAGTATTTCAAAAGATATAGGTTCTGGCCAAAGTATACCAGTTTTACCATATATTGCCAACGAACGCATTTTAATTGCATCATTATTCAATTCAAGGACATTGACATCATCTTTCATTCGTATGGTCAACCGTGAAGCCATTGGGACAATTTCCATATTGCCTGGCAAAGTTTCTTCTAATGTCGCCTTTCGCAAATATTCAAACACACCAACATAACCAGGCGAAGAAAGATAACTTCGATATGCAAGAAGTTCTACGCCTGCAATGGATTTTCGTCTTACTCTTCGCGTATACCAAGAGCGACTATTTGTAGCATCATATAACATGTACAGGCAATGAAAATCTTCTTGCCGCATTGTATCAAAATAACCGTCTATTTTATTTGTCTCGAAGTCATAAGAAAACCAAACAGAATATTGAGGTTTTAACCAGCCAGCAGAGTCTAACAATTTCAAAACTTTATTGTTGTAGCCTTCAATGGCAAATTTATTATCCTGCAAATGATAGACGGCAAACCAGTTTTTCTTATGATCTTTATCACCATTATATTCACTCAGACCAAACTCGTTTATTCTGTCTCCAGTATTCAAGCCCAAAAGATTCATGATGCTGCTTTTACCGCTACCATTACGCCCAACTAACAAATCTATACCAAGAATATTTCTTCCATACATTGCCGTCAATACAGTATCTCTCTTGTTGATAACTAACTCTTTAGTGTGGCTATTATATGAGATATCATAGTCATCGGCAAAATTTAAACATTGATTTGAAATGTCACGACCAATATCGCCTATCCAAACAAACAACAATCTCATAACCAAACCTCCGTCAAAATACAGCCGTTGCTTTAGGATTAATCATCAAGAATTGTCAAAATGAGCTTCCATGCACTGTCCTAGTGCTATACCGCCATCGTTGGGTGGAATCATCTTATGGCGAAGGACTTTAAAGTTTAGTGAGGTCAGTCTTTCCATTGTCAGTGTTAAAAGTAAGGTATTCTGAAAGACACCACCAGACAGTGCCACAGTTGAGATTTTTGATTTGTCTCTGATTTTTTGGCAAGTATTGGCAATGTAACTTGCAAGTGCAGCATGGAAGGCAAAGGCAAGCTTACTTGTGTCTTCACCGTTCAGCCGCCGATTCAAGAGATCAGCGAATATAGCTCTTGTTGAGGAACTATTAATCAAATTTACGTTAGTGGCTCCACATTCTGCCTTATATTGAAGCTTCATGGCTGCTTCACCCTCAAAGGTTGATTTAGTGCAAATGCCGAGAAGCGCACTCACTGCATCGAATAATCTGCCAGCACTTGTTGATTTAATGCAGTTGACATTATTATGAATCATATATAATTGTCCGTTGATCTTACTCTCATCAATGAGACTGAGCTTGGCGGCAATTTTTTTTGTCTCATTGACATCACCAACGACATCAAGGATCATCGCAGCAGCAATCCTCCAGCCTTCAACAGAGGATTTATCGCCACCCGCTTGAATAAATGGCGCGATTGAATCCAAGCGAGTAAAGTTTTTAACGTCGGCAATCATGAACTCGCCACCCCAGATTGTGCCGTCAGTTCCGTAGCCTGTACCGTCAAAGGCAACACCTATTACCGGCTCAGTAAAATCATTCTCCGCTAGACAAGAGAGAATATGGGCGTAGTGGTGTTGAACTCTTACAATAGGTATAGCAAGCTCTTTGGCGAATGATTCTGCAATTTGAGTTGAATGATAGCGCGGGTGAAGATCGCAGGCAACCATATCAGGACTAATCTCCAGCAAATCACTCATTCTATTGATAGAAGATTTGAGTGTCTCAACCGTTCTGAGGTCAGTCAAATCACCAATATAGGGTGACATGTAAAAAAGACTGCCTTTGCTCAAGCAGAAAGTATTCTTTAATTCTCCGCCAATCGCCAGTACTGATATGGACTTCGCTGTACTAACGCAAATCGGTAAAGGTGCATAGCCGCGACTTCGACGGATCATATAAGGTTCATTGTCAACTATATCCATAACGGAATCATCTGAGCGAATCAGAATATCACGGTTATGAGTCAGAACAATATCTGCGATTTTCGACAGGTCGCGTCGTGCTTCCTCGTCATTTGTCGCAAGTGGGGCACCAGAGACATTGCCGCTCGTCATCACCAGAGTTTCTGGAAAGTCGACAACATCATCGGGATAGTCGAATATGAGTAGATGTAGTGGAGTATACGGAAGCATCACGCCTAACTTGTGATTATTAGGTGCAACATTCTCGGCAACGTCCATGAAATATTCTTTCGGCAGCAGTACAATCGGCTTCTGATGTCCGTTGACTATATGCGTTGACAAATAATCCAGAGACTTTGCCATCACTGCAAAAGGCTTATGAGGGCGATATTTACGTTCACGAAGGCGCTTTACGGCTTCAAAGTTTGTTGCATCACAAGCGAGGTGGAACCCACCAATACCCTTGATTGCAGCTATGCCACCGTTCTTTATGATTTTTCTAACCTTAGTGATTGCTTCGGCGCCACGTTCCTTACCGTCAAGAATATAAACTGCCGGTCCGCAGTCGTTGCAGCAGACCGGCTGGGCGTCATAACGTCTTGAAACAGGATTGTAATACTCCTCACGACATTCATTACACATTGGAAAAACACTCATGCTTGTTCGTTCGCGATCGTAAGGCATTTCTTTCATGATCGTCAAGCGAGGGCCACAATCAGTACAGTTAATGAACGGGTGGAGATAGCGTCGATTATTCTTGTCGAAGAGTTCATCTTTACACTTATCGCAAATGCCAATATCCGGCGATACGAATATAGTACCCTGCTCTCGTTCACTTTCAACGATTTGAAAATCCTCATATACTCCATTTGTCTCGTTGATCGTTGTCACAGCAATATCAACTATCACTGCACGAGGTGGCGCTTCATTCTCAATAGCTTTACAAAACAAATTCACAACACTCTCAGAACCTTGAACGAGAATCTCGACGTAAGGGCCACGGTTGGCAACGGTGCCCTTGAGATTGAAGCGATTTGCAAGGCGATCAATGAATGGACGAAAGCCAACGCCTTGGACTATCCCCAAGACTTTGATTTGATATAACAAATTCTTCACCTCATTGATCTAAGGTGCGAAGTAGACCTTGACAGTGGTGCCACTCTCGACGACAGAATTTGCTTCAATGCTCTGCTCAACAGCAAACCCACTGCCGTCGCTTTCAAACCTCAACCCTGCATTATTCGCCAATCTCGCCGCTTCACGAATACTTCGACCGTAAAAGTCCGGCACGACAGAATTACCAACAGCAACGTCAGTTGGTTCAGGTGCTACATATCTATATGATGATCTTTGAGCAGAACTACCCGCAGCATCACCCTCACCGACATCATCAGGCGATTCGTCGTCCTCATTGGCAGCAGGTGTATCGGAAGGCTCAATTCTCAAGTATCTGAATATCTGCGAGAAGATACGACCAGCAACCGGAGCAGCAATCTGTCCACCGTAGAAAGCACCGTAAGGATCATCAATCATCACCAGCAAAGTAAGACGTGGATTCTCAACCGGTGCAAAGCCACAGAATGAAGCGATATAACGTCCTTCTTGATAACCAAGTTCTTCTTCGCGTATCTTCTGCGCCGTGCCTGTCTTACCAGCTATCCTGTAGCCCTTAACTTTAGCCTTGCCGCCGCCGCCTGTTGCAACAACCTGTTCCAATAGACTAACAAGTGTCTTATCCGTTGCCGACTCAATAGAGCGTCTGACTTCCTCAACGTGAGTCTCACTGAATGTGGTGCCGTTTGCATTCTTAATCATCTTTACGATGTGAGGTTTTAGCAAGACACCATCATTGGCAACCGCGCTCATTGCAGTTACGAGTTGGAGCGGTGTCACGGCGATACTTTGACCGATTGCCATAGTTGCTATATCAGAATCAACCATGTAATCCGGATCAAAGAGGATACCTGCTTCTTCGCCCGGCAACTCAATTCCTGTCGGTTCACCGAAGCCGAAGCTTCTGGCATATTCCGTCATCTTTCTGGCACCCAAATCCAGCCCGACGAGTGCAAAGCCGGTGTTGAGTGAATTCTTTATGACATCGGTAAAAGTCACTGTGCCGAAGCTTTCGCCGTTCCAGTTCTGTATCTTCTTGCCACTGACCATGACATAACCAGGATCAACGAATATCTGATTCGGACTCACGACACCTTCCTGGAGAGCTGCGCCTGTAGTGAAAGTCTTAAAGGTAGAACCTGGTTCGTAAATGAATGACACTGACAAATTCTTCCAAATCTCTTGATCGTAGTCCCAAAATCTGTTTGGATTGTATGAAGGTCTTGAACCCATTGCAAGGACTTCGCCAGTTTTAGGGTCCATAACGATACAAGTGATTGAGCGCGGAGAGTTCTCAGCCATGGCGCGGTCGAGTTCTTGTTCAACAATGAATTGAATGGCACTATCAATGGTGAGCTGAATAGTCTTGCAGAGATCACCTTGATAGCCGTGGCGCACGAATATTGAATCAAGAATCGGTCGATCTTGCCTGTCAGTGTAAAGAAATGACTCAGTAACCTCACCTTTGATGTACTTGTCGAAGGCCTGCTCAATACCGTCAAGACCTTTATCATCAGTTCCGACAAAGCCCAAGACATTGGCAGCCAGTACATCGTTGGGATAATATCTCTTCGCTTCGTCGCGGAAGCCTAGACAGACAGCATAACCCTTCTCGCGAATGAGCGTTCGGACTGCTTCATATTCTGCCTGCTCCATGCGACGCTTGACCCAAGAGAAACCGCCGCCGACACTGATATCCTCCAATATCTCTTCCTCAGTCTTGCCAACAAGAGGAGCTAAATCTCTTGCAAGCTCTTCAGAATTTTCTACATGATTCGGATCGACGAAGAGAGATTTCGTCATTGTACTAACTGCAAGTTCTCTGCCATTGCGATCTATTATGGCACCGCGCGGTGATTGGACTAAATAATCTTGTCCGACTTGATATCTCATTCGCTCTGCCAATTCACTGCCTTGTACTAACTGAAGCCAAGCATAACGGCAAATGACTACGATAATGCCGAACAATAGAACTACCACCAGCCAGCGGATATTGCTCTGTACTTTATTTCTATTTGGTATCAAATCGTCCACCTCAGTTTAGATTTGATACCATTATATCACAAAATTTTCATATTCACAAACAGTTTTAACTTTTATATGTAAAAAAAGCACTTCCTTATATGGAAATGCTTGTAACTCAATCTATATCAGTTAATTCTTAATCTCACTAGGCTTGAGACATTTTAATTCACCCGAAGCTGTCTGGAAGACTACATTGGCAATTTTAGCATTTTGTATCATTCGCCTGCACAACTTACATGGTTCGCCGGAAGCAATAGAGCCATCAGCGGCATTAATTCCAGCGATGTAGATTGTTGAACCTTCCATCTTGACAGGATCAGCGTTGATGATAGCATTTTGTTCAGCGTGTACGGCAACACAAAGTTCATAGCGCTCACCTTTGGGCACCTTGAGTCTTTCACGCTCACAAACACCACTGTCAATGCAATTCACCTCTCCGCGCGGTGAGCCATTATAACCGGCACTGATTATGACATTATCCTTGACAATGACAGCACCATAACGCCGTCTCAGACAGGTTGCGCGTCGTCCGACAGCCTTGGCAATATCTAAGAAATATTCATTCCAGTCAGGTCTGATATACGTTTTTGTTTCACTCATCTTTAATTTTCACTCCTCAAGAATTTTCTAGCCAATACCTCGGCAGCTATGTCATCAATCGGAACAGGCGGCACTTGCATTGAAATCGGCAATAACCTCCGCCAACTGCGCGGTGGATTTTTCTTCCAGTAAAGTTTTCTTGCTTCCTCGGTAGTGTGTCGCTCATCAACAACTTCTATGCGAATATTTGGCAAGGTTGATAGTATTCTTTTCTTCGCGGACTTACTCGTAGTGCCATCGCCTAATACGATTATCTGCAATTCAAATTGGTTTGAGAGTTCAATAAGTACAGATTCTAGTGTTGAAGTTTCGATTACACATTGAGATTTTACATTGCCATCGACGGTCATTACAACTAATCCGCATTTGTCACGCCCTGGATCTATTGCCATTATCATTTTACTTATGCCTTCTTTGACTTCAACTGCTCGAACTTTATGACCAATCGTAAAGGTCCTATTGTCTCTGTTGTATCTCTTGCATAGGCTGTTAGTACTATCAAGCCATTGGCTTTTGAGACTGCATCGACAATTTGATAGAACTGTGAAGCTTCCATAACACCGACTGCTCCGGTTATTGGGTCTGATAAGACACCTTTTGTCGCTGCTGAATGATTGACTTCAGTAAGGAAGTGTCTGACCACCTGTTCGGCCTCGACACCCTCTTGGATTTCATAAGCCTTGGAGACTATAAACTCGTCTTTATCGTAAATTTTACTGTTTTTGTATAGTTCAAGACTGGTACGAACTGGTTCGCCGCGCATCAAATTACCTGCTGCGACCATTCTCAGCACTACATCTTGGCTACTTTCGGAGATAGCCTTCACCGCTTCAGAGAGTTCGGGTTGATATATCCAGACGGAATGATCAGCAGTATTGCCTACACGTCCGGAGACATTGTTAGTCGCGGTATTTGCCAATTCGTCTATATCTCTTACAACATCTTCGGTAGGACGATTGCCCTTGATGACAGCACTTGCAAGGATTTCACCTGCACGAAAGACTATATCACCCTCACGAATAGCAGTAAGACCGTTTCGGAGATTTTCGTTGCGCTTCTCAAGATTTTGATTATCGGTTTTCAATTCTTCATTGTTAGCGGATAATTCGGTATTACTCTTGGTTAATGTCTCATTGTCTTTTGTAAGCTTCTCATTATTGCCGCTCAAGAGTTCATTATCGGTGATTAACCGTGCATTTGATAATTCAAGTTTCTCGTTGCCTTCTTTGAGACGATCTGATTCTTCCTTTAGTTGGATTTGTTCTTTCTTCAATTCCTCAACTTCAACTTTAGATTTTTCTAAATCGCTATTAGCCTGTTGATACTTATTCTTGGTGAGAATTAATTCATTAGAGAGATCATCAAGCTCAAACTGTTTAGAAGCAAGATTAGCATTGAGTTCTTCCATACCAAAGAGCGCGGTACGAACATTGTCGGAAGCTATGGACATTATACCTATTGTAAGGGTAGTTATAAAAATTCCTGTTATGACTGTTATGACGTTTGAGGTGTGGCGCGGTCTCAATCCAAAGATTGACAATCGCTTCTTACCAATTTTGGTACCAACTATATCACCAATAAAGGCGATTGCTCCACCGGTTACAGCCAGCGCAGCTATTAAATATAATCCATACATTTTTGAGCCTGCTTTTCAATACAATACATATAATTTATTTTTGCGTTTACATTATAATTGAATAGACTCAAACTGTAAATAGTGAATTTATCATTATTGCAATTTATCAAATAAAAAAGCAGTGCTAACTGCTATATATTAATAAACTTAACCAGATAGTACAGTCTACCTTCCACTGATTACTGGAATTGGACATCTATTTGCGAAGTTGATTCTCATTCACCACCGACATCAATTTTTGTAGAGCTACTTGCATTGTTTGCATGCCAAGTGCTTTACCACTCAACATCACTGACGGAAGCTGCACATATTTGCCTTGTCGGATCAAATTAGTTGAAGCGGACGTTGAGAGCAAAACTTCAGTTGCACTGACTCTACCTCCACCAATCCTTGGCAATAACTGTTGTGAGAATATACCAATGAATACATCAGCAAATTGATCTCTCACGGCATCACGCTGGACTATTGGGAACATTGACTCAACGCGCATTGCAGTTTCCGCGGCACCGCTAGTGTGCAATGTACCAAGTACAAATATTCCTGCCGCCGCTGCTTCCATTGCCATTGCCATGGTCTCACAGTCGCGAATCTCACCTACCAGCAGGACATCAGGCATCTCACGAAGAGCACTCTTCAGCGCTTGTGGGAACGATACAAAGTCGCGTCCAAGTTCACGCTGACTGATAAAACACTTATCGCTGATATGCTCAAACTCAATCGGGTCTTCAAGCGTTAGTATATGACATGCACGCTTCTGAGTGATTGCATTGATAAATGACGCCAAAGTCGTTGACTTGCCGGAGCCTGTCTTACCGGTAACAAGCAACAATCCTTGAGTAGTATCTATCATCTTGTAAAGTGCTTCAGGCACTCCGAGTTCCTTGAGAGTTGGGATAACTGCTGGAATCAATCTGAAAGCAATGGACAGCATATCACGTTGATAATAGACATTGCTGCGGAATCGGCGAGACTCATACTTGAATGAGAAGTCCAGCTCTCTCTGTTGGACAAGCCGTCTATACTGCTCTTCAGATAAAATTTTTTTCAAGAACTCTTCAATAACTTCTGCTGTTATTAATGTCTCGGAAGCGATGTTGAGTTCACCGTCTTTCCGAAAGAACGCCTTCTGTCCTATTGTTACATGAAGATCAGATACTTCCAGTTCAATAGCCTTGCTCATCAGTTCGTTTAATATTTCCATCAATTCATGCTCCGAATATCAGTCAATTCTCAAACGGCACAGCATTTAATATCAACTTTGGATTATTCTCTCTGATCCAGCCAAGTGACCACTCATTCTCAACAATCAAGACAGGTTGTCCATTGCGATCCGTGACAAACATTCCGCGGTCAGCACCTCTCAACGAAGCAGGTGTAACGGGCTTACCGTCCTCAAACCTCAACCACCGCGCAACCTCAAAAGGTTGCATTGTCAGAAGTACATCAACGCTGTATTCAGACTTCAGACGATATTGCAGAACTTCAAACTGCAAAGTGCCAACGGTTCCGACTATGTAGGATTCTGTACCGGCGCCGACTTGATTGAACAGTTGAATTGCTCCTTCTTGGGTCAACTGCTCAATACCTTTGGTGAACTGCTTGCGCTTCATTGTGTCCTTGGCTTGAACTCTTGCAAACTTTTCTGGTGGAAAGGTTGGGAAGTCTTCAAATCTGAACTTATGCGCCGAATCGGCAAGAGTATCGCCTATACCAAATATACCTGGATCAAATAGCCCAACTATATCGCCCGGATATGCCTCATCAATGATCTGTCTGTCTTGTGCGAGAAACTGTTGTGGTTGTGAAAGTTTGATCGACTTATCTTCTTGAGCGTGCCAGACATTCATATTGCGCTCGAACTTACCGGAGCAAATTCTTATAAACGCTAATCTGTCGCGGTGTGCAGGGTTCATATTCGCCTGTATCTTGAAGACGAAGGCCGATAACTTTTCATCATCAGGTTCAATGATACCGTCTGAAGACATTCTTGGCGCCGGCGGTGGAGCAAGTTTAAGATACTCTTCCAAGAAGTTTTGAACGCCAAAGTTAGTCATTGCAGAGCCGAAGAAGGTCGGCGTTAGATCTCCGGCGTCGACTTTTGCTTTGTCGAAGTCTTCACCTGCTTCATTGAGGAGCATTAAATCATCTTGAAGAGCATCATAGGTCTCTTGCCCAATCTTACCAATCATCTCAGGCGAATCTGCGGCAAATATTTCAGAGTTCCTCTCAAGTTGTCCGTGTGAGGTATCTTCAGCAAAAAGCTCAACTTGATTCTTCTGCCTGTCAAATACACCCAGATATTTGCCATCAATACCTATAGGAAAATTCATAGGATAAGTGGGAATACCTAACACCTTCTCAATCTCGTCCATCAAGTCCAGCGGTGCCTTGCCGTAGCGGTCTAGCTTGTTGACGAATGTGAAGATAGGTATACGACGCTCACGGCAGACCTTGAAGAGCTTCTTGGTCTGAGCTTCAACGCCCTTAGCTGCATCAATAATCATCACAGCACTGTCAACTGCCATCAATGTGCGGTAAGTGTCTTCACTAAAGTCCTGGTGACCTGGCGTGTCGAGGATATTTATCTTAAAACCGTTGTAGTCAAATTGTAAAACCGAGCTGGTAACGGAAATACCACGCTGCTTCTCTATCTCCATCCAGTCAGATACGGCGTGGCGCTGAGTTTTGCGTGATTTGATTGAGCCTGCAAGGTGGATTGCTCCACCGTAGAGAAGTAACTTCTCAGTGAGAGTGGTCTTGCCGGCATCAGGGTGAGATATTATTGCAAAAGTTCGACGTTTGTTTATTTCTTCCAAAAGTGTTGACAAATTTTTCTTATCTCCTATCTATATTTTTGTTGACGTAATTAATTTGTTATGCTACAATGAAGCCAAAGGTAGTTGATGTTGGTTCGTCGACTTCCTCCAGAATAATGTATCTTTTAAGAAAGTCGCCTTACGGCTTTATTTTTTGCTACTGAAGCAGCATTATGATGTTGATGATGGTATTGATGATCGTTGCAGTTGCAATAATCTTTTCAAAAGTAGTCATCACCATCACCTCCTCGCGGAGGAAGCCGACCATCATCTTACCTTTGGCAGAGTCGATTATAGCACAAAAAAAATAGGCTGTCCAGAAATTTTACACTTCAAGATTGACTCAAAAATTTTTATATGTTAAAATTAAACCAAAGGTAGTCGATGTCGTTCGTCGGCTTCCTCAAATCAGTTATAATTTTGGTTGTCGCCGTTGACGTAAACGGCTTTTTATTTTACGCTTAATCCTTAAAGAATGCCACGTAGATAGCAATCGCAGTCTGAGTGAGTCCGATAAGGATCATAATCTCATCATTACTCATGCTATCACCTCCTCGCGGAGGAAGCCGACCATCGTCTTACCTTTGGCGGAACCAATTATAACAAAAAGAATACATTCTGTCCAGAATTTTAAATCTCTGTCGACTTGCATATAGAAAGAAAGATAAAAATTTTTCCAGGGTAATATTGCCAGGCTACCTTGGATATTTTTTTGTTGTTATAATGTACTTGCTTGATCAGATTTGCTTGATTTGCGCTCTCGCTCATAAACGGCATCGAGTGTAATGTTTACAATATCCTTGCCGGTATCACTCAATCCAAGATACTTTTGTACCTGTGATTGAATCTGTGAATCAACGTTAGTGACATTATTCTCAAATTCAGTCTCATCTTTGCCAAGGATATAATCCGTCGTAACACCAAACAAATTAGACAATTCTTCAAGTCGTCTGACGGGCTTACTGGAGCCGTTCTCATATTGATTATATGCAGAGCGAGTAATTCCAAGATACTCTGCAACTTTCTTCTGAGATAATCCTTTTGCCTTTCGCAATCTCCGCAAACGATAAGCGGTAATGTCCATTAAAATCTCTCCTTATCAACATTATAATTGAAGATAAATCATTAGGTTATATGTAAATTTAACTTACTTAAATGTTGATAAGTTAATTTAATTCACATACAATAAAATGGTGGTGATAGAGATGTCGGGACTCATTGGCGGTATATTTGGCGGCATATTTAAGGCAATATTTGGTAAGATAATATTTAATCTTATCATATCGCTTCCGTTGGCTATACTTAGTGGAATTGGCAAGCTCATGATCACCATATTGAAAGAATTTGCTCAGACGATTCTTGAGATCATTATCACTATTCCTATTAGCATCATTCATAAGATTTTTAAATTTATATTTGGTTAGTGCTTAGGTGGTGGTGCTTGCAGATATGATAACTTTAAAAATTCAGCATGATGGGAGGTGACTGTAATGGTCATTGATGCTATTGTTGCCGGAGTGGCAAAAGATGCAATCAAAGGTATAGTTGAAATGAATGATACCTACAATAAGCGGAAGCAGAATGAGAACTTGGCGGACAATGTTGTTAAGGGTGCTGCTGCTTTGTTGGCTGCTGGTGTGGCTGCATATGGTATCAACAAGTTTGCACCAAATAACAACGATACAAAATCTCCAAAACCTATCAAGTAATGTAGAGTTGACAAAGTGCTGAGAGGTGAGGATATTCAACAAATTATTGAATTGTTCCTCACCTTGAATGGCACTTAATGAGGAAGTGGCTCTTATGGATTATGATTTTTCTTCTTGGTCTTCGGTTCTGAATCAGTTCCGTGAGAATTATGAACTATATAAAGACTTCA
Organism: Selenomonadaceae bacterium; assembly: GCA_017475745.1. Lineage (GTDB taxonomy): Bacteria > Bacillota > Negativicutes > Selenomonadales > Selenomonadaceae > Quinella. The sequence goes on from JAFVEZ010000031.1 coordinate 40,713, forward strand.
AACATGTCAGAAAAATTTTTATAGCCCGTTTACGAAATGACAAAGTGAAATTCATTCATACTATCCATTACAAAGATGGTGATAAGCTCTTTGAGAGTACTCAGTCTCTTGAAATAGAAAAAACTATTGTACCTAAACAAATATTGGAAACTCTCAATCATGAGGAAAAAGCAGATATAACCGAGATGGTTGAGAAAATGATGGAAAGTGCATCCGACGATTTCGATACATCTAAATTTGATGATGTCGATATGGGTAAATATGCTAAAAACTATTCTGAAGGCGATCTTTGGAAAAAAATAAAAGGCAATGTCAAAAAAGCCGGTTTGGGCTTAATTTACAATGCCTTGCAACTTTACTATGTAACTGAAAATCCGAACTGTCCAATGAAGGTGAAAGCCGGTATATTTGCCGCTCTGGGTTACTTCATTTCGCCGATTGATCTGATTCCTGATTTTACACCAATAGTTGGATATTCAGACGATGGCGGAGCTATCTTGTTGGCAATCGGTATGGCACAAATGTACATTGATGATACCGTCAAAGGAAAAGCAAAAGAAAAAATCCGCAACTTGTTTGGTAAAGATGTTGTTGCAGAACTCAATTAGAAAGGGTGATATAATTGCCAGATGTGAGCGAATTAAAAGATGCAGCGGCTAATGGCGATATGGATGCCATTGAAGAGTTATCAGCGCTGTATTTCAATCAGATGGACTATCAAAATGCGTCTTACTGGGCGCGTGAAGGTGCTGCTGTGCATAATGCCTGGTGTTTGCATTTGCTTGGCACGATTGCTCGCGATCAAAGAAATTTCCGCGAGGCTGAACAGTGGTACAGTCGCAATATCAACATCAATGGTGACAGCCTGTCTGCTTCCAATCTAGGTTTCATTTACTTAAATCCTAATGATGAACTTGATATGCCCAAAGACCTTGACAGAACGGAATATTACTTTCAACTGTCCATGAAGAAGGATAACCAAAATCCAGAAGCGGCTTTTGGCTTGGCAATTTGTATTTTGAATCACGACAATGTTGATATGAACCAAGTTAAATCATTGCTTCAAATTACCTACAGAAACGGTACCGGTGAGGTGAAAGATGCCGCGCAAGATCTTTTGAGAGATATTCAAAATAATGAACGATCTGGCAATAACAACAATAATAATAACAACGGTAATAATAGTAGTGGCGGTGGCTGTTTTATTACGACAGCAGTCTGTGATAGTCTTGGCAAAGCTGATGACTGCTATGAGCTGACGATGTTTAGAAACTTCCGCGACAACTGGCTCATCAATCAATCTGATGGCAAATCTCTGATTGACGAGTATTATTCAACTGCTCCTGCAATCGTCGACAAAATCAACAAAATCACCGATTCACCACAAATTTACAAGACTATTTGGAACGAATACCTCAAACCCTGCCTTGCAAACATTGAGCGTGGCGACTTCTCGGAGTGCAAAAGGATCTACATTTCAATGGTCAACAATCTGAGGAATACTTATTTAAAGTAGTTTGGAAAGGTAACTTCAAAAAGTACAATATTTAACGTTTGGAGGTAATGACATGGGTTTACTAAGAACTTTAGGAAGAGCCTTTATCGAGGTAACAAATGTAGTCGGACCTGTCGCTGAGGAAGGTGTGAAAGCACTTTGGAGGGCTGGAAAGAAAGGTCTCAATGAGGCACAGGATGCCCGTATGAACTCAAGAGGCTTGAGTGACGCAGAATTGCTCAACGGAGTTCAAAATCCAAATAACTCTTGGGCGCAGAGAGCCGGAATGGCACAAGCCTTCAAAGACAGGCATAGGAAGTAAAATTACTCCTATATGTCAAACAGGTGAGGATAATGATTAAGGCATTGATAGAAGATTTGCAGGAATCCTTAGTAAATTGCTTGAAGTTGTCCTTGCCTTGATTTATTATAAAGCCATTTAAAGATTCATATTACTTGTAATATTGCTGCTGCTGCGGTATATTAGAAGAGACTACACAGTTGTCTGATATTGATTAGAACTTGTTTTGAGATTATAATTATAATTATAATTGTAATTAAGATAAAATCGCGGAGGGTTGGTAATGCCTGTAATTTTAACGAAGAATTTGCAGAAGAAGCTCGATAGAATGAAACTCTTCAACGCGGTCGAAAAATATATCAGTGACTATTACAAGCCTACTCCGTTTAGGGTTCTTAAAAAGGTAATAATCCGCTGTTTTACATCGCCACCTGACAAAATGATTCCCAATATTTCTGCTAGGTCAAATATGGGTATGTTTAGCATAATTGCTGATCTTGTCCTTAGGCGTCCCACAGGGCAGACTTTCTCGGAAAAATTGATGACTCTGATTAAACACAAGGGCAGAAAACCGCAAGAGATATATTACAAGGCTGCCATTACCAAGCAGCATTTCTCAAAAATCAAGAATAACATTGACTATCAACCAGCCAAGGGAACAGCGATAGCTCTTGCCATAGCACTTCATTTGAATCTTGAAGAGACTAATGATTTGCTTCGTCGTGCCGGATATATTCTTTCACACAGCATAAAATCCGATTTGATAGTAGAGTATTTTATAAATGAAAAATTTTATGATGTTGATGAAATTAATATTCAACTTCACAGTCATGGTTTTCAGCCTTTGACTAATAATCGAGAAGTCAAAGAGGAAGTCTCAAAAAAGAAAAAAATAATCAATAAGTTCAACTACGATAATTAATGATTAAATAGGACTGATTAAATCAAAAATAGCCGCCTAAGTCTCGTCATCTTAGGCGACTATCAACAATTTTTCTAACTCGTCAAAATATGGTCGTTGCTAGTCAATGCTTAACGCTCTGCACCACGCAGGGCGATTTCTTTTGTTCAAGTATATCACATCAAAAATATTCTTCAACCAAAATAGACAACATCAAATGAAAGAGGGATTGTATTCAACAGCATTTTAAAGAAAGATTTCTGCTCAACGTCGGTAGTAGCAACAATTTTAGATTCTGCAACCTCTTTTCCATCACATAGAACATGAACTTTGCCCACAGTATCACCTTTCTTAATCGGTGCCTTCAAGAAGGTCGGAACATCATAATCAATCTCATAGGCTTCAGCATCGTCCTTGAAAACAGGCATTACAACTTCATTTGTCGTCTTTACAGGCATGGCGTGTTTGCGACCTGAGAGAATAGGCAGCGTATCAATAGTCTCATTGGATTTAACGAGGGTTGAAGTCTCCACTTGAGAGAATCCGTAATCCAGCAAGGCGATTGAATCATTCCACATGTAGACACTATCGAGGACGACTGCAATTAATTGTACGCCATTTCGATTTGAAGCTGAAACCAAGCAGCGACCGGCAGCGTCAGTATAGCCGGTCTTGACGCCGTTGCCACCTTGATAGAGCCACAACATTTGGTTCTCATTCCTCAGCAGATGTGATGGATCATGAACCCAAGGGAATGTCTGTTCTTTAGTGCTAACGATCTTTTCAAAGTTAGGCAGAGAGTAACCATGTGCCGCAAGGATAGCTAAATCGTAAGCCGTGGTATAATGATTAGCGTCCGGCAAGCCATTGGCATTTGTAAAGTTAGTTCCTTTAGCGCCAAGTTCTTTGGCACGCTGTGTCATATGAGCAGCAAACTTCGGAACGCTGCCATCAACATGTTCAGCAATGGCGATTGCGGCATCATTGCCGGATACCATCATCATGCCACTCAACAAATCACCAAGAGGTACTTTATCTCCAACTTCCAGCCAAAGGGTTGAACCTTCAGCACCAGAAGCATTTTTACTGACCGTTACAACTTCGTCGAGGTTACCATATTCCAGCGCAGTTATTAACGTCATCATCTTTGTGGTTGAAGCTGGAAACATCTTTCGATGAGCATCACGTTGATATATAATGTGTCCTGTTTTCGCTTCAATCACCACCGCGGAAGTTGCGGTCATATTCGGCAGCTTGTCAGTCGGTGACACCGGTTTGGTGTTTTGTATCGGTGTTATGCTATAACCCGGATTTAATCCTGACGCCGTGTTAGGTATATTCGTTGAAGGTTCAGCAATTTGCCCATTGAGTTCTGTCGAACTTTGTATCATCTGTGACTCTGTGATTGGCTCTGCTGTTGTAGGTGAATACAGCAGCATTGTGGAAGTTACTGCCACTGTCAAAATTGACATCAAGATTTTTCTTTTTGACCTCATATCTTTCACCTCGTTTTCATATTACTTCTACATATTCTCTTCTATAAATTAGAGATTATTCCTCTATTATTCTGAAAAATTTCTGATAAAATTTGTAAAAAAATAATGCGACTCTCATCGCACTATAAATATTTAATCGGAAGTTACTTTTCCTTCATGAAATCTTTATAACTCATCGCTCTAGTGTGTTCAGTATGTGCCCATTCGTGGTTATTTCGATTGACAAAACCAAGGAAGATTATCGGAATCCATGAGTAAATGAAAATGGGATAGAGTAAGAGATAAAACCAAGCCTTGAGTTTTGCCTTAACTTTTACCAAAATTATCATCGGCAAAGCATATTGACCTATCATTATTGCTGTCATTAACTGTGATGGCATGAACGAATATATACTCGTGTAAAATTGTCCAACGGCAAGCTGTATGTAGCTTATCAAAATGAAGAGTGCCGACAACATCAAGAAATGTGGCTGGAGCAAGTAAATGCAGCCGTCCCAAATTCTAATATCTTTGCGGCGCCAGCCCTCAACCAACATCTTGGGAATAAATCGGTGAGCCACATCAAATTGACCTTGCGCCCAACGTTTTCTTTGAGTCCAAGACTGCTTAAAAGTCAGTGGCTTCTCATCATAAACAATAGCATCGTGTGCCCAAGTTGTCTTAATGCCTTCAGCCAGTGACTTCATGGTAAATTCCATATCCTCAGTCAGACAAGTTGCACGCCAGCCATATTTCTTAAGAATATCAATCGTTATGCACATACCCGTACCACCAAGGACCGCAGAGAGCCCTATATTGGTTTTGGCGAGGTGTGAAACGTGGTCAATAACCCAGAAGGCGATTGCAAAGGTGCCGGAGACCCAAGTGTCATATGGATTCTTTGCATCAAGGAAGCCTTGTATAATTCTATCGCCTTTCATTAAACGATTATTCATTTCCATAAGGAATTGAGGGTGAACGAGATTGTCAGCGTCGAAAATCGCTACAGCATCATAAACAGTGCCGGACTTCTCCATCTCAAAGAGCCTGTCAAACATCCACTCAAGCGCGTAGCCTTTACTCTTCTTCTCGTTGTCGAAGCGCTCACAGACAATAGCGCCAGCTTCACTTGCAATCTTCGCAGTTTCATCAGAGCAGTTGTCAGCAATCACATAGATATCGTAGAGGTCTTTTGGATAGTTGAGATCCTGAAGATTGTCAACAAGCTGACCAATTACCGCGTGTTCATTGTGTGCTGCAACCAAGACTGCAAATCTTTTCGCAGGTGTGGTGATCTTGTCTTCATGACGCCGCCACATTCCACAAAATCCTATGATGAAAAAATACATCGTAAAAACAAATAGAATTATTTGCAGCGGCACCATTACTATATCAAATGGAAAAATTATCATTTATAAATATACCTTCAAAAATCATATTAAAGTCACGAACATGTGATTAGCACTGTCATTATATTAATTTACAAGGTATATGTCAAGTACAACGTAACTAATTTACGTTAAACTCATTTGAAATTTTTATTTTGCATATATAGTTAATTGTAGTATAATATAAAAAAAGTTGTAGGAGGACTTTGTATGAAAGTGGCAATAATAATGGGTAGTGATTCTGATTGGTCTGTAATGAAATCTGCTGTTGATACCCTTCGCAGTTTTGATATCCCTTTTGATATAACCGTGGCTTCAGCACATCGTACACCCAATAAAGTTCGTGAATTTGTTCAAACTTCATTGGAAAACGGTGCCAAAGTCTTCATTGCTGCGGCAGGTTGTGCAGCACATTTAGCTGGTGTAGTCGCAAGCTATACAACTATGCCGGTTATCGGTGTGCCTATCAGTTCAGAGCCATTTAAGGGTTTTGACTCATTATTCTCAACCGTCCAAATGCCACCTGGTGTTCCAGTTGCGACTATGGCAGTCAATGGTGCCAAAAATGCCGCTCTTTTTGCCGTTCAAATCCTCGCTGTTGCTAATGAAGATATTCAGAAGAAGCTTGTTGACTATCGTGCAAAGATGGAAGCTGAAGTTGAAAAGAAAGCGGAAAATCTCAAAAAAGTAGTGAGCGAAAATTAAAATATAGATTGACTTTGTTTGCATAAATCGCTAAAATAATAAATATAAAAGTGAGTATTAACTTTTGTTGAGAGAGGTGTAATCTAATGGAAAAAGGTAAAGTCATTCACGAAGGCAAGGCTAAGATCATTCACGAGACCAGCGATCCGAATCAACTCATAATGTTCTTCAAAGACGAAGCGACTGCTCGCAATGGTGAGAAGCGCGGTACTATTAAGGACAAGGGCATCATCAACAACAAAATTAGCACATATTTCTTCAAGCTCCTCAAAGACAGAGGAATTGAAAATCACTACATCAGTACGCCAGACGCCAGGGATATGCTCGTCAAGAAGATTGAGATGATTCCGTTGGAAGTAGTTGTTCGCAATGTCTTTGCCGGAAGTCTTGCTGCACGTTTCGGCAAAGAAGAGGGCACACCTCTCTCCATGCCTATAGTTGAATTTTATTACAAGAGTGACGCTTTGGGCGATCCTATTATCAATCGCTATCATGCTATCGCACTTGAGATCGCCACATTGACTGAACTCAATCAGATTGAACATATCGCATTCTCGATCAATGCCATTCTGAAGCAGATTCTTGACGCTAAAAATGTTGCTCTAATTGATTTTAAGACTGAATTTGGCCGCGACGAAAAGGGCAGAATTATGCTTGGTGATGAAATTTCACCTGACAACTGTCGCTTCTGGGATAAGGACTCCAAGCGCAAACTTGACAAAGACGTTTTCCGTCATGACCTTGGCAGCCCTGAAGAGGCTTACCAAGAGATGCTGCGCCGTCTCACGGAATAGTTGGAAACTAATTTTAAAGAAATAGATTGAGGAGATTTTTGTTTCACTTTAGTAATTTGTGGAATGAAAGTCTCCTGATTTTTTATGATATGTTAAATTAAATCTTTAAGGTATGGTAAAATGCGATTGATAGTTGGAATAAGCGGAGCCAGCGGCGCTATTATCGCCGTTGATCTTCTGCGTAAATTAAAACAGTTGGATACAGTCGAGACTCACTTGATCATCACTGAAGGTGCTGCATTGACTTTCAGGCATGAGACAGATTTTGACTTATACGACATAAAAAAGCTCGCTGACGTTGTTTATGATGTCAACGAGATAGACGCCTCTATTGCAAGTGGCAGTTTTTTAACTGATGGTATGGTGATTGTACCTTGCTCAATGAAAACTGTTGCCGGAATTGCAAGCGGTTATGCTGAAAACTTACTCTTGAGAGCAGCTGATGTCTGTATTAAGGAAAATCGCAAACTTGTGGTGGTTCCACGCGAGATACCTTTCAGTCGAATACATTTGCGAAATTTAAAAGAGATTGCTGACAATGGAGTGGTAGTTTTACCACCTATGTTGACTTTTTACAATGTGCCTTCAACCATTCAACAACAGATTGATCATATTGTTGGAAAAATCCTCATGCAGTTTAAGCTACCATCTTCTCTTCCCGAATGGAATAATCATTAATATGAAATAGATTTATCTATTCTTCCAGTTCACCTTATATCTATTTGCAATATTATCGGTGTCGCTTTCTAAAAAGCCTTCATGTATCAATTCATTTATGATCTTTTCGGGTGAGAAGCCCGCTCTTTTCAATTCGCTCTTGAGTTTATACTGGTATACCGTGATGTGATCGCCCTTTATTGTGCCAAAGATCGGGTCTTGTACTTTGATTAAATCATTGTTAATTAAGAAGTGTTTACGCCTACTGGAGATAAATTCCTTTATAAATTCCTTGGCTCGATGGGAATTGCTGGTGTCTGATTCACCGACTAATTCCTTCAGTATTTTAACTGTATGGCTTTCTTGTAGTTCTTTAATGGCAATATTGATATTGACATTACGGAAGTAAACGTTAAAGATCACATCAGCAGTGTAAGCAGCCGCAAGGAAATTAATATGATCGGGAATGGCTTCCGGTCTCTTGTCTTTGAAGTCCTTCTTGAGAAATTTGTAGGTTGATTTGATATCATTAATATGATCCTTTATGGTGTCAACCCACTCACGCCCAATCAATCCGTAATTATCATTGACAAATTCATGAGTCTCGTCTGCCAATTCACGTGGAAGAACTTCACTGCAATGAAGCTCAATCGTCCGTCTCTTCTTGCCTTGGTCGGAATTGAAGCCGGTCAAGGGCTGTTCTCCTGTTATGAGAGCGATCGTTGAGAATCTCTTCAAAGTTTCAAGCTCACCGCTCCTAGCCGTGCGCCCTTTACTGACACCTTCACCAATGATGTGAGCAAACTTATCAATATTGTCGCGTTGGAATTGATTGGTAATATTTTGAAGTTCATCAACCGCAAATGGCAGATTATTAGAACTTACCGCCCGACGCTCCAAACTGTTGAAGGTAGAGTTAAATGTAGGGACATATTTGGGATCGCCGTAAATAGACATCGGAAACTTGATGGCACCCGCCGTCTTACCACCACCGCTCTTGCCCCAGATACAAAGTGTCATATTTCGCATACCTATAATCTCAATGAATGATGCCGCTAATGCAGCACCAAAGGCAAGCCGCGCATGAGGGTGATTTTTGATTTTATCGTAATGGGCCAGCCACTTTTGACGACTACCTCTCGTTTGATACATTAGATTAATCTCATCGTTTTCACTGGTATCAACGATATAATCTTTGCCACTCGGCGGATATATAAAATCACTGAACTCATTGCGCCAACCTATCTTACTCACGATTTTGGTGACTGGTATTCTATCTAGGTTGTGACGAAGCAACTCACTAATATATATTATAGTCTCACGAGCAATGACTGAATCAACACTGAGACCGTAGCGACTCAGGCTTACAAGTCTATGCTCTTCTGAGAAATCATATCTGTCGGCGGTAATAAAGTGCCAACCTTCGGAGCTGTAGACGGCGACCTTAAATTTTTCAGTCTTATCGTCGATATTCTTGAGACGCTCAACTATAAAGAAAGGCGAATAGGCAACGAATTTCGTCATATGACTGCCATTTACCAACACTTTATCGACAACAATTCCACGAGTTGAACAGGTGTAAGCCGAAGGTATTATAAGTTCCAAGCCATTTGGAAGAGATGGCAGATTAAATATATCTTCATTTGCAGGATTGAGTTTTATTACTTTTGAGTTCTCTTCAAATCGCCCAAATTCTCGTCGAATACGGCTGGTATATTTTCTTACAGCTTCATTGAAGAGCGTCAACGCTACTTCTTTGTGAGATTTGCACTTTGCCTTGAAGTCCGCAAAAGCCAGCTCATCATAGATCTTGCAGAGCGCTGCCGCGTTCAATATATCCTTACTCAATATAGTTTGATTGCTGAAGTCTTCAACCTTATTTAACAATTCAATCGCTTGCTGAAGATTAGCTTCTATCATTTTGTATTTTAAATCTCTCATCTCGACTTATCCTATCTCTTGTTTCAACAGTGTCAAAAATATATGCTTAGAATCTCATTTGCTATGCGCTTAATATTATTAGGTAAGAAGCGGATATTGTAACCAACGAAATAGGGCGAAGTGGCGAATCGTGGTATCAATTTGGTATAAATCTGTCGACCTTTGTGATAGAAGAATATATTATAACTTGTCAAGTTTCTTCTGAAGTGATGAGTGAGGTAATGGACGCCAATTTTGATAAAGTCAGCGAAGGTGTCGAGGTCTCCGTCAATTTTAGGTACTACATTAATCTCGCCGAAACCTATCCTGGGGCAGTTGGAGACGCTCATCTCTACACCATTGAGTTCTTTGACGACGATGCCACGCATTTCTTCAGGAAAGAAGAGCAAATCGGAGTTTAATTTTGGAAAGCCGACTAGCTGCATGTGAGGGTGTTTAATTGTGCCGCCAGACATGGGACCAAAATTCTTGAAGAATAGCACTTCTTCATATTTGCCGCTCTCCAGCAATAGTTTCCATTGCTTCAGTCCAAGTCTTATGACTTTTCGCATATGCTCTTTGGAATAATCGGGCATATCAGTATTGCACTCACGACCTTCAATGAGGACAAACTGATCGGCACCTTCGACAACATTGTATTTATTCTTGAGAAAGATTATATCGTCATCAATTTCAATTATATCAGTAAGGTGCTCGACATCGCAAAACGGACAGTTATTTTCAGTGTGAATGATATTTTCAGGCTTAATGGAGCCTATATCGGTGTTGAATTTAATCAAATTGATATCTCTTGACATCTCGTCTCACCTCGTAAATAGTTTACCACAAATTTGCAGAAAATTAAATCAGGGAGAAAAATTTTCTTAAATAAAAAAGCCGCTGACATCTTTAGAGATTGCCAACGGTCATTATTACGAATTTTATTGAAGTCCGAGCATAGTGTCAATTTTAGTTTTGTCGAAGCCAACAACATATTCCTTGTCGTCAGGTGTGATGACGGGCACCATAGTATCTCCGCTCAAAACCTCACATGCCTTTGCATCTTCGTCGCTGTTTTCGATGTTGTGCTCCTCAAAGTCCACATTCTTGCTCTTGAGGTACTTTTTCACCTTGTCACACCACGGACATTGTGTGATTGAGTAAACTTTTACCATTTTAATTCACCTCTCTCAACTTTGCAATGTATTTTTCAGCCAACAGAGCAGCAGTGGTACCGTCGGAAGCTGCCGTCGTCAACTGATGTATTTCCTTCTCTCTAATGTCACCAGCAGCAAAGACACCATCAAGATTTGTTCTACAGTCTTCACCCGCCAAGATGTGTCCACGCTTGCTGAGTTTGATCTGATCTTTGAACAGAGCAGTATTAGGCTCCACACCGATATTGACGAAGATTGCGTCAACGTCCAGCAAGCTTGAAGATTGGGTATTTTTATCCAGAATTTCAATCTTTCTGAGTCTTGTGTCACCGAGTAATTTGGTGATTTCGGTCTCCAGCATTATCTCAATTTTGGAATTTTGCTTGACTTTTTCTTGAGTTATTTCGTCAGCACGGAACTGTGAACGATGAACCAAATAGAGTTTTGAAGCATACTTGGTTAGGAAGAGTGCTGCATCGAGAGCTGCATTGCCACCACCCATGACAGCTATGATTTTATCTTGATACATGTGACCGTCACAAAGTTCGCAGTAATGAACGCCACGATTAGCAAATTTAGACTCTTCAGCAAGTGGGAGTTTGCGGCGATTCATACCAGTTGCAAGAATGACTACCGGTGTCTCATAGATGTAGTTAGCAGTTTCAACCAGCTTGGTCTCATTTTGAAGCTCCAGTCTTTCAATAATATCAAACTCATCAACCACAGCACCAACATTTTCTGCCTGCTTCTGAACAGTCTCAATGAGTTCTTTTCCAGTGACAGTCATAAATCCCGGATAGTTTTCAATACCAGTGGCATTTGCAATCTGTCCGCCGACTATTGCATTTTCGAGGACAATGGTATTGAGATTCATTCTTCCGGCATAGAGCGCAGCAGTCAATCCCGCCATTCCTGCGCCAATTATCACAATATCTTTTTTAACAGAAGTTTTCTCCATGAAATCACTCCCATACAGTAAAATAGAAGATACTCTAATTATACTTTAACTTTTACTTGTGTCAAGTGGCAAATATATAAATGCAAAAGACCGATCATTGATAGGTCGGTCTTTGTTATACTATATTATGTACATTGTCGACGGCGGCTTCCTCAAATTCATGAATTGGTTGATCTTCATTATGAAGCTCATCATGCTGATTCTGACTATCCTCATGTATCTTAACCAATCAACTGAAGAAGACGCGTACTATATCATTCTTTGTAGCAAATATCATCAAAATCAACAGCAACACCACGCCTACTCTTTGTGCATAGATAAGAGCCTTTGGACCAAGCGGCTTGCCTCTCACTGCTTCAAGTGCAAGCGTAACAAAGTAACCGCCGTCCAATGCAGGCACCGGCAAGAGATTTATTATCCCCAAATTTAAACTCAGTAGAGCAGCAAAGTTAAGCAGAGGTATAAATCCAGTCTCAGCAACTCTGCCTGCCATTTGTGCGATTCCTATTGGTCCTGCTAAATCTGCTTCAGTTGGACTGCGGAAAATCTCAACCAATGCTTCTAGCATCATTTCAACAATCTCTACTGTCCTTTGCAAAGAAAGCTGCATTGCTTCAACAAATCCTACTTCTTTAATGACAGCCATACTTTGCACACCGATCATAAATCGCTTGCTTTCTTTCTCATACGTCGGTTGAAGTGCAGTTTCATTGACTTGCCCTTCTCTTTCGTAAACAATATTCAAAGGTTGTCCTTCAGTATCATTGCGAATGGTCTCAACAAAGGTAGTCCAATTAGCAACTTCAGTGCCATTGACGCTGATGATGCGATCACCTGCTTTGATACCAGCAATATCGGCAGCTTTACCTTCTATGACAGTTCCAATCACAGGTTCAGTTGAAGGAGTAGCCACACCCGAAAAGAAGAATATCCCAAAGAACAGCAGCACCGGCAATACAAAATTCATTGCAGAGCCGGCAAGTATAACAATCATTCGCGACAACACCGGTTTTTCGCAATATCCACGAGGACCGGCATCATTATTTAAAGGATCCATTCCAGCTATATCATTAAAACCGCCGAGTGGCACTGCACGAATTGAGTAAACTGTCTCACCACGCTTAGTACTTATCAACTTCGGGCCGAAACCTATTGCAAATTCATCTACACGCATTCCCGTCATCTTCGCCGTTATGAAGTGACCGAACTCGTGAACCAGGACCAAAAGTCCAAACACAAACAAGGCAGCAGCTATAGTTAATACCATAATCCTCACCTCTCTGAAAACTTCAATCTATTTGGAAATCTCATTTTGATGATAGCTTTCTTCTGATGCTTTCCTCAAGACTTAACACACCAGCGAAGTAGCGACGTTTAATGTATCTCAAATCAATATACAAATCTTTTTCGGAATCATTTTCGCTGATAAAAATTTGCGGCACTTCCTTAATCTTTAATTTATTGTGAACTACATACAAATTAAGAAGCCGCTCACCAATATAACCCATCATTCTGAGATTTTTCTTGTCGGATAAATCAATGTGCTGTTCAACGTCCATCAATATTCTAAATAGCCATTCTGAATAAACATCAAAGATCGGTTTAGTTGAGACCATCAAATTGGCAAAATACTCAAACCTTCGACCAAAGACACCATCAACTGACCTCATATATTCAGGATAGTTGCGTTTAATTGCATCTATCATCAAATAATAATTATCTTCACCATGTGCATCAATGAATTGAGATTTGATGTCTCCACCCGAAAAAGCGTAAGGTTTAGGTAAAATTATATCATAATTACTTCTTTTTAGTATATTCTTTACACTTTGAGTATCTAGTAGAGCTTCACAATCACCAATGGATTTAAAAGTCCTTCTGCAAAGACGACGTGGAATATCATTCAGCCAAAGAAATCTTCGATAGTGACAAAGACCAACAATATCACTTTGACTGTCATTTTGCCAAATCCAATAATGACCGGTCAATTCGCAGTAAAATGGATTTTTATTGCTGATAGAATCTCCCGTACTATCGTTGAGACCTTTCGATAAATTCTCATTAGGCTTACCAACCATCAGAGGTATGTAATTTTCATTCTTCGGAAATTCGCGTTCAGCTTGTGTTGCGATATATATACTTATCTTCATAATTTTAATTTTTCTCTTAAATATAAATAATACCACTTTAATGCAGTTGAAAACTGGTTTTGATGTAAAGCCGCATTACCCATCATTCGCTTTTCACGATAATTTCTTGGCTTGTAGACAAAATTAGACCAAAGAGATTTATTTAAATACTCATGATAAATCAATCTTTTGGGATTTTCACACCAAGGCTGCCAAGGTTTAAGAAGACCGGCAAAGTGCAAAAACAGCGTATCGGAGGGTATGTCCTCATTTTCTTCATTCATTAGAAAAAACTGATTAAAACGAACTGGAATGGCTTTAATTTGTCCGATTGCTATAAGGTTTAGTGCATCTTGATCTTGATATGATAATTTTCGTTCATTTAGCAGTTCTATCATTTTTTCTGACATTTTAAATTCATTCCACTTTTGTAAATCAATATACAAAACTCCAGCATTGAAGTAGTCTTGACTTTCTGGAATTTTGATTTCCTGTTTGTGAGCAGGCAGCCAATCTCCACGGTCAAGCACCGCTAATATCATTTTATCATCAAAAGACAAATTTTTCAACTCTAAAATTTTACCGACACACAAAGTGTCAGCATCAATGTACAAAAGCTTAGAAATTGAAGGATAGAGCACTTGAGCTATTATAATTCTGTTATATGTAGCAACAGTATAGCTCTTTCCCACATGAAAATTTTTAAAAACACTGACATCAATGTAATATACATCAATTTGGATATTTCTATAATGATCTGACAGTGTCTTTAATTTATTGATATCTTCATCTAAAATAGAGTTTAGAAACACATGAACGTACAAATTACAATCAGGATTGTTAATTAAAATTGAAGTGATCATTATACCCATCTGAGGTACATAGTGAGAATCAACACCAAACGCGATATTAAATCTATCTTTGTTCTCCTCAGATTGAGGAATATTCCCAAAAGATTCTTTTCGATAAATAAATTGTTGTAAATCTAGTTTTTTACACATTAATTCGTATCCCTAATTTCACCATTTGGACCAATATCAAGGGTGCACTCATTCTTTTCCACAGGTTTGTGTTTTTGTCCATCAACTACTAACTCAGATTTATCATTAAATACAAATGTAATTTTCTCTACTCCGTAAGGATTTACAATATTCTTTATATCAACTTTCATTTTACTAGGAATAATATACTTCACGTCTTGTGCCGGAGCAAAATTACTAATTGTAATGACCTTTTTATTCTTATTATTTCGTTCAAGTTCAAAATCTTCCTTAGTCAATTTTACTTCTTTAGGATTTGTATTGGTACTTTTGGATTGATTATCTTCATTAGCATTGACATTTTCAGATTTTTGTTTTTCATCAAAAAACTCTTTTACTCCTAAAATTTTTATCGCTTCATCATCAAGATTAATCAAACTACCATGACGTAAAGGTCTGTTTTCAGCTTCAACGTAATAAGCCTTATAAGGCCCGTTTTCAATGTCATTTTCATTTGCAATCCAAACAGTATGGCCGGACTTACCAGCATTATCATATTTTTGAGAGAAGTTATCGGCATAAATATAAACTCTACCATCTCGTGTTAATATGGAAAAACCCTCGTAACCACGAATACCTCTTAGCGGCCATTCTTTAACTTCAGTAAATTTTCCGTCAGGACTATCAGCTCTAAACAATATAGGAGACTTATTATCATTATTGGTAATGCGAGCTTCATTTTTGATAACCATATAATATTTACCGTTGACTTTGCGAACTTGGGCATCTATGTAATTGGTTCTGTCATTGATTGATTTTTCAAATACTGTAACGGCTTCTTTTCCATCAATAATAGGCTTTTCAACTTCTTCAGTCTTTTTGGCTTTTTCGGCTTCGTTGACTTTTTCATTTTCGTCATTTTTTTCAGCTTTCTCATCTTTAACCAATTTGAAAAATTTATCAGATTCTGCGATATTCTCAATTTTATACACATATAAATTAAATTGAGCTTCATAAGGTTTAGGGATTAAACCTTTCTGTTTGGCAAAATAAACATAAGCCAGACCGTCGTCATTAATAAATAAATCTGGTGCCCAAATAAAACGATATTTAACATCACGTTCGACAACTTTATAAGGTTTCGATATTTCCCATTCTTTAAGATCCTTAGATCTGTAAAGTCTGAAGGTATTTTCAGAAGTTTTCGGTTCTACTAAGCAGATATAAAAGTAACCGTTGTAATATTGACAGGATATATCACGACCTTTAATATCTTCAATAGTACTAAAGTACTTAAGGTCATCACCATTTTCAGATTCTGACAGATAACACTGCATAGTTATATCATCATTTGAAGTGAAGAAAGTTCCAAAAATATAATTTTTGTGATCGTTAGATGTCAAATCATCATCACTTGCTTGTACTAAAGGAAAAGTTGTCGCAACAGATGTTAAGAGTGTCAAGGCGATCGTTTTACAAATACGTTTGACTTTACGCTTCATAATACTCACCTCATTAATTAGGAATCCCATTCACAAATAAATCCAAAATGATTTAAACCAAAGAAGTCTTCCTCATTTGCAACTACTCCCTCTGATGATACGTCATTCCAAAGACCGAATTTATGTTTGGGAGCTTTTGGATTGGTATTTTTATATACCATTAATGCCTTTGATCTTATATTATCAGGTTGTCCACTTGCCCAATTTGCATAAGCAAATGGAGTTTTGTCTATCCAGACAAATTTTCCGTTAGGTGCTCTCTTTGCACCGAGCCAATAATTATTGCGTTGTCCTTGGTTCAGCAAAGTTTCAATAAACTTTTGTTCAGCCACTGAACCAATAGTAACGAGGTGACCACCTTGATTTTCGCAGGCCATACTCGCATCATTCCAAGTCATACCCACATCAACAATTTGATAATAATGACCTTTAAAAAGCGTTGCTTTTGACTTATCTATGCCGACACTATTCATATTTATTGGATCTTGTTTTATTGGATCTGGTTCTGGTTTTATCGGTTCTGGTTTTATCGGCTCTGGTTTTATCGGCTCTGGTTTTATCGGCTCTGGTTTTGTTGGTTCTGGTTTTGGATTAACAATTTCTTCGATACGTTTTCTCATTGCCTCTACATCAACCGTCACTCTTGCTTGTATGGTTACTGTACACCTTCTATTATTCCTATCAATATCAAACTTAGGATCGTTAAGGAGTGCTATCGTTCCGTGTGTTAAAGATTTGAGATTATCTTCTGTTACTTTAAAATCTTCCACTTCGGTATATTCGGTGATAAAAGTACAAACCATTTCCAAAGCTCTTATTTCTGCCCTAAGGAGTGCCTTTTTTCTAGCAATGGTTTCCGATTCGTCATCACCCCATCCGTAGTCATAACTTGCTGCTTGAACAACTTTTTCTATGAGTGGATTTTCTTCTTCAGCATAGATGGTATTTGGATAGAGCAACCCAAGACTCATATTCATCAGCCCAACGGCAAGAGCCAATTTTTTTAAAAAATTTTTAATAGCCATGACACTAACCTCACTAACTTCATATACACACCACATAATTAACAATTATTTAATATTCAATATCAATTTCTACTCTTGCAATTATATTTACTGTACAAGTTCTCCTTGCATAATCTCAATATTTTCTTTTACCGACAATTATAAAATTGATGTTTAAAACATTAAAATTATATTAACCTGATTCAATTATAAAACATTTTCATAATAATGACAATTAAAAATAAATTAAAAAATACTAAAAAAATCATTAAAATAGTTCATCTCAAACTGATGACACGACACTGATATTGACCGTAGATACGCTTGATATCTTTTGCTCGCTGACCATTATACTCGTCTAGTAGTTCGTGAATATATTTCACTACAATCTCAACAGGTATGTTTTTCATACAAGCCATATTTTCTTTACCTTGACGCGGACAAATGTGCTTTCCGCAAGGGTGGCAGATTTCTGGCGTTTGAATTAGAATATCCTTGGCATCATATGGATAGAAGCCTGGAACAGGTGAAGCTCCGAACATTGTTACAATGGGAATATTCCTCGCAACGCCGATGTGCATAGGTCCCGAATCAGTCGTCAAGAACAAGACGCAATTATCAAGAAGACCAGCAACCTGCGCCAGTGTTAGCTTGCCGGTGAAGATTTTCACTTTATCGCTGTCACGATGCTTCATATTTGCAATGCAGGCGTTGACGATCTCAATGTCCATACCACCGCCAGGGAAGGCAATGGCATAACCCTCATCAATCAGTATGTCTGCACATTCGGCGAAGTAAGAATCAAGCCAGCGCTTGGTCTGCCAGCTCGCGCCGATATTGAAAGCAATGACTTTATCATCAGCACTGAAGTTGTCACTGAACATTCTCGCCATCTCAGCTTCCGTCTCTTGAGGAATCCACATTTCCAATCCACCGTCATCAATATTGGTGACTCCAAGAGTCTTGCTGAGGACATCAAAGTGAGATTTGACCTGATGTTGATTGCCTGGGACATACTCTGTATTGAAGCCTTTTTTGATGTGCCGCGCGATTGAAGGATTGGGCATAACCTTATCAAAGAAGAGAGAGAAGCCAGGCTTGGAGTAACCTACAATCTTATTGGCACCACTGAGGGCAGCTATAGCGGAAGCACGCTCATTGCGGTGAAGATTTATTACTAAATCAAAATGTTTAGCACGTATCTTGAATATGAACTTAAAGAAGTTAATTAATCTATCGTCCGCGCCTTTTTTGTCGATCAAAATACATTCATTAATACGTTTATTATATTGAACGAGATCAGCAGCTCGCTTATCAGCAAGAAGTGCAATGTGGGCGTTGGGATAATTGGTTCTCAATGTCCTAAGTACAGGTGTCGTCAGCATTAAATCGCCAAGCTGTGACATATTTATAACCAGGATTTTATTGTACATCATTAACCTCGTTTTAATCTTAATTACTAATTAAATATTCTTCACAAAGTCTAAAATCCCTGCTATATTGCCATATTTATACTTATTGGGTTGGAGTACACTCAATGAAATGTATATGAAAATTTTCAAAAACATCTTGCATTAGAAAAAAAAGATGATATAATTATTACTGATAATAATTCTATGATACCCTATCATTGATAAGAGAGGTGACGCTATGAGGAGAGTTTCGCTGTCGTTATAGTGTCATTTATATTATCAAAATTTGTTAGGAGATGATTTCTATGGCTGGTGGCAACGCATTTGCTGTTGCTCAACAAATTGGTAAGTCTTTGTTCCTGCCGATCGCGGTATTGCCGTTCGCGGGCGTTCTGCTCGGCGTCGGCGCTTCATTCTCCAATCCTACAACCATCGCGGCTTACGGATTGGAAGGAATCCTTCACGAGGGTGGAGCACTCTTTAGCTTCATGCTCATTTTGTCCAATGTCGGTGGTGCAATCTTCGGTAACTTGGCACTGATCTTCGCATTGGCGGTTGCTCTGGGTATGGCGAAGAAAGAGAAAGGTATCGCCGTTCTCGGTGCTGCAATCTTTTATCTGGTCATGCTTACGACCATTCACGTTTTCTTAACTCTTGATGGTTCACTTCTTAGTGACGGCTCTATAGCTGAAACCGTCAAGGCTGGTGCTATCGCTGATGTCCTCGGTATCCGCACTCTCCAGATGGGTGTGTTCGCAGGTATCGTCACCGGTTTGATAGCAGCTTGGATTTGTGACAGATTCTATAAACAACAACTTCCGCAGGCATTCGCATTCTTCGGCGGCACTCGTTTTGTTCCGATCATGTGTATGTGTTTCGGTATTGCTACAGGCGTTGTCATGTACTTCGTCTGGCCTTTTATTCAGAATGGTATCTTCGCACTTGGCGATCTCGTCAAGGCTTCCGGTTATGTCGGAACTTTCATCTTTGGTTGCTGCGAGCGTGTTCTGATTCCGTTCGGTCTGCATCACATCTTCTATCTCCCGTTCTGGCAGACTGCAATGGGCGGTACGATGATGATCAATGGCGTCCAGGTTATGGGTGCTCAGAACATCTTCTTTGCACAGCTTGCTGATCCTAGCACCACTGAATTCAGTGTTGATGCCTGCCGCTTCATGATGGGTAAATATCCGTTCATGATGGCTGGTCTTCCTGCTGCTGCATTTGCAATGTATACTTGCGCTCGTCCTGAGAAGAAGCAAGAAGCCGGTTCACTGCTTTTCTCCGTCGGTTTGACTTCATTCCTCACAGGTATCACCGAGCCTATCGAGTTCACTTTCCTCTTCCTTGCTAAAGAACTCTTCGGTATTCACGTTATCTATGCAGGTCTTTCCTTCATGCTCTGCCATATCCTCGGCATTGCAATGGGTACTACATTCTCCGATGGTTTGATTGACTTTATCCTGTACGGTGTCCTGCCCGGTCAGTCTAAATCTCACTGGATGCTAATGTTGCCTCTCTTTGCAGTGTATGCAGTCCTCTACTTCATCACATTTAAGTACTTCATTATGAAGTGGGACCTCAAAACTCCTGGTCGTGAAGAAGGCGACGCAGAAGTCAAGATGGTCTCCAAAGATGAGTATCGCAAGGCTACCGGTGTTGGCGTAGCCGGCGGTGCTGCTTCCAATGTTCCTGCTGACTTTGACACGAAGTCCGCAACAATCCTCGCAGGTGTCGGCGGTGTCGATAACGTCACTGAGATTGACTGCTGCGCTACTCGTCTGCGTTTGACTTTGGTTGATGGTTCCAAAGTTGACGAAGCCAAGCTCAAGAGCACAGGTGCCGGCGGCGTTGTCATCAAGGGCAATGCTATCCAGGTTATCTATGGTCCTAGCGTCACTATCGTCAAGGCTAACTTTGAAGAATTTGTCGAGGGTATCCGCGACGGTTCTATTAATCGTCAGATGGCTGAAGCTGCTGGTGGCGGCGGAAGTGCTGCTCCTGCGGCGGCTGAACCTGCAGCTCCTACTATGAAGGACACTGTTCTTGGTGCTCATATGACTGGTAAGATGATGCTGATGAACGAAGTTCCTGATGAGGGCTTTGCATCACGCGGCATGGGTGATGGCGTTGCTGTTGATCCTACTGTTGGCGAGCTTCGTGCTCCGGCTGATGGTACAATCTCACTCGTCTTCCCAACCAAGCATGCTATTGGTATGTTGACTGATGACGGCGCTGAGTTGCTCATGCACATTGGTATTGATACCGTTAAGCTCAACGGTGAGCACTTTGAAGTTAAAGTTGCTCAGGATCAGAAAGTCAAGAAGGGCGATCTGCTCGTCACCTTCGACATTCCTGCAATCAAGAAGGCAGGTTATCCTGTTGTCACTCCGTTGATTGTCACCAATACCTCAGCTTACAAGGCAATTCGTCCGCTCAAGACTGGCGATGTCAAAGCTGGCGATGACCTCTTCGAGGCTCTCGGTTAATAGACTGATTATCGGTTAATCCGAATTGAATATATCAACATTCCCGTCAACGGTGATGGGAATGTTTTTTATTGCCAAGATTGTTAATTTATATTATAATAAGTGCAAATTTATCAGTAATAGAGGTTTGTTATGAATAATGTCAATGAAGTTCACGAGCATGAATTGGCTGATGGTACAGTCATTCGGCACAGTCATAATCACAGTCACACGCACACACAGACTAAGGCAGTACTTAATCGAATGGCGAGACTTATTGGACACTTGGAGTCAACGAAGAGAATGATAGAGGACGGGCGTGACTGCAGCGAAGTTCTCATTCAGCTTTCAGCGGTTGATGCTGCCCTCAGAGCAGTTGGACGAATCATTCTCAAAGACCATATTGAGCACTGCATAGTTGAGGCAGTTCAAGAGGGTGACAATCAAGCCATTGAGGAACTTAACAAGGCAATAGATCAATTCATGAAGTAAAAGCAATCTGGCAGTTAGTTAGATGAACCTTCAATAAGGTCAATAGTGTTGTCAATATCAGCATATACGATATCTGTAAATTAATTTTTTCTGACCCTTTAGTATTGTTATTATTTTCACGATATATTATAATAAGGTTAAATATGTTATGATATAGTTAATTAATTTGATGAGTTATAAAGTTTGGAGGGCTTTTTATGGATACGATTATATATGTCCTGGGTGAGGATACTATCGACACTGGTACCACCATTGTCGGCGGTCCTGATGATACGCCACCTCCCGGTGACACCATCCCACCCGTACCACCGAGTGACACTATTCCACCGAGTGATACCGCACCTTCCAGCGATACCACTCTTACTGGTACTGGTTCTGCTGATGTCTTTACTTATCTTGGCGGACATCTTACCATAAACGACTATCAAGAAAATGACGCCATTCAATTCGATAGTGATACGACGTTCATCTCATCTGCTGCTGACTCTTCCTCTAAGAATTTTACCCTAACGACTAATAAGGGCATTATTACCCTGGTTGAGGCTGCTACCTACAAGAAGAGTACCCTAACTGGCAAGAAGGTTACTCTCATTGACAGCTTTGGCAACAAGACTACTAGACTGTTCGGAACTTCAACAATCACAATGACCTCTGCAGATGCCACCACACTTAACCTTAATAATCTCGGCTATGCCGATGTAACAGTAGTTGACGCCTCAAAACGAAAATCAACAGCACCTGTCAACCTCATTGCACCCGACCGCGATGTCTCCGTCCTCACTGATACCACACTAACTGTAACCCTCAAAGGCAGCAAGGGCGCGGATACTCTTGAAGGTGGTAGCGGTAATGCTGTCGTCGTAACTGGCTCAGGTAATGACACTGTGGTTTACAGCGGTGGCAATGACATTATTACTGACTACACTGCCGGCAAGGACGTTATTCAGTTCAGCTCTGGTGTGCTCTTCACTTCATCGAGTGTTGATACTGTTACTAAGGACGTTACCATCAATACTAACAAGGGTACTCTCACTCTTACTAAGGCTGCCACTGTGAGCAAAGCAGGTGTTGTCACAGGTGGCAAAAAAATAACTGTTGCTAATAGTTCAGGAGATAAGGCTGTTCGTATATTTGGAATGAATACAATGAGCATAGCCAACACGGACGGTGACACCATTGATCTCAACAACAACTTACTCAAAGATGTTACTGTTGCTGATGCATCCAAGCGCAGTGCCAAATATCCTGTCTATATCATTGGTAACTCTTATAAAGCTGCCAGTACTTCAGAGACCAGTGTCATCAATACCATCAAGGGTGGTAAAGGTACTGATACACTTGAGGGCGGTGCAGGCAATGACTATCTAACAGGCGGCAGTGGCAATGACATATTCATCTACAATGGTGGTAATGATGTTATTACCGATTACACTGTCAGCAAGAGTGCTGGTGACACTATT
Organism: Selenomonadaceae bacterium; assembly: GCA_017475745.1. Classification (GTDB taxonomy): domain Bacteria; phylum Bacillota; class Negativicutes; order Selenomonadales; family Selenomonadaceae; genus Quinella. The sequence goes on from JAFVEZ010000031.1 coordinate 63,911, forward strand.
AAGCTTGGTGCCGGATTTGATACAGCTAGAGCATTGGACGCCTATCAAATCATTGACAAAGATGTAGTCATTCCGTTTAGTGACAGTGATTCTCTGACAATTATCAAAGGCAAGGACAAGCTTATTACCTTCATTGACGCTTCAGATACAAAGATTAACGCTTTAAGCTTTACTTATACTGATCCTTCTGTTAAGTTGCTTGATGCCGATTTAAGTTATTACAACTTTGAAGAAGACACCTTAACTATTGAACAGAAGAAAAAAATAACCCTTATTGACGCTTCTAAGCACACCGCTAAGGTACCAATTCATATTGTTGGTAGTTCGGATACCACAAAAGTTGCAACTCTTAAGAGTGGCAAGGGTGCTGATACTCTTGATGGCAATACGGGCAACAATGTCCTCACAGGCGGCAGTGGTAAGGATATATTCATCTATTCGGGCGGCAATGATGTCATCTCTGATTACGCTGCCGGACAAGACACAATATCAATCGTTGATAGTAATATAACTATGGTTGGCGCGTCAATCAGTGCAATGGCGAATACGGATGTGGTATTTGCTTTCCAAGGTGCTGGAACGGTAACTGGAACTCTGACTGTAAAGAATGCCATTAAGAAGGGTACAACCGCGCAGAAACTCACTATCAACGATCATGGTACAGTGACAACTCAAGTTTACAGGCAAGACAAACTCACTGTTGTCAATGCTGATGGTGCAACTATTAATACTGCTTCGGCTGCCAATAATGGTGTAGTTGAGATTGTAGATGCAGCCAAGAGAAACGCCAAGAATCCAATCTATATTCTCGGCAATAATCTGGACAATTCTCTGAAGGGTGGTGCCGGCGACGATACCATAGTAGTGTCTTCAGGCCACAACACTCTCACCGGTGGCAAAGGTAGTGATCTCTTCGTATTGGACTTCAGCGGCAACACGGGCGATAAATTCACTACTATCACAGATTATTCCACTGCCAAGGGCAACAGCGACACAATTCAGATTGCAGGCGGAACTTACAGCACCTACGCCCTAGAGGGCAACAACTTAATCATTGGCTTCGGTACAGGCAGTTCTCTCAATGTCCTCAATGGCAAGAATGCTTTCATTAACTTTGTTGATTCCTCCGGCTCTCAGACCTCAATGTCGAGGGTATATTACGATGTTAAGAGCAGAATCTTCACTTCTTCTGCAGATGATGTAACCATGCCAAAGTACGACGCCCGTGATACTACAACAGACCCAGATCGCATACTTAATGAGACTATAGATGCAGGCAAGCGTAATTCCAAGAACCCAATCTATATACTCGGCAACGACAAGAACAACTATATTAAGGGCGGTGCGGGTGCTGATACCTTAGATGATGGCAATGCAGCCGATAGTGGCACTAGTGTAGCTAAGACCAGCAGTAATACTCTCATCGGTGGCAAAGGTAAAGATACCTTTGTCTATCATGGCGGTAAAGCTATTATCACTGACTACACTGCCGGCCAAGATGCGATTAATATTGTCAGAAACGACTATACTACCTATCATGTACACGGTAACGATGTTGTCTTCTACTTCAGTGATACTACAGCTTCACTTACCGTCACTAATGGCAAAAATAAGAAGATCACAGCTAACATCAACAACAAAGGCGAGAGTACCAATACTTATAATGATTATGAAGAACTCGTTATAAGTGCTGCAGATGATTCCGTTGTGAATGGATCAGACAGTGATCTTACTGTTTATGTCAGCTTCGATGCTTCCAAACGCAGTTCCAAGAAGTCTATCATGATTACAGGCAATGTTAAAGATAACTACATAAAGGGCGGCGCGGGTGCCGATACCCTTAGTGGCAGTGCAACAGGTAGTGGTACAACTTTAGTCAAGACCAATGACACCCTCACTGGTGGCAAGGGTAAGGATACTTTCATTTACTCCGGTGGCAATGTTGTCATTACAGACTATACAGCAGGACAGGATAAAATTCAAATTACAGGTGTCGGTTATTCCAATTACTACGTCGATGGTAAAGATGTCGTTCTGTCATTTGGCACTAGCGCGTCAAATAAAAACACTTTAACCGTACTCAACGGCAAGGGCAAGAGCATTGACTTTGAAGCGGGTACTGGCGGCACTATTCCTGCCAGCGGTGTCTACAATGACTACAAAGAGAAAGTCTTTGCAAAATCAGACAGTCCAAGTTATGTTGCCGACAGCGATGTGGTGACCATTGATGCTGCCAAGATGAGCGTTGCGATGATTATCAGCGGCAATGCTAAGAACAATATCATTAAAGGTGGCTCTAAGGCTGATGATATAGATGGCATTAGTGGCAACAATTCCATTATCGGTGGCAAAGGCAATGATACGTTGAGAGGTGGAAGTGGCAACAATACCTTGGCGGGTGGCGCCGGTAAAGATGTATTTGTCATTGCGGCGGGTTCCAACAACACTATCACCGATTATACGGCAGGACAAGATATTATCAGTCTGGAAAGCGGCGTCAGTTTGTCCGCGGTTACAATGAGTCCAGGCGGTTCTGACTATATCTTCACGTTGAATTCTTATCCAGACAGTGTGTCTTCAACACTTAGAATTGTAAACGGTGTCAAAACCACCAAGAGTAAGAGTACCGCACAGAAGATTACCTTTGAGACATTCGACGAAATTACTACAAGTCAAGTCTACGCCCAGAAAGCAGTGACAGTAGGCAACACTGACGGAGATACTATCGACTTGAGCAAAAATATCAACTCGTCGGTTAGGCGTGTTGATGCCAGCAAGCGCAGTAAAACGGCTGTATATATAGTCGGCAATGAAAATAGTTTTGGCAATGTACTTCTTGGTGGCAGCAAAGCGGATACAGTCTATGCGGGTGATGTCAACAATACCATATCTGGTGGTAAAGGCGACGACGAAATACATGCCGGCAGCGGTAATAACTCAATCAATGGCGGTGCTGGTAATGACTATATTTATACTGGCAATGGCAATAACTATATTATCAGTGGCGATGGTGATGATACTATTGATCTCGGCACGGGTTCCGGATTCACTGGTTCCAACTACATAGAAGCAGGTAAGGGCGCTGATCTAATCACTATTAATAAGGTTACTGACAACGGTGATGCCACACTCGGTACCAATACTATAGTCGGCGGTGTCGGTAATGATACCATTGACCTTAACGGCTATGGCAACAACATCATTAAATACACTACTGGCGACGGTAATGACGAGATCAACAACTATACTAGTGAAGATCTCATTCAGCTCGGCAGCAGTAAGACGACAATTACAAACGCTACTTTCAGTGGCAGCGATTATATCTTCACAATCGGTAAGGGTCAGCTTAAAGTGACGAATGTTGGTACCGACACAACGGTGAGTATTGCGGATTATAATGGCAAGGTGACATTATACACCGACGCCACGAAGACATCTGCCTTCATGGAGCGAGACTATACTGAAGACACCTGGTTCACCAGTGTTGATTCAAGTTTGGCTGAGACCAGTGAGATTGATAATCTCATTGGCGAAACCGATAAGTTCGGAGTCATGAGTGGCGATTATAAGAGTGTGCCGTTGCTTGAGACCGACTATCTTATTGATGATAAGCTGCTTGGTGTTGACATCAAGGGCAGCGGTGGGTTCATCGAGAATAAGGATCGAAGCTCCACTGACTAATATCCTCGCCAAGCCAAGTCGTTGAAGCTCTCCTCTTGAGAGTCCTACGATTTTGTCATTAAGATTGAGATTTAATCCAACTTCATTGAGAGCTTGAGATATTAAGGAATCGTCCATCTCTTTGAAGAGAGTGACGTTGTTTCGGACAGAAGTTTTGAATAAGTGAGACTGTTGTGGCAAATAAGCAACGGTCTCATTTTTGTATTCCTTTACGAGTTCTCTAAGCAACGTTGACTTTCCACTTCCGCTCTCGCCTATCACAACGACACAACCACTGGTCTTGAGATAATCGAGATTGAGCGTGATGTTAAGACCTGTACCGCGCAGCGCGTAGATTAAAGATGAGTTAAGTTCTCTGCTACTATCTTGGTTATAAGAAAGAAGAACACACCGCAAACGATTAATAGAATCACTTGCCCTCACAACTGCGTGAAAGGCTACTCCGATCTGTCGTATTGGTAAATAAAACTCCGGTGCGAGTATCAGCAGGAAGAGCGCCGTTTCAAAAGCTATTGAATCGTTAATCAATCTCAACCCTACAGTGACAGCTATTAAAGCTATCGACAAAGTGGTGATTAGCTCCAGCGCAAAGGCGGAGATAAAGGCAAGCTTGAGCACATCAAGAGTAGTCTCTGCCGATTGTTTTGAGGTTACCTTGAGTCTCTCAAGTGCCGTATTACTCTGTTTGAATATCTTGAGAGTAGTGATGGCGGCTATCAGTTCCTTGAAGTTTGAATTAAGCTTAGACATCTTTGCCAGAGCTTGCTGATTCCTCTTACTTATGGCACCTCCAATCAAATACAACAGAAAGGGCGCTATTGGTAATGTGAGCAGGAATATCAAAGTAGTCAAGGGATCTAGCATTGCAACGACGAGTATAATCGTTGGCATCAGCACGACAACAGTGAAGATATTTGGAAGTACCTTGATAATGAAGTCATCAAACGACTCAACGATATCAAACATCAATGTCAACAGTTTACCACTCTGACCTCGTTCATCGCCAGCAAACCAAGTCTTATGCAGCTTGCTCCTCTGCTTTCTCTGGAAGTCTAGCGACAACTCATTGAATCGTTTAATTCTGATATTCTCAAGGGCTATCCTGCCAATCATTGCAGTAATCAGGACAATTCCAAATTCTCCATTTCTGATTCCAGATTGTAGTAACCAAGCGATCCAAACAATCAAAAGCCCTCGCACCAACTCAACGACCAAGAGCTGGACGAGGACTTTCTTGTATTCACGAACAAACTTGTTAATGTTGAAGGTCATTTACCGTGATGCGCTCCTTGAATATACGATAAGTCCAACCTTGGTAAATCAGAACTATCGGAACGAGTACAACTGCCGCGCCGGTCATAATGGCAAGGGTATGTGGCGTGGAAGCGGCATTATAGATATTGAGACTCCATTCAGGGTTCAAGCTAGATATCATCAGATTCGGGAACAGTGCAGTAAATAAACCGACCGTGATAGCTGCAATGCTGAGTGTACTTGCAATGAAAGAACATTTGAAGCACTCTCTCTTGAATGAGCAGATTGAGTAGATCAAGCAGGCAGCACCAATGAAGATTGGAGTCAATCCGGCAGACACACCAAAACTGATAACAGTAGCCGCAATGAAGGCAACACCGAGGAGCAGAGCAATTATCCCGAACTTGAAAGCTTTGGTCTTGATGTTCAAAAGGAGTCTGCCGTCACCAAGCTTGAGCATAAGGAAGTTAGCACCGTGATAGAGGAAGATTGCTGCAAAGGTGATGCCCGCAAGGAGAGTATAAGGAGAGAGCAAATCAAAGAAACCACCAAGGTAGTGCATTTGTGAATCAATGGGCAAACCTTTTAGTAGGTTAGTCATCGCTACTCCCCAAAGGATAGCTGGAACGGTTGAGCCGAATATTATAGCCCAATCCCAAAGCTTTCGCCAGTCAGAGGAAGGGTGCTTTCCTCTGAGTTCAAAGGCAACGCCGCGAAGAATCAACGCCATTAACATAAGGAAGAGCGCGATATAAAAGGTACTGAACATTGTGGCATAAACGTGAGGAAAGGCCGCAAACAGAGCACCGCCAGCGGTTATCATCCAGACTTCATTGCCGTCCCAAACAGGACCGATTGAACGAATAAGCATTGAACGCTCCTCATCATTCTTGCCGATTAGTAGCATACCAACGCCATAATCAAAACCCTCAAGGATAAAAAAGCCTGTAAAAAGTACCGTTATCAAAACAAACCAAACTATATTAAGTATTTCCATTGAAAACACCTCCAACTATTTCGTCACTATGAAGACCACGAGCGTTACAAACATAGCACCCATACCAACAAGAGCAGCAACAGTTAGGGTTTGGATATGTTTAATGGCACTGTCGAATTTAGAATTAGATTCCCTGCGCTCTTCGTCTTGACGTGCACGCATTTCCATAATCTCAGAATGACGCTGATTATCACGATCTCTCATCTCAGCTAAGGTCATATCAAACTTATCATTGAGTGCATTCATTTTTACATCGAGAGCATTTACTTTTGTGTCAAGAGCATTTACTTTTGTGTCAAGAGCATTTACTTTTGTGTCGAGAGCGTTTACTTTCGTATCGAGAGCATTTACTTTTGTATCAAGTGCATTTACTTTTGTGTCGAGAGCGTTTACTTTTGTATCAAGTGCATTTACTTTTTGCACGATCTCTTGAGATTGCTGTTCACTCATTTTAATCACTCCAATTCTTCAGTGACTTTCGTGTGGCGAATGTGGTGAAGAGCTGCAAAGAGTGCCAAAACCGCAAGCACAAGGTAAATAGCCGTAAATCCAATCAAAGTAAGCCAAACCTCACCGGGTGAGAGATTCGGAGACACCGCTTCAGCCGTCTTCTGCAGCCCGACGACAATCCAGGGCTGTCTGCCGGCTTCAACTATGTACCAGCCGACGGAATTGGCAATGAATGGCAGAGGAATCAACAGCGGCAATAGCTTCAGCCAGCATTGATATTTAAGGATATCGGCAAACCAAGCCAAAAATCCTGTCAAGACGACTACAGCCAGCATGAATCCTCCGAAGCCCACCATCACACGGAACGACCAGAACATACCCTTGACATCAGGAATATAGTTGCCACTGCCGTACTTCTCCATTGCTTCTCTCTGAAGATCATTAATACCCTTAATCTCACCGTGGAAGCTGTTGTGAACCATAAACGTAAACGCATATGGAATGAGGACTTCATTGTCATTGCGCCCTTGAGCATTGTTAATATCAGCATAGACAGCGAATGGAGCAGGGTCTTCAGTCTCCCAAAGAGCCTCAAAAGAAGCCAGCTTCATAGGGTTGAGCGTATTGAGACGTTGAGCGTGGAGATGACCGCTACCCATGACACCAAGCAGTCCGATCATCGTATAGAGGGTGGCAAGTTTGAGGACAGACTTGAAGGCAGCGCGAGACTTCTCATCGTGAATGATCTTCCAGGCACAAACAGCAATGACAACGAAGCCGCCTGTTGAGAGTCCTGCGAAGAGAGCGTGAAAATACTCGCCAAGTACATAAGGATTTGTAACAAGCGCGAAGAAGTCAGTCATTACAGCACGACCGCCCTCAATGGCATATCCGACAGGGTTCTGCATAAAGGAATTGGCGACGAGAATCCAAAAAGCGGAGAGATTGGAGCCAAATGCAACTAGCCAAATGCAAATACAGTGCTTCTTTTCACTGAGCTTATCCCAGCCGAATATCCAAATACCTAAGAAGGTTGACTCCAGGAAGAAGGCAGTCAGAGCTTCAAGCGCAAGCGGAGCACCGAAAATGTCTCCCATAAATCTTGCATATTCCGACCAGTTCATACCAAAGTGAAATTCTTGAACAATACCAGTAACAACGCCCATTGCGAAGTTAATTAAGAAGATAGTCCCAAAAAATTTGACGAGCTTCTTGAGTTTAATTCTGCCCTCATAGGAACCGCAGTTGACGTACCAAGTCTCCAAGAGAGCCACAAAGATAGATAAACCTAAAGTAATAGGAACGAACAGAAAATGATAAACGGTAGTAATGGCAAACTGCCATCTGGATAATAACAAAGCGTCCATAAAAATCACTTCTTTCGTAGAGGATTATAAGTGCCAATATTTATTAATATAATTATAAACTATAAGAGCTATAAATGTAAAGCGGAAAAATAAAAAACCACCTAGATTGAAAATGTTATGCCTGTCAAATTTTACACTGCCATCTTGACCGAATTTCCAATTTGCCGTAAAATAATGAAATCGACATTATAAATTATCAATGTAACAGAGGTGTAAATATTGAGTTTAGATTTCAATCAAGGTAAAGTTGTGCCCGTTAAATTAGAGCATGAAATGAAATATTCATACATTGACTATGCAATGAGCGTCATTGTGTCCAGGGCGATACCTGATGTCCGCGACGGTTTAAAGCCTGTCCATCGCAGAATCCTCTATGCCATGGCTGAAGCTGGAATGTTATCAAATAAGCCCTACAAGAAGTCCGCGCGCATAGTCGGTGAAGTTTTGGGTAAATATCACCCTCATGGCGATAGTTCAGTCTATGACGCCCTCGTGAGAATGGCGCAAGATTTCTCAATGAGATATCAACTCGCCGACGGCCACGGTAACTTCGGTTCCATTGACGGCGATAGCGCCGCTGCGATGCGTTATACAGAAGTCAGAATGAGCCAGATCGCAGAGTTGATGCTCCAGGATATTGACCGCGAGACGGTGGAGTTTATCCCAAACTATGACGAATCATTAAAAGAGCCTTCCGTCTTGCCGGCGAAGTTTCCGCAACTTCTCGTCAACGGCACTTCGGGCATTGCAGTTGGTATGGCGACGAATATTCCGCCTCACAATCTCGGTGAGATAATTGATGGCACCCTAATGCTGATCGACAATCCCGATGCTACCATTGCCGATTTAATGACAGTCATCAAAGGTCCAGATTTTCCGACAAGAGCACAGATCATGGGTGATGAGGGTATTCGCGATGCTTACAATACTGGTCGCGGATCAATCAAGATGAGAGCGGTTACGGAAATTGAAAAGATGAGCAACGGCAAGAGTAGAATTGTCGTGACGGAATTGCCATATCAAGTCAACAAATCCAGACTGGTTGAAAGGATAGCCGAACTTGTTCGCGACAAGACCATTGAAGGCGTTACTGACTTGCGAGATGAGAGCGATCGTGAAGGTTTAAGGATAGCCATTGATTTAAAACGTGATGTCAATCCGACAATAGTGCTCAACCTTCTACTCAAGCACACCTCTCTCCAGGAGACCTTCGGAGTTATAATGCTTGCTCTCGTCAACGGCAAGCCGAAAGTAATGAACCTCAAGGAAGTTCTCGATCACTACATTAGCCATCAAGAAGAGGTCATCACTCGCCGCACTCAATTTGATCTCAAACGAGCACAGGCAAGAGCGCATATCTTGGAAGGCTTGACCAAGGCGCTTGAGAAACTCGACGAGGTTATCTCAATCGTCAGAGGTGCAGGTGCAGTGACAGAAGCCCGTGATAACCTCATGGAGCGCTTAAATCTTACCGTTCACCAAGCACAGGCAATACTTGACTTGAAACTTCAAAAGCTCACTAGTTTAGAGCGCGATAAAGTAGTAACTGACTACAAAGACACTCTAGCTGCTATCCAGAACTTCCAAGAGATACTTGCCGATGAGCACAAAGTCCTCGAAATCATCAAGAGTGAACTTACTGCCGTCAAGGATCGTTTTGCTGACGAACGCCGTACTCAAATAACTTATGAAACGCCGATGGACTTCAAGATTGAGGATTTGATGGACGATAGCGAAGTAGTTGTGACTATAACGCATGGCGGATATATTAAGAGAATCTCACTAGATACCTACAAGCGCCAGAAGCGCGGTGGCAAGGGTATCACCGGTATGGGTACCAAAGAAGAAGACTATGTTGAACATCTTCTGATAACTACAACCCATACAACCATTCTGCTATTCACAAACAAGGGTAGAGTCTTCTATTTGAAGGCTTATGACATAACCGAGAGCGGACGCCAAGCGAAGGGTACTAATATCGTCAACCTCCTGCAGACAGACGCCGATGAGACCATCACTGCCGCTATACCTGTTAAGACCTTTGACCCGACGCGCTATCTCTTCATGGCAACAAAGCGCGGTATCGTCAAGAAAGTACAGCTCAGTGAGTTCAAAGCAATCACCAGAAAAGGTATAATCGCTATTAAACTAGACAAGAACGATGAGTTAATCGGTGTTAAGTTTACTGAAGGTGAAAGATATATCATAATCGGCACTAAGCTGGGAATGGTCATTGCCTTTGACGAAGAAGAAGTTCGCTCAATGGGTAGGAATACTCGCGGCGTTAAGGGTATCACTCTTAAGAAGGGCGATTGTGTTATCGGTATGGACAAACTCCGCCGCAATGCCGATGTCCTCTCAGTGACGGCTGAAGGCTATGGCAAGCGTACTGCAACCGAAGAGTTTAGAGCGCAAGGAAGAGGCGGTATGGGTCTTGTTAATACTAAAATTACAGAAAAAACCGGAGAGGTTGTTGGTCTCAAGGTTGTCAATTCCGATCAAGAACTCTTACTCATAACTACCGGCGGTATAGTCATTCGCACTGATGTATCTGATATATCGGTCTTTGGTCGCCATACTCAAGGCGTCAAGCTCATCAAAGTCAATGATGGTGACAAGGTGGCTGCTCTTGCAACAATTTGATTAATCCACTTGACAGTCTGCAATTACAAGTTTACAATAGAATTAATTATGATAAATATATGAATGGAGATGTTTTCTGATGGCAGAGATCAGATTTGAGAAAACTAACAACTTGAAAGCTAAACCAGATGTCTCAAAGATTGGTTTTGGCACACACTTTACTGACTATATGTTTGAGATGGACTACAACGAGAAGGAAGGCTGGCACGATCCAAGAATCGTTCCTTATCGCAATATTGAAGTAAGTCCGGCAAATACGACTCTGCACTATGGTCAAGCTATTTTTGACGGTCTCAAGGCCTACAAACACGGTGACAAGCCTGTTATCTTCCGTGCCAAGGATCATTTGAACAGAATCAACGTCTCTGCAAAAATCCTTGATATACCAGAAGTGCCGTTTGACGTTATGAATGAAGGTCTCAAGAAGCTAATTGCACTTGAGAAAGATTGGATTCCAACTGGCAAAGGGCAGTCTTTGTATATTCGTCCTTTTATCTTTGCAAATGATCCATTCCTCGGCGTTAGCGTCAGCCACAATTATAAATTCTTGATAATTCTTTCACCTGTTGCCGCTTACTATGCTCACGGTTTCGCTCCAGTTAAGATTATGGTCGAAGATCAATACGTTCGTGCAGTTCGTGGCGGTCTCGGTGCTGCAAAGACTCCTGCTAACTATGCCGCATCACTCCATGCGGGTCTTGTTGCTCATGAGAAAGGCTACGATCAAGTGCTTTGGCTTGACGGCGTTGAGCGCAAGTATATTGAGGAAGTCGGCTCAATGAATATCCTCTTCAAGATCAAGGGTGAAGTCATCACTCCTTCACCAAAACTTCAAACTTCAATTCTTGACGGTATCACTCATCGTACAGTTCTTGAGATTGCTAAGGATTGGGGTATTCCTGCCGTTGAGCGCAAAATCAGCATTGATGAGGTTATGCAGGCTTACGAGGACGGTACTTTGGAAGAAGTCTTCGGTAGCGGTACAGCAGCGGTTATTTCACCAGTCGGCTCTCTCATCTACAAAGGTAAAGAGTACGTCATCAACGGTGGAAAGATTGGTGAATTTGCTCAGAAGATGTATGATTACATTGAAGGTATCCACATGGGTGAAGTTGAAGATAAGTTCGGTTATATTGAAGCCGCTGAATAATTAAAATATTTGCTTGAGAATGGGGAATGTTATCAACCAGTGTCCTTGATTCCTCATTCTCAGCTATATATTGATCAGATTGGTGGTGTTGACATGAGTGAAGTAGCTTATTCTTACTCACAGGAAAACGAAGATTATGAAGTTATCAACGGTCAGGTCTATATGATGTCTCGTCCGGGTACTAATCATATGATAATTGAAAGAAATATTTTAACTTCTTTTCAAAATTATCTTAAGGGCAAGCGCTGTATACCTTTTAATGAAATTGATGTTTTCCTCAGTGAAGATGATAATTTTATTCCTGATGTTCTGATTGTTTGTGATCCTGAAATTATCGAAAGTGATGGTATCTATGGCACTCCTGATTTAGTTGTTGAGATTGCTTCACCTTCAACGGCTCGTCGTGATCGTATGGAAAAGTTCGCAGCTTATGAAAAATATGGTGTCAAAGAATATTGGATTGTCAGTCCTCAAGAAAAAAGAGTTGAAGTATATCTCCGCAAAGATGACAGGCTGGTTCTGGATAATGTTTATTCCATATATCATGACTTTGAATGGAAACGTCTGACTGATGAGCAAAAAGCAATGGTTAAACAGTCGATTAAAGTATCATTGTATGATGATTTTTATGTTAAACTTGAAGATATATTTGAAGACATTAAATGACGGCAAGTTAAGTAGTTTAGTTTAATTATTGATGATCTGTTAGTTACCTGTTAATAAAGGTGGAATGTGAATGCCGTTTGATGTATCTTTCCCCGCCCATTTCCATGGAATTTTATCCACAATATCAGCACTTGATGTTATTGATATACTAATTGTTGCAGCTATCATTTACAAAATTTATGAAATGTTGCAGGAGACCCGCGCCATAACCCTAATCAAAGGGCTGGCGGTTTTGTTGACTGTAACTGTCGTATGCAGTTGGCTTAATTTACATGTGATATCTTGGCTCTTACAGAAGGCGATTGCAATCTTAACAGTTGCACTGCCTATAGTATTTCAGCCTGAACTAAGACGAGCACTTGAGCATCTCGGTCAAGGCAAACTCTTGGGCAAGAGCGTTTTCCTTGATGATAACGAAGTTCAAAATGTCGTTGAGGAACTCGTCAAAGCTTCTAAATCACTTTCGGCAAGCAAGACCGGTGCACTTATAGTCATTGAGCGCAGCATGAAATTAAATGACATAAGCTCAACCGGTATTCATATTGATGGACTTATAACTTCTGAATTTCTATTAAATGTATTCATTCCTAATACTCCGCTGCATGACGGTGCTGCTGTTGTTCGCGGAGACAGACTTATTGCTGCCGGTTGCCTTCTGCCTTTAACTGAAAATCGAGAGCTGTCAACTGAACTTGGAACCAGACACAGAGCGGCGATCGGTCTTAGTGAGCAATGTGATGCCTTGGTCTTGGTTGTGAGTGAAGAGACCGGCACTATTTCGATTGCCGAGAATGGTCATATAATGCGTCATCTTGATTCTGATACATTGAGAGCCGCCTTAAAACCAGCATTTCAAACTCCTCAAACGAATATGGGCGGTCTGCTCCTTAAACTCAGAGGCAACAACGACGAAGATGACAAAAAGCAAGTTTGACTTTTAGGTGAGGTTGATTATGATTGCACAGATCAATAATTTGTTTCGACGAAACCTGCTTGCAAAGATTTCTTCCATTATAGCTGCAATCCTTCTCTGGATCATAGTTATGGATAATCAAAATCCCGTTATAGAGGGTTCGTACACCGTGCCGCTATCTTTTACGGAAGTGCCTGAAGGTTATAAAGTCTTACACAATGACCAGACTATCAAGGTAAATCTTCGAGGTCCTCGTTCTTACTTTGTTAATTACGAATCTAAAGATTGTAGAGCTTATGCGAACCTCAACGGACTTGATGAGGGTAGCCATGAAGTTAATATCGAAGCCAAATTTCCTCAAGGATTTGAGCTTGTTTCAGTTGTACCAAATCAAACTCAAATCAAACTTGATCCTTATATTGAGCGGCAAATGCCGGCAGATTTGATTGTAACAGGCGCAGCCGGAGCCAATGCAACCGTAACAAAGGTAACTCAATCGTCAGATGTTGTAACTGTCATAGGTGCAAGAACTGCGGCAGAATCAGTAACCAGAGTTATCGGCTACGTTGGATTGTCCGGTAATAAAGAGGATTTCTCACTTCAAGTGCCAATGACAGCAATCAATGAGGACGGTCGAGCATTGCAAGATGTGAGAGTTGTACCGTCATTCATGAATGTTGAAGTAAAAATCACTCTTGGATTAATGAAAAAGACTGTGCCGATTGAACCAGATATAGTAATGGCAGAAGGTTGGGAAATAGCAAAGATCACGCTGGATCCCGAACAGATTGAAATAGCTGGCCAAGAGACATTGGTCAATCCTATAGATAAGATTAAAACTCAAACTGTAACGGTGCCACTTGGTGAGACATCTATCAAGCAAACTCTAAATCTAGTTATACCAAATGGAATAACAGTTAAATCAAATCAAATTGATCTTACTGTGGAACTCAAACAAAAGGTTACAAATAATCAGCCCTAAGGAGACAATATGTTAGATTTTGAACATCACAAAAATCCTCGTGTCAGACAGGCTTTTATGATCGCTAAAGAAGCACATAAATATCAGAAAGATAAGTCGGGTGCAGAGTATATAAATCACCCTGTTGCTGTTGCTTCCAACGTCGGAGATAATGTCTCAGCCATTATTCTTGCGCTTCTGCATGATGTCATTGAGGATCATTTCGATAAATATAATCTCAATATACTCAAGCGCGAAGTTCATTTGAGTGTCTATGAAGTCGCTGCATTGAAGTTACTGACACATGACGAGAACGAGTCTTACTTTGATTATATCAAGAAGATTAAATCCAATGAACTTGCCAAGATGGTTAAATTGGCAGATTTAAAACACAATTCTGATCGCAGTAGACTGTTGAATATTACTCGCAAAGATGAGGAACGTCTTAAAAAGTATGAAACCGCCATTAAAATGTTGAATGACACGGAGAATACTAATGCAGATTAAAAATTTGGCTGTCAATCTCAGTGACAACAAATCCCTTGTTGAGATTGCAGCAAAACATTTAAATATTTCTATAAAGAAGATTTCAAATGTCAAAATCCTTCGCAAAGCGATTGATGCACGGCGTCGTCATGGTTCTGAAATTAAATTCATTTACAATTTAGACGTTGAATTAATTGGTGAAGAAATAGTTAAAAATAAATACAAATCAAGTAAAAACGCAATATTTCACGTTACTCATACTGAATTTAAACCCGTTGTTGTTGGCTTCGGTCCAGCGGGTATGTTTGCGGCATTGACTTTAGCAAAAGCCGGTCTAAATCCTTTGATATTTGAGCGCGGTGCTGACGTAGATAACAGACAAAAGGCAGTTGATAAATTCTTCAGTAGCGGCGATCTCGACACTAACTCCAATGTTCAATTCGGTGAGGGTGGTGCCGGTACGTTTAGTGATGGCAAATTGACCACACGTCTCAACGATGAATTGATGACTGACATTATAGAAACTTTTGTAGAAGCTGGGGCACCTAAAGAGATTCGATATTTACAGAAGCCACACATAGGTACAGATAAGTTGAGAATAGTTGTCAAAAATATTCGTGAAAAGATTATTGCTCTTGGTGGCAAGGTCTTTTTTAATGCTCAAATGACAGATATTGAGATTAAAGACGGCGCAGTTAAGGCGATCATCATCAATAATGAACAGAGATTTGAGACTGACTCTATATTCCTGGCGATTGGACATTCTGCGCGCGATACTTATGAAACGCTTATGAAACGTGGCGTTGAGATGGAAGCCAAAGCCTTTGCAATCGGCGTTAGGATTGAACACCCTCAAGAGATAATTGATCGTGCTCAATATGGTATCGATGCGGGCAATCCTAAGTTACCCGTTGCTGACTATATGTTGACATTCAAAGATGAGGTCAATAGGCGCGGCGCGTATACTTTTTGCATGTGTCCTGGTGGCCAAGTTGTCGCAGCTACTTCTGAATTAGGCGGAGTTGTCACGAATGGCATGAGTAATTTTAAACGTGATTCAGGTATCGCCAATGCTGCTGTCCTTACAACTGTTTCACCTACTGACTTCACTGACTTTGGTTACGATGCCCTCTGTGGAATGAGATTCCAACGTTATTATGAGAAACTTGCCTTTGAGCTTGGAGACAGAGATTATCGAGCACCTGTACAGACGGTCGGCGACTTCTTGAGTGGTCGCGTGGGTTCAATACAATTCTTGACGACACCAACCTATCCAATCGGCTTTAAGGCTGTTGATCTGCATAACTGTTTACCTAACTTTGTGACAACTACTCTTGAAGTCTCATTGAAAGCCTTCGACGGTAAGATAAAAGGTTTCGCTGGTGAAGGTGTTGTTATGACGGGTATCGAAACAAGAACTTCTGCGCCTTGTCGAATACTCCGCAGCAAAGATGACTATCAATCAGTCAACACAAAAGGTCTCTACCCTATCGGTGAAGGTGCTGGATATTCTGGTGGTATTATGAGTTCTGCTCTCGACGGAATGAAGGCAGCTATGTCGATATTGAGGTATAATGATAAATGAACAGAGTGTAAACCATTTGACAAAATGATGAGATAAAAAATTTAATTTGGAGGAGAATAAATGCCCAGATTATTTGGAACTGACGGCGTGAGAGGTAAAGCCAACTCAGAGTTGACACCTGAACTCGCCTATAAACTTGGTCGTGCTGCAACTATATATTTCGGAAAGGAATCAAAATCCACACCTACTGTCTTGATTGGCCGTGATACTCGCGTCTCCGGTGAGATGCTTGAAGCGGCGCTCATTGCAGGCATTTGCAGTGCCGGTGGTCGCGCTATTGCTGCAGGTGTTATTCCCACGCCTGCCGTTGCCTATCTTGCCAGGAAGTTAGAAACCAAGGCAGGAATAGTCATTTCTGCCTCTCACAATCCATTCTATGACAATGGTATCAAGTTCTTCGGTGGCGACGGCTATAAGCTACCCGATGCCGTTGAGGACGAGATTGAGACGATTGTTCACGCGATTGAAGCTAATGATGACTTTCCACGTCCGACTGATGAGAAGCTCTGTCATGTCGAATATCGTCACAACTTGCTTGAGGATTATATCAACTTTGTACTTCAAACAACCGACCAGCGTCTTGACGGTATGAAGATTGTCCTTGATTGTGCCAATGGTGCGGCTTATGAAGCTATGCCGGAAATCCTTCAGAGACTAGGTGCCGAAGTTATAGCATTTGGCACCAATCCCAATGGGATTAACATCAACGATAACTGTGGATCAACCCACATTGAGAACCTTCGCCAAGTAGTTGTTGACAATCACGCTGATCTAGGTATTGCTCACGACGGCGATGCTGACCGCTGTCTCTGTGTCGACAATGAAGGTCACATCATTGACGGCGATCACATTCTCGTCATTTGTGCCACTGAGATGATGAGAGCCAACAAACTACCTCACAATACCGTTGTCACTACTGTAATGGCGAATATCGGTTTTAGACAGGCAATACAAAATCTTGGCTGTAAGTTTGAAATCACTAAAGTCGGAGATCGCTATGTTCTCGAAAACATGCTCAAGAATGGCTATATCCTTGGTGGTGAACAATCTGGTCATATTATCTTCACTGAGCACTCAACGACTGGCGATGGACTCATCACTGCTCTTCAAGTACTGTCTGCAATCAGGCACACCGGCAAGAAAGCTGCGGAACTTAACAGACTTATGACTACTTATCCGCAAGTCTTACTCAATATCAGAGTCAAAGACAAGACCGCTTACGAACAAGAGACCGTACAGGAAGCTATAAAAAAGGCCGAAGCTGAACTCGGTGACAACGGTCGAATATTAGTGAGAGCTTCGGGAACCGAGCCTTTGATTAGGGTTATGGCTGAAGGTCCTAATCAGGAGCAACTTGAGACCATTTGTCGTCGCATTGTTAGCGTAATTGAAGCGGTATGAGGAGCCGGTGTAGAAATTGGAAAAGTTACTAGATATGACTTTGCTGATCTGTCAAGGCGCAGTCGTTACACTTGAGATATTCGTTATAACATTGATGTTATCGTTACCAATAGGCGGACTGGCAGCACTGGGTAGACTGTCTAAATTTAAGCCGCTGAGTCTGCTAATGGAGTTTTACGTCTGGATTATGCGCGGTACGCCGCTAATGTTGCAACTGCTATTCGTCTACTTCGCCCTGCCAATGGTTGGAATCAAGCTGCCGGATATTGCCGCAGCGCTTTTGGCGTTTACACTTAACTATGCTGCCTACTTTGCAGAGATATTCCGCGCCGGACTTCAAGCCATACCTCGTGGACAGTTTGAGGCGGCTCACGTTCTTGGTCTACCTCATTGGCACACAATGAAGCGTATAGTTTTTCCACAAGTGCTGCGAATAGTATTGCCACCAATCTCAAACGAGACTATCAACCTCGTCAAGGACACTTCACTGATATACATCTTGGCAATGAATGACCTCTTGAGGGTAGCAAGGACGATAGTGCAGCGCGAGTTTGACATGACGCCATTTGTAATCGCCGGTGCTTTCTACCTTGTGATGACAGCAGCATTAACTTGGGCGTTCAAAAAGTTGGAGGCATACTATGGCAAATACGATGCTTGAATTGACGGGTATACATAAATCCTTCGGCGATAATCAAGTACTCAGAGGTATTGATTTAGTTGTTGAGAAGGGCGAAGTGCTTGCTGTACTTGGACCTTCCGGCAGTGGTAAATCTACAATGCTCAGATGTATTAATCACCTTGAGACCATTGACAAGGGCAATATTCAGATTAAAGGTCAAACTCTTGTTGAAGGTGGCATTTATGTTGATAGTAATCGTCAACGTGAAGTCCTTGCAGCGACCGGTATGGTCTTTCAGCAGTTTAATCTCTTTCCGCATATGACAGTTTTGGAGAATCTCATTGAAGCTCCAATCTATGTCAAGGGCATTGCAAAAGAGGAAGCAATCAAAATTGCTGAAAATTTGCTTGCTAAAGTTGGATTAAGTGAAGTTAGAGATCGCTATCCTGCACGATTGAGCGGCGGTCAACAACAGAGAGTTGCCATTGCTCGCGCTTTAGCAATGAAGCCCGACATTCTACTGTTTGATGAGCCAACCTCAGCACTTGATCCGGAACTCACTGGAGAGGTTTTAAAGACCATGCGTGATCTTGCAGCGTAACATATGACAATGGTCGTTGTGACACATGAGATGGCATTTGCAAGAGAAGCAGCAAGCAGAGTTATCTTCATGGCAGGTGGAGTGATCGTCGAAGAGAATGAGCCACAAACCTTCTTTAACAATCCTAAAGAAGAGCGCACTAGGGCTTTTCTTCGCAATATGCTTTAAACTTAAAGGAAGGAATTGATACATGGAAGTAATTGAAGGAAAAATTAATAGTGCAATATCTTTTGCAAAGACAATAGAAGATACGGCACGATCTCAGATTCAACGAATGTGTGATTATGAGTTTACTCGTGACAGCAAGATTAGGATCATGCCAGATGTCCACGCAGGCATGGGCTGCACAATCGGTACGACTATGACTGTCACTGACAAAGTTGTGCCGAATATCGTTGGCGTTGACATTGGCTGCGGAATGTACACGGTAAATCTCGGTAAAGATGATATTGATCTTGAGCGTTTTGACGAAGCAGCTCATTTTATTCCTTCTGGTCGTAACGTTTGGGAAGGTCGCAAAGAGCATTTTGACTTACAGCAGCTTAAATGTTACCGCAGTTTAAATGATGCTAGGCGTATGGAACGATCTCTTGGAACGCTGGGTGGCGGCAATCACTTCATTGAGATTAAACCCGTCTACAACTTCAAAGCAGCAGATTGAGGTAGATATATGAGATTATACATTGCTGAGAAGCCTAGTATGGGTCGAGAGATTGCCAAATGTCTCAAGACACCTCACGACACCGGCAACAAAGGCTATATTGCAACTGGTGAGGGCGTCGTCACTTGGCTCTATGGTCACGTCTTGCGCCAAGCCGAGCCTGAGGAGTATGATCCCAAATACAAGAACTGGAATATCTTGGACTTGCCGATTGTTCCAAGTAATTGGAAGATGATTATTGATCCCAAAGCAAATCAGCAGTTCTATATTGTCAAGCGATTAATCAGTGAAGCTGATGAGATTGTCCATGCGGGCGATCCAGACCGTGAAGGTCAGCTTCTTGTCGACGAAGTTCTTGACTATGTTGGCAATAAGAAGCCGGTTAAGCGGATACTACTCAATGCTCTCGACGCAAGAAGTATCAAGAGTGCAAATGCTGATCTCCGCGACAATGCCGACTTCTTCAATCTCAAGCAGTCAGCTCTGGCTAGGTCGAGAGCGGACTGGCTAATTGGAATGAATCTTTCAAGAGCTTACACTTTGGCGGCGCGTCGTGCAGGTTACAAAAGATTAGTGCTGCCGATTGGTCGAGTTAAGACGCCGACACTTGCCTTGGTTGTACGTCGTGAGCGTGAGATAGAGAACTTCAAGCCGACTGACTACTACTTGATTCGTGCTGATTTCAAACATGAGAACGGTGATTTTACCGCTCAATGGGTACCCAAGATTGACAAGTCAAATAAGCAGTACTTCGACGATAGTAAGAGATTAATAAACAAGGACTTTGCCGATGAGATGCTCAAGAAGTTCAAGGTAAAACCTCACGATGGCAAAGTTAGTTTGTATGAGACCAAGGAGAAGAAGGACTGGCAACCTCTTCCGTTTTCGCTCTCTGCACTGCAAGTCATGGCAGGAAAGCAACTTGGGTATGCACCTCAGAAAATCCTTGACACCGCTCAAAGTCTCTACGAGAAGAAGTTGACTACTTATCCGCGTTCCGATTGCTCATATCTGCCGCCAAATCAATTTAAAGATGCTCAGATAATCCTTGACAACCTAGCAAAAGTCAACAATCAGAAGTTTTCAAACTGGGCGACAAATGCTAATTCCACTATGAAGAGCCGTGCTTGGAATAAGTCCAAAATCACCGCTCATCACGCCATCATTCCGACAACCAAGCAGGCGCCTTTGGAATCTCTCAGCGATATTGAGCGCAATATTTATCTGTTGATAGCTCGGCAGTATATCGCGCAGTTCTATCCAGAGTTTATTTATGACGAAACTACAGTCAATGTTGACTACAAAGACGAGACCTTCACCGTCAAGGGTAAAGTCACCAAGCAACTCGGTTGGAAAGAGTTATTTGCGAATTGGCAAAATGTCAAGACCAACGAAGACGAAGTTGAGATGATGTTGCCGAAGATGTCGAAAGGTGATTCTGTCGAATACCAGAAGGGCAGCGCATTAAAGAAGACCACCAAACCGCCACCAAGATTCACGCCGGCAACATTGATTCAAGGAATGAAAGAGATTCACAAATACGTCAAGAGCGAAGCAGCGAAGAAACAACTCAAAGATGTCTATGGTATCGGTACCGAGGCAACGCGGGCAACTATTATTGACGATTTAATCAAGCGTCAATTTTTAACTACAACAGGCAAAGCAAAGGTCCTAAAACCAACGGAGCAGGCCTATTTGCTGGTGGATGCTCTGCCGGACGAGATGACTTATCCTGATGCCACCGCAGTTTGGGAAGATAAGCTGCACTCTATGTCCGAAGGTGAAGGCACGCTACAAGAGTTTCTCAAAGGTCAAGTCAAATTCACTGAAGAACTTTGCGAAAAGGCAACTCAATGTGAGATTAAAACTGCGCCACCCTCTGAAGGTACTGAATATAAGCCTGTTGTGAGTGATATTAAGTGTCCATTGTGTAAGAGAGGTTTTATGGTTAAGCGCAGGAGAAGAAGTGACAATAACGAGTTCTGGGGCTGCTCAAACTATCCTAAATGTAAAATGGCTTGTAATGACAAGGAAGGGCAACCTAATTTGGAAGAAGCGATGATGAGACTGCAAAAGCAACAAGAAAGAGGTTATGTTAATGCAAGAAGTGAGAATTGACTTGAGAACTCAAAACTTTGAACGTAAGAGTGAGAGTATCAGAAGCAATCAACTTTGCTTCAAAATCAATAACACCATGCCAAAGACGCCGGAATGTGAAAATCTGATTAGAGAACTGTTTCCAGATATGGGCGAAGAATCAAGTATCATGC
The DNA here is from genome assembly GCA_017475745.1 of Selenomonadaceae bacterium. GTDB lineage: Bacteria > Bacillota > Negativicutes > Selenomonadales > Selenomonadaceae > Quinella. Next base: position 85,619 of record JAFVEZ010000031.1, read on the forward strand.
CGCCACTTCAAGTCAACCTCGCCAACCAGGTGCATATTGGAAATCGAGTCTCCATAATGTATAATCTCCTCTGTATGAGTGCTGGCGGCATCACCATTGACGATGACGTGATGATTGCGGCAAATGTATCATTAATCAGCAACAATCACGACTTCAATGAGCGACAGATCATCACTTGTAAGCCAATTCATATTTGCCGCAATGTTTGGATTGGCGCAAATGCGACGATCTTACCAGGTGTCACGATTGGCGAAAATGCAGTTGTCGCTGCGGGTGCTGTCGTCTCTAAAGATGTACCTGCAAATGTTGTTGTTGGCGGTGTTCCTGCCAAAATCATTAAGAAGTTGTAATTGAATATGCAGAACGAGGAATTTAAATATTATTCGATTGGAGCGGCAATAGCATATTTTATCTCATTGTTTGCATTTTACCTTGATATAGGACAGAATATGGGTTCTTATTGGGTTGCGGCTGTCATACCAATGATTGCAGGCTTAGTTTTGGTACAATTCGCAAGTAAAAAATATATCTTTTCGACATTAATGCTTCCGAACCTCTTAGCCGGTCTAGCTTGGTGCAGTGCTTTTTCAATATTATATGTCTGGACTTACGAGAAACCCTGGTTCATGTCATTGACTTACTACGATTTTGTGGTAGGCACGGCAATATTTTTATTCTTGGTGAGTTTGGAAATACTTCTAATGTCGACACGACAAATAAAATTGTCGGCTATTGTTATTTGTTTGTTGACATTTCTTTTTATGTTGATACCATTTATCGAATACACTTATTACTGCATGGTATGGCACTGTCTATCACCAGCATCACTGATGGCACTTTACTTGACAAATTGGAATGAGAGTATTGACTTCGTTAGAGGAAGCATAGGCGATTTAAATGTCATTATAATATTTGCTGTGATCGCGTTCCTCTTGAAGAAGGCCTATAATGTTCACAAGAGCTTCGGCACTCACATTGTAGAACTCAATATCAATGCACAGCAAAAGAGCGCGGCTGGTGTAGTTTTGCTCTGTTCGATTGCCGCGCTGATCTATTATGTACCTCAGACTTCGATTGCCGGTCTCTGGAAGAATGTTACCGACTACGTCGCCGAAATGCAGCAGTATAATACAGGTCACGATGAGCGCTTCGCTGATATGCAGGTTGATCCAAGTCAGACTTTAGCTGCAAAGACAACGGGTACAGTGATAATGGTAATTGGTGAGTCTGCTTCAAGAAGTTATATGAAAGCCTTTACGCCGGACTTACAATTTGACAATACGCCGTGGCTCAGTGGAAAAATGTCCGACGGTTTTGATTCTACTGGCTTTGTTGTTTATCAAAATGCCTATGCTTGCTGGTCTCAGACGGTGCCAGTGCTGCAGAGAGCATTGACTGAGCAAAGCCAATACAACAACAAGGAGTTTCACACCTCAACTTCAATCATTGACGCTGCTAAGAAGGCAGGTTACAAAACTTATTGGTTCAGCAATCAAGGGCGCTATGGTGAGTTTGACAGTGCTATTACACTTGTCGCCAAGACCGCTGATGTTGCTGAGTGGACTGACGATGCTTATGACTTCTCAGATAAATACGATTCAGCGCTACTGCCATATCTCGAAAAGGTCAATCCTAATGAAAATAATTTTATTGTTCTGCACTTAATGGGCAGCCATATCTACTATAATAATCGCTATCCAAGAGACTTCAAGCGCTGGACAACCGAAGACGGAACTGGAATGGCAACCGCCGCGCCCTCATATGCCAATACTATTCTCTATACTGACTATATCTTGTCGCAGATTTATGACTATGCTTCAAAAAATTTAAATCTACAAGCAATGATTTACTTCTCCGATCATGGCGAAAATCTGGATATCTCACACAATCCTGATGTGTTCAGTTTCGATATGGTGAGGATACCAATGTTTGTCTATCTGTCGCAGGAATACCGAAGTATATTGCCTGAACGTGCAAGTTCTTTGTATAATCACAGAGACATGTACTTTACAAATGATATGTTGTATGATACAATTTGTGGTATAATGAATGTGTCATCGAATCGTTATGAGATGAGACAGGATTTTTCAAGTAAAAATTACGGCTTTTCGCGAGAGAACTTAACAACCATGCTCGGTAAACATTTTCTGATTGAAGATACAAACAAATAAATCTATTTGCATTGTTAGATGTTATAATTAACAATTTTTATTTAAAGTTAAATTTTTCCTGAAAGAAAGTGAATATATGGACCCACTTGTATCTATAGTAATTCCAGTTTATAACGGTTCTAATTATATGAGAGAAGCTATAGATAGTGCTTTACATCAAACATATTCAAATATTGAGATCATTGTAGTAAACGATGGTTCCAATGATAATGGTAAGACCAAAGAAATTGCACTTTCATATGGCAATAAAATAAGATATTTTGAAAAAAAGAATGGTGGAGTGTCAACTGCATTAAATCTGGCTATTAAAAAGATGCACGGAAAATACTTTTCGTGGCTCTCACATGATGATATCTATTATCCAGATAAAGTACAAGTTGAGATTGATGCATTAAGAGCTGCAGGTGATATGTATCGTGTGGTTTATAGTAATTGGTCGTCGCTTGTCATGCCAGAAGGCAAAATTACAGAATATGATGGAACAACCATATATCGACAAGAGTTTTTAGAAACAGGAGCTTTCACTCCAATTTTTGGATTTATTAGTGGTTGCTCTCTTTTAATTCCTAAAATATATTTTGACGTTTACGGTGGCTTTGATGAAAAATATAGAGCTGTTCAAGATTATAAGAAATGGTTTGAGATGTTTAGAGGTAAGCGAATGGTTTATGTTCGCAAATCTCTCATACTTTCTCGACAACATTCAGAGCAAACAACATGGAAATATTCCAAAAGAAGAGAAGAGGAATACTGGCTTTATAATTGGATGGTAAATAATGTAGAAAGTGATGATATTGTTGGAAGTGGATTAACTGATATGTATCATTTCTATAGTGCTATATTTACAAGGTGGATATTAAATCCTTTATGGCCCGGAGTAGCCGCAATAAACTTTTTATTTAATAAGTTAAAAGAACTTCCAGAGTCTCATGATATAAATGAACGTATAAAGAAATTCGTAGAACTTTTTCAAAATCTTATAAATCAAAAAGATAAGGTCTATTTTTTGAAAGAAGAAGAACAAGCTTTTGATCTTATGTTTAGATTAAGAGGAATTAATCTTAATTGTCCACAAAAATTTGTTTCAATGGAACAACTCCAAGAGCTGGCTTCTAAAGAAAAAGTAAATTTGGTTCATTTTAACAGTTTAATGCAATGGCTTATAGATACACCCATAAAAAAAGATATGCTTGAAAAGTTAGTTAAAATTAATTAAAGAAGGATAGAATATGAGTATTTTTAAAAATAAAACATTGATGTTGACAGGTGGTACAGGTTCATTTGGTAATGCCGTGCTAAAACGTTTTCTCAATTCAGACATAGGCGAAATTCGTATCTTCTCACGCGATGAAAAGAAGCAAGATGATATGCGTCGTCAGTATCAAAATGACAAAATTCAATTCCATATTGGCGATGTAAGAGATTTTAGAAGTATAAAAAATGCTATGTATGGTGTTGATTATATTTTTCATGCTGCAGCACTTAAACAAGTTCCTTCTTGTGAATTTTTTCCACTGGAAGCCGTCAAGACTAATGTTATTGGTACTGATAATGTTTTAACTGCTGCGATTGAAGCTGGTGTCAGAAAGATAGTATGCCTTTCTACTGATAAAGCTGCCTATCCGATTAATGCAATGGGTACATCAAAAGCAATGATGGAGAAAGTTATTATCGCAAAGTCGCGCACAGTTTCTGAAGACAAAACAACCATTTGCTGTACTCGATATGGTAATGTAATGTGCTCACGAGGAAGTGTAATTCCTCTTTTTATAAATCAAATTCAAAATGGTCAATCTTTGACTGTTACCAATCCAAATATGACGAGATTTTTAATGGATTTGAATGAAGCAGTAGACCTCGTTTTGTTTGCATTTGAAAATGGACACACTGGAGACCTCTTTATTCAAAAAGCTCCAGCCTGTACTATTGGAACATTGGCAGAATCAGTTAAGCAACTTTTTAATTCCAATTCTGAAATTAAAGAAATTGGTATTCGTCATGGTGAAAAGATGTTTGAAACTTTAATGACTGCTGAAGAAAGAATTAAATCTGAAGATATGGGACATTATTTCAGAGTGCCTGTTGATTCGCGTGGATTAAATTATGAAAAATACTTTTCTCATGGTGATGACGACGTGTTAAAATTTGAATCTTATACCTCAAACAATACTGAACAACTTGATGTTGAGGGTGTTAAAAAGAAGTTGCTCGCCGTTGATTACGTTCAGAACAAATTGCAGGAGATTTCATGATGAAAATTTTAGTCACCGGTGCCGGTGGTTTCATTGGAAAAAATGTTGTTAGTACACTTAAAACTATAGATGAATACGAAGTGTTAGAATATCACTTTTGCATGGGGTTGGAAAAACTAGAAAACTTTTGCAAAGAATGTGATTTTGTATTTCATTTTGCTGGCGTAAATCGTCCAGAATCTACTGATGAATTCTTTGAAGGAAATGCTCATTTTACCGAGGTATTAGTAAATTATTTAAAAGCACAAAAAAATAATTGTCCAGTTTTATTCACCTCATCAATACAGGTTGAATTAGATAATGCTTATGGCCAAAGTAAGTTAGCCGCAGAAAATATTCTTCGTCAACATGAGACTACAATGTGTGCTAAGGTGTTAATTTATCGTTTACCTAATGTCTTTGGCAAATGGTGTCGTCCAAACTACAATAGTGCTGTTGCTACTTTTTGTCACAATATCGCACATGGATTGGATATTCAAATAAATGATCCTTCTCGTGAAATGCACTTAGTCTATATTGATGACGTTATCCAAGAGTTTATGGCTGCATGTTGTGGCAAAGAGCATAAAGAAGGCAACGTTTGTTTTGTTCCTTTGACTTATCGAAGAAATTTACAAGAAATAGCCAATCTAATTAAAAGTTTTCCACAGTGTCGTTCAAATTTATCTATTCCAAATCAATCCGATGAGTTCGTGAAAAAATTATACAGTACGTATTTAAGTTATTTGCCTGAAGATAGTTTTAGTTATGAACTTCTGATGCACAAAGACAATCGTGGTAGTTTTTCTGAGTTTATTCGTACAATCGGTCAAGGTCAATTTTCAGTCAATATAGTGAAACCTCATATAACAAAGGGTAATCATTGGCATCACTCTAAGCATGAAAAATTTCTTGTCATTGTTGGCAAAGGTGCCATTCGCTTTAGAAATATATTTTCAGAGAAAGTTATAGAGTATTTTGTCTCTGATGAAAAATTTGAAGTTATTGATATTCCGCCTGGGTATACACATAGCATTGAAAATACTGGTGAAACTGATATGGCTGTGATCATTTGGGCTAATGAAAATTTTGATCCTAAAAATCCTGATACATATTTCATGGTGGTGAAATAATTGAGTAAATTAAAATTAATGACTATCTTAGGAACACGACCAGAGATCATTCGTTTATCTGAAACTATGAAATGTTGTGATAAGTATTTTAATCATATTATTGTACATACAGGACAAAATTATGATTATACATTGAATCAAATTTTTTTTGATGAATTAGAACTTCGAGCACCAGATTATTATTTAGAGTGTGCAGGTTCAAATCTTGGGCAGTCTATGGGTAATATTATTGCAAGAAGTTATGAAATTTTACAGAAAGAAAAACCAGATGCTGTTCTCATTTTAGGTGATACTAATTCTGCTTTATCTGCAATTTCAGCAAAGAGACTAAAAATACCGATTTTTCATATGGAAGCTGGCAATCGTTGTTGGGATTGGAATGTACCAGAAATGATAAATAGAAAAATCGTCGATCATGTTTCTGATGTCAACTTACCTTATACAGAACATTCTCGACGTTACCTTCTCTCTGAAGGTTTAGATGGCAAAATGATTTTTGTAACTGGCTCACCAATGAAAGAAGTTTTAACTAGACATCGTAATAAAATTGATGATCGTCAGATTTTGAAAAAATTAAACCTTACCTCAAGGCAATACTTTTTATTATCGGCTCATCGTGAAGAAAATATTGATAATGAAGAGCATTTTATGTCTCTTATGAACTCAATAAATTATATTGCAGAAAAATATCAAATGCCGATAATTTATTCAACTCACCCAAGAAGTAGAAAATTCATTGAAAAACGGAATTTCAAATTTCATTCTCTTGTTAGAAGTTTGCAGCCATTTGGATTTTTGGACTATAACAAATTACAAATGGAAGCTTATTGTGTTTTATCAGATAGTGGTACTTTATCAGAAGAAAGCGCAATGTTAAAATTTCCAGCAGTTCTTATCAGAACTTCGACAGAACGTCCTGAAGTACTCGATAAAGGAACCATAATATTAGGTGGAATATCTGAAAAAGAAATTTGCCAAGCAGTAGAAATGGCAGTTTCGATGTATGAAAATCATGAACCTACTGTGGAAGCATTGGATTATTCAGATATCAATGTTTCAATCAAGATTGCCAAAATTATTCAAAGTTATACTGATGTAGTTAATAAGACAATCTGGCTAATGTAATTTGAGAGACAAATAAATATTAAATCGAGTATGTTTTGAAAATCATGCAATCGTTAAGATTGCTTTTTTTATGCCTTTACTACTGTACGAATTGGGAATGGAATATCAATTCCTTCTTCACGATAGCGTTTTGTGATAGCTTTGATAAACTCGTGCTTGAGGATGAACTGTGTCTTGAATTGAGTTGAATGTAGGAAGGTATTGAAGTCAATGGAAGAGTCACCAAAGGTGTGAAATCTCACCGCCGGAGCCAGAGGATTGCGATCGACGCCCTTACTGTCAAAACTGGGTTGGTATCCATCAACACGCATCATTACATCACGGGCAACTTCAATAGTAACACGCTCAACTTGTTCAAGGTCGCTGCTGTAGCTCACGCCGATGGGTATCGTGATAACTATATCGTCACGCGGCTGAGAGTAGTTAGTCGTAATAGAACCAGCAATGGTTTTATTAGGAATGACTACTACACTTCCATCTGAGGCAGGCGTTATCGTCGTAAAACGCCAGTTAATATCAGTAACTCTACCCTCATCACCTGTACTGAGTTTAATATAGTCGTTGACTCGCATTTGTTTTGAGATGATGAGCTGTAAGCCACTGAAGATGTTGGCAAGCGTCTCTTGAAGACCGAGAGCGATTGCCATACCGCCGACGCCCATTGCGGTAAGAATTGGAGCGACTGAGATTCCATACTCCTGCAAGACAATTAATATGCCAGAAGCGTAGATGACAATTTTGATGATAGTATCAAGTAATGTGGTCTGCGAAGCATTGCCGGCGCTTGAGAGCTTCATTGCAACTATACCCGTCAGCGTTCTAGCCAACACCTTCGTTAAAGTATAAACGATGACGGTGAACAGGAAGTAAGAAAACATTCTCATTAAGCCTTCGGGCAGTCGGCTTGTGTTGACGATCCAATACAGACCTGTCATCACGCAGAAGTTAATTGGAATACCTCTCAATGCACGAAAGAAGATGGACTTCATGTCGAGGTTGAAGTCTTCTACATTCAAGTGCTGTTTTACTTTTTGCTCAAGTACGCGGTTAAGAGCTACACCTATCGAAAATGATGCAACCAAAATACACGCAGGCACGAATAGAAGTTCGGACATATAAGCCCAGTCAATATTAAAGAACTCTGACAAGAAAATTACCTCCCGTATCAAAAAAATCTTCCGAAGTCTTTGCGGACAGCAGAAGATCATATTATAAAAAATTTAATACTTAATGAGCGGAACTGTGTAAATCAGCATTGTAGTCGACCTCTTCGCCCAATTTCTCCTTCTCGACAACAGCTTCTTGATATTGGAAGCACTCATTAGCAATGTCCTTGTTGAGAATCAACAGACAGAGTAAATTAGGAATCGCCATCAAGCCGTTCATGGTATCTGAGAAGTTCCAAACTACATCAAGAGTCTGAGTTGCGCCGATAAAGGTTATGCAACTAAAGAAAGCGCGATAAAAGTAAATCACTTTGCGATTGCTCACAAGATACTCAAGAGACTTCTCACCGTAGTATTCCCAACCGAGAATGGTAGAGAAGGCGAAGAGAGCCAAACTGACGGAGACAATAACTTTAGCCCATTCACCAAAGACCGTGCTGAAGGCGAGAATGGTCAGTTGCGCTCCACTTACGAGTTTACCTGTCTCCAAGTCAACTGCACCAAGCATACCAGAACTGGCAATGACGAGACCAGTGAGCATACAAATAATCATGGTATCAAAGAAAGTACCCGTCATATTGACATAACCTTGACGGCTTGCATGATCTGTGCGGGCCGCCGCTGCTGCGATAGGTGCAGAGCCAAGACCTGCCTCATTGGAGAAGACGCCACGTGCAACGCCCCAGCGCATTGCAGTGAGCATTGTTGCAACGATTGAGCCGCCGACGCCGCCTGCAACCGCTTCAGTCGAAAAAGCCATACTAATCATCGTCATAATTCCACTTGGTACGTGCTCAAAGTTTACGATAATGACGATTAAAGTCACAATAAGATAGAAAGCCGCCATTGAGGGGACTATTATACTTGACACCTTGCCGATTGAGCGGATACCGCGCATCAACACTGCAAGCGCCAATACTGTCAGTGCAACGCCTGTTATCCAAGTAGGTATCTCAAAGCTGGTGTTAAGAGCAGCGGCAATGGAGTTAGCCTGTGTCATATTGCCAATACCGAATGAAGCACAGACAGCGAAGAAGGCGAAGAGAGCTGCCATCAAACGTCCAAAAGGTCCGCCGATACCATTCTTCATTGCATACATTGGACCGCCAGCCATTTCGCCGACGGAATTGGTCTCACGATACTTAACAGCGAGGACAGATTCGGCATATTTGGTGGAGAGACCGAAAGCAGCGCTAATCCACATCCAAACGATTGCACCCGGGCCACCGAGGACCATTGCAGTGGCAACACCAACGATATTGCCAGTTCCAACGGTTGCTGAGAGAGCAGTCATTAAGGATTGAAACGGTGATATGTCACCCTCGTGCTTTGATTTCTTTCTGAAGATCAATCTAACAGCATACCAACAAAGATTTCGCCATGGAAGAAATTTGAGACGAATTGTCAAAAATATACCGGTGCCGACGAGAAGTGCAAGCATTATCGGACCCCATACAAAATCATTGATATCATTGAGTAGTTGAGAAATATCCATAAAAAACCTCCAAAAAAATAAATCTATAAAAAGCCTGCTATCATTACGATTTAAGGCTTGCAGCGTTTACAAGGTACATAACCTTCCGAGATGGCTTCTTCTCTGGAATTTATTGCTACTTTGTTATAAGGGTGCATCTCTGCTACTGACGGACAGTTGCTGTAATGGAATCTGTGACTACTCTTATTGCCAATATATGTGGAAGCCAAAACTGGCATTACAACTGAAAGTATCAGAAAAACTGTCAAGATAGCAAGAATTAGACGTTTTCTTATTATCATAATTGTCACCCTTTCCAAAATTCGACTAGATAAATATTATATACTAAAAATATATTGCCGTCAAGTATTGATAATTACTTGACTAGAAGTAGGAGATTTTGTTTTTTTGAAGAATAGAATAATATCGCCAAAAGTAAAATATGATAAAACCTGTAACACGCATAAATAGCGTTGTAACAATGAAAATAACAATATTTAAATGAAGGGATATGATTCCAATGATTTCTAGTACTGATTTCCGCACCGGCTTGACGATTGAGATTGATGGCGGTGCTTGGCAGGTTGTAGAGTTCCAGCATGTTAAACCAGGTAAAGGTGCTGCATTCGTCCGCACTAAGATTAAGAACGTTGAAACTGGCGCAGTTGTTGAACGTACATTTAATCCTAATGAAAAGATGCCGCCTGCACGTCTGGACACTCGTAAAATGCAATATCTCTATGAGACTGATGGCATGTACACTTTCATGGACACTGAGACCTATGAGCAGACCGAACTTACTAAAGAGCAACTCGGAGATGCTTTAAACTACTTGATGGAGAATATGGAAGTCAATCTTCAGACTTTCAAAGATCGCATTATCGGCGTGACGCTGCCAAACTCCGTTGAGCTTAAAGTCGTTGAGTGCGAACCTGCCGTCAAGGGCAATACTGCCACAGGCGCTTCCAAGAATGCCACTCTTGAGACTGGTTTCGTCGTTCGTGTACCGCTATTCATCAACGAAGGTGATGTACTCAGAATCGACACCCGTACAGGAAACTATATCGAGCGCGCGTAAATCTCAACATCATTCAAAAAGAGCCTTTCTTTACTACAAAGATAAGGCTCTCTTTATTTTTACGTTCCATGTCTCATTGACTTTACAGGAATGTTTGCAACTAGGGCCACAGAGTCTTCATCATTCGCTAGTGAAATCTCTATGCCCTTAGTCCTAACGTCCATATAACGAGAGATGACTTGGATAATATCATTTTTGAGACGCTCCATCAATTCTGGCGAGACAGAGGCGCGATCATGTATCAGCACCACCCTCAGCCTGTCCTTGGCAATCTGTCCGGACGGTTTCTCATTCTTGCCAAAAATTTTCATAAGTGCTTCCAACATATTATCACGCTCCAATTAAAGCATACCGAAGAGTTTTTTGAGCCTTGTAAAGAAGCTGTCTTTAGGTGGCTTGTAGAATGGTATCTGCTCACCGAAAAGACGACCAATCACATTCTTATAAGCCTTGCCTGCCATTGAATCCTCCATAGTAATAACTGGCTCACCTCTGTTTGTTGCCTTGATGACCGCCTCATCTTCGGGTATCTGTCCGATACACTCTATTGCCAACAGATCATTGATGTCGCGCATATCAAACATGTCGCCCTCTTCGATCATCTTCGGTCTGAGACGAGTGACAATCAATTTTATATCTTCTATGCCCTCACGACCGAGTTCACCAATAACCTTATCCGCATCACGAACAGCGGTGATCTCCGGCGTTGTAACGATGATAGCACGTTGAGCAGGCTTAATCGCCGTCTTGAAGCCTTCCTCAATGCCTGCTGGTGAATCCAGAAGAATGTAGTCAAAGTCCTTGTCCATCTCATTGCAGAGTTTTTCAACTTTGTCCGGTTTTATGGCATCTTTATTTTGAACTTGCGAAGTAGGCAGCAAGAACAGCGTTTCATATTTACGATGACGAACCAGCGCCTTTTTGTAAGGTATAGGATCTTTGTCTCTTGTTACGTCAACCAAATCATACATGATCCTGTTCTCAAGACCAAGCAACAAATCAAGATTCCTCAGACCTGTATCAATATCCATGGCGACAACTTTATAGCCGCGTTGAGCAAGACCTACGCCAATACTAGCAGTAGTTGTAGTTTTGCCGACACCACCCTTGCCGCTGGTAATAACAATTCTCACACTCATTATGTAAACTTCCCCTCTAATTCTGCTTTATCTGGTAATAGGTTCAATGACAATCTGGCCGTTCTTGATTGAAGCTCTCTCCGGCGTCTCAGATTTTTCCATAACGTCCGGCGACCTAGCTATCATGTCGGCTATCCTAATCTGCATTGGGAGCAGTTGATCTGCCACAATGAAGGCATTAGTATTGCCGAAGGCGCCAGCATGAACCATTCCACGACAAGTGCCTCTTATGTCGATGCTACCGCCTGCAATCACCTGTGCCCCAGGATTAACATTGCCACAAATCAGCACAGAACTTTTTGTTCTGACTTCTTGTCCACCGCGTAAAGTCCTGTTTATCACGATCATCTGTTGAGGGTCTTCTTCCGGCGGCAGTTTCTTTTTCTCTTCTTTAATGCTCGTTTCAACTTTAATCTTTGGCAGCTCAGTCCTGAATAACATTCCATGTTGATGGAACATCTTCCGAAGTACCTCAATCTGATCTGTTGGCAAGGTGTCTTTCTGCACGTAGGCTGTCGTACCGCGAATGAAGAAGCCATTGCCGGATTCTAATTTGTTTTGGATATTTGCTCTTATGTCGTCGAACTTCGCTCCTCTTGTAAATGAAAGCATGAGCCCCGCCTTCATTCCTTTGATTTTAACGATGTCCTCCATTTTTTTCACCGCTTTCAGGTTTTTTACATATTATACACTAAACGATTTGAATTTGTACAGTCTTTTAGAAAATTTTTTACATATTTTTTTCATATTTTCGCAGTGAGTAAAATGGTTAAGTTAAATTGCTATAGTAGCTATTGCAAGATCAGATATTAATTTTGTAAGGCAAGTCATATTTCTCAGCAATTTCTTTGAGTCGTTTTTTCTCAATTTCTCGAATATAAGCAAATGCTTCACGATTTGTGTCTAGAGCTCTAACAACACCTTCTCTGTCCAGTCGATCACTTACTTTTTTTGATTCAGCGACTGACCAATTCAAGAGCTCTTCTATTTCTTGTTTGGCTTTTGCTTCTCGTTCTTTTAAACTTTTAATCAAATTTTTAATTTATTTTGGAACAGGTAAGTCGTACTTTTCAGCTATTTCTTTAATGCGTTTTTTAAATGTTTCTTGAATATAAGAATAAGCCTCTCGATTTGTATCAAGTGCTTTGATGGCACCTTCTTTATCAAGCTGTTCACTTACCTTGTCTTCTTCAGCATTTGCCCATTTTATAAGTTTATGAAATTCTTCATTTGCTTTTCTTTTTCTTTCTTCTAAATTATCATTCACGAGACCATCTCCTATACCCAATACCATAATCTCTGGCTTTATCTACAACTTGTGAGTGACGATAATTAAATTCATTTACATCGCCAAAAAATACGGGATCATCAATTTCATTTGGATCACGATTCAATTCATAGACAAACTTTTCATCAATACCTCTAAGTGTCTCAAGTTCATGATTAATAAACAAATTTATATCATCTTTACTGAAAGAATACTCACTTTCTCCTGTTGGGTGATTGTGAGTTACGGTTGCACCGTTAAGTTTATCACCAAGTTCTAAAATTGGATTGAGTGTACTCTCATCTCCTGTAGTATGATACACTTCACCATCAGCTGTAAATACCAGAGCATTCTCTATCGGTTGATCTGATATTTGTCCTTCATAGTATTTTAATGCTTCCTCCTTGTCTGCAGGATTATTAGGAAGCGTTCCCAATAGTTCCGGTGATTGATTTGGTTTTGTCATTTGCTCCGGTGTTAATGGTCTTACTCCTGGTGGCAATACTTCTCTATAAACAACGGCACAGCGGCAATTTGGGTGCAATGGCGGCGTTTCTCCCGTATAGACATCACTTTCATAGAATTTTTCATTGAAATCAATCGTTACACCCGACAACAGCCAACATTTTTGGCAAACTTTTTGATCCTTAGCTGTCACCCAAATTTTTTCAACTTTGCCCAAAAGTCCCAATTCTATTGCCTTTCTGATGATTTCGTGTAACCCTATGTTGAAAGCTGCAGCAAGTCCTGTATCTGCTATCATTTGCGCTCGTTGTTTCAACTGTTTCAATGAATATTTTAATGCTTCAATTTCATCTTCGGGGAATGGACTTTTCTTTAGAGGAGATTTTTTGACTTCAGATGTTCGTTCTATAGGGATAATTTTACCGTGTTGTCGTTGGAATTTCCAATTTGCTATTGCTTGTCTCGGATAGAGTCCGATTGTTGGTCTAATGAATTGTACGGTCTGTTCCAGCGTCATCTTCTTTTCTTGACACTTTTGAAGAATAACTTTGATTGACCTCTCTAATTCATCATTGAGCCTAGCAACGAATTTTTCAGCTTGAGATTCAAGTAAATTTTTTATATATGGTTCGTCAAAGTCAAGAACTATGGAATATTCTTGCTCAAAAGGTTGAGCAGCTTCTTTCATTGTATTTTTCCAAATCGGCATTAATTGATTGTCAACAAATGTTTTATATTCTTCTTGCCACCTTTCAATCACAACATCAAATTCATTATTGACAGCTTCTGTCAGCTCTTCATCACTTAGCGAGTCTTGCTGGCCTTTAAACAGTTCCACAAACATAGAAGTCACTGTTGGTGAGCTGGCTTCCAAAAATCCATTCAATTTTTCAAGTGCAATTTCGTTTTCTGACATTTACGTCTCCCTTCATCGAAATATTTTTTCATTTAGTATAGTCAATCTGCAAAATATTTTCAATGAAGAAGAGAGTAAACTTTTTTAGCGATTATGATATAACTACTTGACATAAAACAAATTAATCATTAATTATAGTAGACAGTGACATCTAATCAGTCTCTTAAGATTGATGATTTTCAACTATCCCCCTATTTTCTATTATCACTCATTGAGCCTGCTGCGAAGCCAAATATGCCGCCCATTGCTGCGCTCGCTGCTCATAGATAGTAAAGTAAGCCTCCATTATCTTTCTACCGATAGGCACTGCACTGACAGCACCAAATCCACCCTGCTCAACAATGACAGCAACGCTGATTTGAGGGTTATCAAACGGTGCATAGCCTACAAACCAACCGTGATCTCGTCCTTGAGAGTTCTCTGCCGTTCCCGTCTTGCCGGCAATGTCATAAGGAAAGCCGGCAAAGTTGCTTGCAGCCGTTCCGTATTTAGTGACATCATGCAAACTGGACTGTACAAGTTGAATCACCCAATCCGGCACTTCAAGTTGAGACAGCAGTTCCGGCTGAAATTCTTTGATTAGTTCACCATTCTGCGTGACCATCTTCCAGACAACGTGTGGTTTATATCTCTTTCCATTTGCTGCAATCTCACCCATTACCATTGCTGCTTGAAGAGGTGTTACAAGATTAAAACCCTGTCCTATCGCTGCATCGAAAGTCTCCGATAGATACCATTCTTCTTCGTAGAGTTTCATTTTAAGCTCTTTGCTTGCAACCATGCCTTCCGATTCATATGGCAGATCAATGCCAGTCTTCTGCCCAAGACCGAACATTCTTGAATAATGACCCAGTAAGTCAACACCAAGACGATTACCCATTTCGTAGAAGTAAACATTATCAGAATGAGCCAACGCTGCGCGGAAGTTCAACCAACCTAGAGCTTCACCGCTGGCATTACCCTTTGGAATCAACCAATGATGACCGCTATCGAAGATTTGCTCCTCAGGTGTAACTCTACCAGAAGCCAAAGCTGCAGTGCCGGTGACAATCTTAAACGTTGATCCAGGTGGATATTCACCGGTAATAGCCTTGTCGTCCATAGGGTGATAAGGATTGTTATTGATTAAGTTCCAATCCTTAGTGCTGATGCCATGTGCGAAGAGATTAGGATCAAACGCTGGTCTACTGACGAGTGCCAAAACTTCACCGTTTTGTGGGTTTAGGACAACCGCTGCCGCTGCGTGAGCATGAATAGCGGCAAGTTGAGCGTCCACTGCTGCTTCTGCTGCAACTTGTAAATCTCTGTCAATGGTAAGAATTAAATCCGCACCAGGAACAGGTTCTTTCTTACCGAGAATTTGCACCGGAGCGCCTGAGACATCAACCTCAACCTGTTCGCCGCCATTTTCGCCGCGGATTTCTTTGTCGTATATCTTCTCAAGACCGAACTTTCCGATAATGTCACCGGATTTATAACCTTGCGCTTTCTTAGTCTCAAGTTCGGCGTCCGAAATTTCACTGACATAGCCGAAAGTATGCGCTGCTTCTTGTTTTAAGATGTAGTTCCTAATAGGCTGGACTTCTATCACAACGCCTGGATAATGATTCTTCTGCTCTTCAATTATTGTCACAATATCCGGTGTCACATCAGTCTTGATTCTGATCGGATCAAAACCAATATGAGCTTCAATCTTGCTCTTTATGTCCTCAACTGGCACTTGAAGCAGATTGCTGATTCGCGTGATAACTTCGTCGGATATAGGCTCAGTCAACGGTAGAAGTGAAACCGTGAAGCCAGGTCGATTTGTCACCAAAAGTTGGCCGTTACGGTCGAAGAAAGTGCCGCGCGGTGCAACTGTAGGTATTATTCTGATTCTGTTGCCGTCTGCTAACTTTGCATAATATTCGCCGTCGTAGACTTGCAAATACCCGACTCTGGCTATCAGAATGACAATCACCATCACAACCATAAACGCCAACGGCTTTAGGCGCCCTATGTATTCGTCATTACTACTATTGTTATCTATCACCGTTGATTCCTCCGCGGCTTTTATCTCTTAACACTAACGTGCTTGTCAAATTCAAATACCAGCTTATGTATCGGATATGAAAAGACAAACTGCCAGAACAGCAATGGGATAAAGGTATATTGCAAGCTCCATTGCAGATTGAGCTGATACCCAAGTAAAACTATAAACATCACCATTATTAAATAGTGCATTGTCGATGTAAAAAATGAGGAAATCACCGGCAGTATGAATTGGTCTTTAAAGATTTTATCTGAGAACTTGCCACATAACAAGCCTATCAACATATAACTGAATGTGACACAACCAAAGTAACTGCCTGCCGTTAAATCCTGCAGTAGTCCTGCAGCAAAACCCATGAACACACCGTATCGGTGACCTAGCAGAAAGGCAACTGATACCGTTAAGAGTAGCATGAGGTTAGGTGAAACGCCATTATAAGAAATCAACGGTAGAAGTGAAGTCTGCAAAATATATAATGTTAGAACTAGTATTGCCCATTTGGCAAATGTCTTCAAATGTTATCATCTCCAGGAGCAGATGGTGATATATTCCAAAATTTGAGTATTTCAAGCGCCTTATTGGCGATAGTAGGCAAAAGTTCTTTCATTTGAGGTGTAAGATCAACACCTGCTTCAAGACTGAAAGGCTGGGCGCCTATGACTATGACTTCCGGAACAGGCTTGCCGGTGAGTTCCAGCATAGTGAGGACATCTTGTATTCCGACCTCGTGTGCAGATAACTTCTCGCTGAAGTGGGCGCGAATCTCATCACCCTCAAAGTGAAAGAGAGTGCCTGCTGGTTTACCACCGTCAATGGAATCAATAACCAGCAGCTTCTTGGTGCCGGTAACGAATTGTGTCAACTCAACACCAAGCGTGCCGCCATCAATCAATGCAACATTATCAGGGAAGTTATACCTCTCCTGCAGATACTCAACGACGCGAACGCCGAAGCCCTCATCAGACAGAATTATATTGCCAATACCAAGGACTGTAATCTCATTTGTGAATAAACCTTCAATCATATCCAAACTCCGTGATTAATCGTCAACTTGAGGGACTTTTGCTTTGATTATGAACATTGCAACGAAGAGCGCTGCGAAGCCGGCAATGAGACCAAACCAACCGTTTTGAGTGAGACCGTCGATAATGTAACCGACAATGCAGCATGCCGAAACGACAATGACATAAGGTACTTGAGTGCCAACGTGGTCAAGGTGGTGACACTGAGCGCCCGCCGAAGCCAAGATGGTAGTATCTGAGATCGGTGAGGCATGATCGCCACCGACAGCACCAGAGAGGATTGCTGCAATACAGAGTACAAGCATCGGATAAAGATCGGTGTTGGTTGCGTCAAGAATAGCCATGGCAATAGGAATCAAGATACCAAATGTTCCCCAAGAAGTGCCAGTTGCAAAGGCAAGACCAATCGAAACGAGGAAGAAGAGTACTGGCAGGAACATCATTACCGAAGTGTGCTCATTTACAACCGCGCCGACATAGCCGCCGAGGTCAAGATACTTGTCTGAGCAAATGCCGGAGAGTGTCCAAGCAAGGCAGAGAATAAAGACTGCAGGAACCATTGCCTTGAAGCCTTGAGTGAAGCAACCACAGAATTCATCAAAGGTGACAACCTTGCGTGGAAGGTAAAGCAGACCAGTAAAGACGAAAGCAATGAATGAGCCGAAAACAAGCGCTTTGGAAGAATCACAGTCAGCAAAAGCGTCGGCGATTGATACACCTTCGTTGTGAATACCACCAGTATAGAGCATACCGTAAATGCAGGCACCAATCAAAACAATCAAAGGCAGCGTTAAATCAATGATTCTACCATTACCACTTACCTTTGTCTATTCGTCAACGGCATCTCTGTATTCAGGCGGAATGTAGAAGTTTTCCTTATTCTTGCGGACGACTGCACCCATTGTAGCAAAGTCGCGGCCACTTATAATGATAAACACCATGAAAGCCATGGTTAGCCATGCATAGAGGTTAAAAGGAATAGTCTGAAGGAAAATAGTAAAACCGTCGACGGTTGCATCTTCCGGAAGAGACGACCCGACAGCCGCTGCCCAGCTTGAGACTGGCGCAATAATACAAATTGGCGCTGCTGTTGCGTCGATAATATAAGCAAGCTTGGCGCGGGCGATCTTGAACTTGTCAGTAACAGGACGCATGACAGTGCCGACGGTGAGACAGTTAAAATAATCATCAATAAATATAACAATACCTAAGAGAGCCGTCAAACCCATAGCACTGCGCTTTCCCTTGATGACTCTTGCTGCCCATTCCCCGTAGGCCTTTGTAGCACCTGACTTGGTGATAGCTGCAACGAGAATACCGAGAATCACCAAGAATACTAAGATATTGACATTGCCGCCGACCTTATCTTCCATAACGGCAAACATCGTTAATATTGATTCGAGGAGAGAACCGCCAGTAAACAGCAATGCTCCCGAAAATATACCTATAATTAATGACATGTAGACTTCTTTGGTCAAGAGTGCCAACACTATTGTAATAATCGGCGGCAGCATTGACCAGGCTGTGTGTTCCATTTGAATTACTCCTTATCTAATAATGATATAATGAACTTAATAACGTAGATATTATATCAAATACTCTTTTTATGTCAAATATTATTCTTTGGCTAAAATAATTGTATCCACTTTGACTTTCTCCGCCTCGCTCTTTGTCAGAATGTTTGCCTTAACCATGGCATCAATGACTACTAATTGACGTTTCTTGGCAAGCATATAGTCAACGTATGGCGAGTATACTGAAGGCGCATTTGGCAAGCCTGCCAACATTGCCGATTCCGCTATGGTTAAGTCTTTGGGTTCCACACCGAAATAACCTTTAGCGGCATCATAAATACCATAGAAGTTAGAACCGAAGTATATTGTATTGAAGTACAATTCTAAGATCTCATCTTTGGTGAAGTTTCGTTCCATATCCAAGGCAAGAAGCAACTCTTCAGCCTTACGAGTGAAAGACTGCTCTTGTGACAGAAACAAGTTTTTGACAAGCTGTTGAGTAATTGTACTGCCACCTTCTTCGATATGGCCAGCTTCAAAATTGACGATTGCCGCACGGGCAATTCCGCTCAGATCGAAGCCACTGTGACTGTAGAAGTGTGAATCTTCAACCGCGATAATTGCCCTTCTCAAAGATAGAGGAATCTCTTCAAGAACCACATAATGCTCCTTGTCCAGCATTTCTTCGTTGACGGCTTGTTTTATAGAGCGAAGACGTTTAATCTTACCCATAAAGGTAGAAGCATCAATTCGTTCTCTAACTTTTAATTTGTCATCAGTTGAAGTACTTGTAATTGTATTTGTAACCTTCTCTTCGGAATTGACTTTTCTATCTGCCACATTCGTTGAGTTCTTCGCTGCAGCCTTCCTCTCGTTTCTGCCATTGGCATACTCATCAATTACTTTGTCTTTTGTGGTATCTGTAAAGTAAGCTGATTTGATATAATCAATCGGGTGTGATGTCTTGAGGGTTATCGTCACAAAGAACGATAAAAAAAATACAAACACCAAGGCAACAATTAGCTGTATAAATCTAAATATCATTGAAAAGTTCCTTCGAGTTTTTTTATTTTCACTGCTCATTTAGAGACTCCTTTTATTTTTATGCTCCTATGATACAACATTAACAGAACTAATACAATAAAATTTTAACTTTTGCAACAAAAAAACATCTTATCGAGATAATATAAATCAATAAGATGTTGTTTGGTGTGCATGTATTAATTGTCACCGCCATTGAATAGGAAAGTATCCTCATTAGCATTACGCTTCTTGCGACGCTGACGGAATGGCAAGATATCATCAATTTTAGCAATCTCAATATTTCCTTCAAAATCAGCTAGAACAATATCTTTAACATTAAATTCACCCAAGAATTGACAACTTGTCTCATCAGGAATGTAATAACCATCAATATCGGCAATCAAGGCAATCGCATCAAATTCTCTCTTGCCGTCAGAAATAGCTTTTGCCATGGCAACAGACTCAGCAGAAAGAGAAAGTTCCGGAATGGAATGATCCACTGTGCAGCCACTGTAGAGAGTGCCGTCACTTGTAAGGACGCAAGCTCCAACAGCAAGATTATGATTCAAAGTATATGCATTGCGGATCGCTTCCATTGCAATTCTCACCATGGTATCCATTATATCGTAATTCACCAATGTCACTCCGTTCGTTCTTCACTTACTTGTTATATAATTGTTCTTCACAAAATGAAAATCTCCTGCATACAACGATAAAATTTGTTGATATTGAAAAAGTTTAATGTTATAATAAGGCAAAATGCTCTGAGGAGAGACACAAATGGGAATTAGAATTTTAGATAGATATATATTCCGCGAAGTAATAATGGCGTTTATTTTTGGCATATGTGCATTTTCTGCTGTCTTTATTGGTTCTGGAACACTGTTTAAAATCGCAAAATACATAACTGACTATGGTGCATCATTCGCGGCGGTTGTGAAGATTTTTGTTTACGGCATGCCGGCAATAATAATTTGGACTTTTCCAATGTCAATGCTCCTCGCAACTCTTTTGACTTTTGGTCGGCTTTCTAGTAACAGCGAGATAACTGCAATGAAATCATGCGGAGTAGGTTTTTCACGAATTGCAGCACCAGCAATCTTTTTAGGAATTATTGTAAGTGGACTTGCCATTCTGTTCAATGAACATGTTGTACCTTGGGCTAACTCTGCTTATAACAATGTTCTTTATTACGAAATTCAGGGCAATACTGAAATGAAGTCACAAGAACATATTATAGTTAAAGAGATCAATAATGGTCAAATTCAGCGCCTTGTCTATGCTCGTGAGTATGAAGCACAAACTGAAAATCTGCGAGGTGTGACAATGCAGGAGTTCAACGAAGACGGTCAAGTCATACACGTTGAAAATGCTGAGTATGCTGAATGGAAAGATAATAATTGGATAATGTACCGCGGAATGATTTATGACGTATCTGATGATGAGCGTGTTCACTCAATGAGATTTGAAAAACAAATTCTGCCGGTTAAGGCAAGTCCAAGGCAGATTGTCCGCGAACAAAAGAAACCAGAAGAATTGACCATGAAAGAGCTCAAGGCTCAGATTAGTATCATGAGGACGCAGTATGTCAACACTGCCAAGTTAGAGACGGAACTTTATCAAAGACTAACAGTACCAATGGCAAGCTTGATATTCGCTCTTATCGGCGTGCCTTTGGGACTTCAGCCGACAAGAAATAGCTCCTCAATGGGATTTGCCATGAGTGTTATAATTATATTCGTTTATTACGCCGTTATGACGCTGGCAAATGCAATAGGCAGAAGTGGAGCAATCTCACCGATGTATGCCGTTTGGATTCCCAACATAATTGGTCTTTTCTTCGGAATTTTCTTGATAAAACGTGCCTCGCAATAAACTCAATGTTGCATTAAAAGCGTAAAGTAAAGGAATTTGATATATTCCAAAGGCAAGGTTTAAATAAATGCTTGTCATTTCGGTTTGTATGTGATAAAATAATTTTCGTGTTGTACACATATTAGTAGGAGGTTTTTTTGTAATATGAAAGTAACCAAGGAAAAATTGGATAATTATGAATTAGCTTTAACCATTGAACTTGAGGCGGACAAACTTGCCAAAGCAAAGAAGACGGCTTGTAAAAATCTTGCAAATCGTTATAATTTCCCAGGTTTCAGAAAGGGCAAAGCTCCTCAGCACATTGTCGAACAGCAGCTTGGCAAAGAATACGTAATGGAAGAAGCTGCTGATATTCTGATTCAAGAGACAGCAAGTGAAGCTCTCAAGGAAGAAGGCATTACCCCTGTAACTGAAATGAAGCCAGAAGTCATCACTAACGAAGAGGGCAAGGATTTTGTCTTCAAGGTGACATTTACGCCATATCCTGAGGTAAAACTTGGTGAGTATAAAGGTCTGGATATTGAAAAGAAAGTTGACGAAGTAACGGAAGATGACGTTAAAAAACAGTTAGAGGTCATGCGCGATCACCACGCAACATTGATTGATGCTGACGAAGATGCCGTCGTTGAAGATGGTGATTTTATAACACTTGATTTTGAAGGTTCCATTGACGGCGAGCCATTTGAAGGCGGAGTCGGTAAGAGTTATCCTTTGACTATCGGTTCCGGTACTTTCATTCCGGGTTTTGAGGAAGGTTTGATTGGCACTAAGCTCAATGAAGAGCGCGATATAAACGTAACTTTCCCAGAAGACTATCACAGCCAGGAATTTGCCGGTAAAGACGCTACCTTTAAGTGCAAAGTTCTTTCAATCAAACATCGTAAACTTCCTGAACTAAATGAGGAATTTGTCAAGAAAGTCAGTAAATTTGAGACCGTTGAGGATTTCAAAGCAGATATTAAAAAGAATCTTGAAGAAGCTGCCAAACATAGAGCAGAGGATAAGCAGCATAGAGATGCCATAGATAAAGCTGCTGAGAACATAACTGTTGATATTCCTCCAGTTATGATTGAAAACCGTATTTCACAGTTGATAAATGAACTTTCACTGCAACTTCAGACTCGTGGCATGACATTCGAGAGCTATTTGCAGTATACCGGTTATGACATGGATCATCTCCGTGAGAGTTATAGAGAAGGCGCTGAAAAAGACGTTCGTGATGACCTCATGTTGGAAGCAGTAGCAAAACAGGAAAATATAGAAGTCGATCCCAAGGAAGTTGAATATGAGATTGCTGTTATGGCAGCAACCTACAGAGTGACACCAAAACAGATCGTCAAAATCCTTAAAGAAAACAGACAGCTCTCTGCAATTACAAGTAACGTCCGTAGAAGAAAGGCAATGCAGTTTATCATTGATAATATGGTCAAGGACGAGACTGAAGAAAAAAAAGATACAAAAGCAAAGAATGATAGCAAATCAGATAAAAAAGACGCTAAAAATACCAAGGTAGAAGATAAGAAGACAGACAAGACTGATGACAAATAACAACTGAGGTGAAGATTATGGCATATTATGTGCCGATGGTCGTGGAGAAAACCGGCTACGGCGAACGAGCCTATGATATCTATTCACGTTTGCTTAAAGACAGAATCGTAATTCTCGGCGGACCCATAAATGATGATGTTGCCAACTCCATTGTGGCCCAGTTACTCTTCCTTGAGTCTGAAGACCCTGATAAAGATATACACCTTTATATCAATAGCCCTGGTGGCGTGGTGACTGCTGGTCTTGCAATTTACGATACCATGCAGTATATCAAGCCTGATGTCTCCACCATTTGCATTGGACAGGCTGCTTCAATGGGATCACTTCTTCTCACCGCCGGAGCAAAGGGCAAAAGATTTGCTCTTCCGCTTGCGAGGATAATGATTCATCAACCGCTTGGAGGAGCAAGTGGACAGTCAACGGATATTCAAATTCAAGCGAAGGAGATACTCAGACTACGTGAAGTTGGCAATGATATTCTTTGTCGCCATACCGGTCAAACTCGTAAAATGATCGTTGCCGACACGGAAAGAGATAACTTCATGACTGCTCAAGAGGCAAAAGCTTACGGTCTCATTGATGATGTTGTGACTCGTCCACCTTCGGATAAAGAGTCTGATAAAGAATCAACAACAGAACTCAAGAAAGTGAAATAGGACATAATAATAAAAGGTTAAGGTTCCAAGTGAATGAATAGTTTACTTAAAACCTTAACCTTTTTTGATGCTAATTTATTCTGGTAACATGGACCTTGTCTATTCGCGCACGATCCATGCCGATAATTTCAAAGCGCAAGCCATTCCATTCACAGCGATCACCAACATTTGGAATACGCCCAAAATATGAAGTCAAAAATCCACCCATAGTTTGATAGTGGTCATGCTCTTCTTCCGGAAGTTCTTCAATATCAAACTTCTTTTTGAAGTCAGCTATATCGTAAAGGCCATCGATAAACCAAGAATCTTTGCCTATCATGGTGAATTGCGTTGACTCAGTGTCGGTGTTAGAATCCGCGCCGATGATCTCCGTCAACAAATCGTTAAGAGTAATGAAACCAATCACACCGCCGTACTCATCAAGTACCATAGCCTCATGTACGCCGGTACTGCGAAACTTCTCTAAAAGTCTGAAGGCTTCCATAGTCCTTGGTACATAGATTGGCTTTTTGAGTAGTTCGGTGAGTTCAAGAGACTTGAGCTTTTGTGTCAGTGCTACGTTGAGTAAATCTTTTATATATAAGACTCCGCGGCAATCGTCCAGACTTCCGTTGCCAACAGGTATTATCTCATTATTGTGTTTAGCTATGATTTTAAGGTTGTGTTCAATGGGATCGGACAGGTCAAGCCAAATGATTTGAGTGCGCGGCGTCATAAGTGAATAGGCAGTTTCATCACCAAGTTGAAATATCCTATCAACAAGTGCCTGTTCTTCCTTCTCAAAGGTGCCGTCTTCTCGACCTTGTTCAATTAATTCCTTTACTTCGTCCTCAGTCACAGCGTCTTCAGTTTCCTCATTCATTCCAAGAAGTGTCATTAGTGTGCTTGCACATTTAGAGACAATCGTGATGATAGGACTCATCAGAATTGCAATCCACTTGAAACTCGTATGGTACTTAATAAGGAACTTCTCTGGCGCTTGTTTGACGATTCTATTTGGCAGAAATTCTCCGAAGAGCATCATCACAAATATCACACAGGCAGCACATATGATGACAGTAATGATAAAATGAACTGCCATAAAAGATTTGGCTATTATTGGAGCAAAGAAGATTGTAACCAATCCAGAGATTACTTTAATTGAAGTAAGTCCTATTTGTGCCGCTGCAATGAATCTTTCAGGCGCTTCAAACATATCGAAAACAACTTTATCTTCTGTCAGTTTTTCTAGGCGACCATGGTGACTTTCAATGAAAGCCGTTTTCATTAAAGTAAAATAGCCGCTCATCATTACCGAGATTAAAATCAGTGCGAGCGGCGAGCCTATGTTATCCAAAAAGTTTTCACACTCCTATGTAAAATGTAATTACAATAGGATTATAGCACTCTTTACTTGATACCGTCAAGTCAGAAAATTATCACGCAGCATCGAGGGCAGAGCGCATTGCCTGGATTAAATCCATAGCGCCTGTGAAGTTGCCGTCCATAAGACGCTTCACGACAGCAGATCCAACAATAACTCCGTCAACATTCTTTGAAGCGTTCTGCGCTGCTTCCGGTGTACCAATACCGAAACCAATCATCAATGGTGCCGAAGTGTACTCTTTAGCGCGAACAGCTACCTCTGAGATTTGGCTAAAGTCCAAATCCTTCACACCTGTGACGCCAGTATTGGAGACACAATATATAAAGCCAGTAGCGTCGGTGCAGGTACTCTTCATTCGCTCATCGGAAGTAAGTGGAGTAATGAACTCTATTAGGTGAATACCCTTCTTGCGGCTAGTGGCACGCATTTGAGTTGATTCCTCATGCGGTACGTCTGGGATAATCAAGCCGTCCATTCCAGCGATCTTAGCTTCAGTGACAAAACGCTCAAAACCGTTGTAGTCATTACCATAACGATAGCCATAACTTATCATTGAATTAATATAGCCCATACCGATTATTGGAGCATCAATCGACCGGCGAAGTTCTCTAACCATAGTCAAAACTCGATATGGTGACATTCGATTTCTAAGGGCAGCGGCCGAAGAAGCTTGAATGACAGGGCCATCGGCAAGAGGATCAGAGAATGGTATACCGAGTTCAATGATATCGGCACCGGAATGTACAGCCTCAATGACAGCGCGCTTGGAAGTATCATAATCAGGCGCGCCTGCCGTAATGTATATATTTAGAGCCTTGCGTCCACAGCTCTTGAGTTTATCCAAAGTATTATCTAATCTGTTCACGTTACTAACCTCGCTGCTCACTGTTCAATAATGAGTTTGATCAAGTGTCTGTTGGGATCAACAGGACGACGTTTCATTCGTTTAAGATCTTCTCTGGTAAGTGGCGGACAATCCTCATCATAGACATGCGGTCTCTTTGCAGCTTCGTGAATACGTGCTTTCTGTTCTTCGCTCATTTTAGCATCTTTTGCCAGAAAGTAATGAACGGTACTCATCATAATCTCTCCTCTCATCATCTTCAGCAGGTCTTGCAGAAATCAGCCTAATGTTATACTCGTCATCACGTTCAGTATAGACCACAAACAAAATATCATTAGCCTTACCTATAGTTATGTATCTTTCCTCATCAAAACTATGCTCATCATCAACAAAGTCCATTCTATATTCGTCTTGCCAAACCCAAGCTGCATCCAGGAATGATACTCCATGTTTGCTGATATTAATCTTAGCTTTCTTATCGTCCCACTGAAATTTAAAACCTTCCACTTCTGTTTTCATTG
Organism: Selenomonadaceae bacterium; assembly: GCA_017475745.1. Classification (GTDB taxonomy): domain Bacteria; phylum Bacillota; class Negativicutes; order Selenomonadales; family Selenomonadaceae; genus Quinella. Next base: position 112,185 of record JAFVEZ010000031.1, read on the forward strand.
CTTATTACCCAATAGTTCAGCGACGGACGCCACATCTTTGTCACCGCGCCCGCTGAGACACACAACCACGAAGTCGCGCTCTGTAGTCTGTGGCATAAGTTTGTCAAGATAAGCTATAGCGTGAGCACTCTCAAGAGCAGGTATTATGCCTTCCAGCTTTGCTAGACGTTTGAAGCCTTCAAGTGCTTCCTCATCAGTGACAGAATCATAGAAGGCGATTTTCTCGTCCTTAAAGAAGGAATGTTCGGGACCGACACCAGGATAGTCAAGACCGGCACTGACAGAGTAGGCTTCAACCACTTGTCCTTCCTGAGTCTGTAAGAGATAGCTGTAAGCACCGTGAAGAATACCAGGACGCCCTCGGCCGCTCAGAGTTTTGGCATTTTCGGAGTTGGATTTACCGCCCGCTTCAACACCAATCATCTTGACGCGTTTGTCTTCAAGGAACTCATGGAAGAAGCCGATTGAATTTGAGCCGCCGCCAACGCAGGCAACAAGATGAGAAGGCAGTCTACCGTAGTCTTTAATACATTGAGCGCGCAGCTCTCGGCTTATGCAGCTCTGAAAGTCGCGCACCATGGTCGGATAAGGGTGAGGACCAACGCAGGAGCCAATAAGGTAGTAAGTGTCGGTGATGTTGGTTGCCCAGTAACGGATAGCCTCACTAGTTGCATCTTTGAGAGTACCTGTGCCACTGTCAACTGGCTGGACTTTAGCGCCTAAAAGTTCCATTCTGAAGACATTAAGACGCTGGCGGCGTATATCCTCAGTACCCATGAAGACTATACAATCCATGCCGAAGAGAGCTGCCACGGTTGCTGTAGCAACACCGTGCTGACCGGCGCCTGTTTCCGCGACGAGACGAGTCTTGCCCATACGTCTGGCGAGAAGAGCCTGTCCGATTGCATTGTTGATCTTGTGAGCACCGGTGTGAAGGAGATCTTCACGTTTTAATAAGATTCGCCCTTTACCGTAGTATTCAGTAAGTTTGGTGGCGTCATAGAGGAGGGTCGGACGCCCGGCATAGTTCTTGAGGTAGAATTTAAACTCATTTTGAAACTCGCGATCTTCGCGCAATTCTTCGTAAGCAGTTTCAGTCTCTTTTAAGGCAGGCATGACGATTTCAGGAACGAATTGACCGCCATATTTGCCGAAACGAGCTTCCATATATACATCTCCTATCTTGATATCTGATAGTTGCTATTCATTTAGATTAACTGCCGCGGTAGTGATTTAGATTAATTCAAGCACTTTTTCAAGTTTCATACCGCGCGATGCCTTGAACAATACAGTGTCACCAGTTTTGATAATACCTTTTAATGCTTCGGCAGCGTCTTCGTGAGTCTCGAAGCTCAGAACCCTCTCGGCATCAAGACCAGCATCTTCAGCACCAGCCGCAATGAACTTAGCAAGAGTACCCAAAGTGATCAAGAAGTCAAATCCTACTTTAGCAGTCTCACGCCCAACTTCTCGATGAGCACTTTCCGAAATATCACCAAGTTCCAGCATATCACCAAGAACAGCAATCTTGCGACCTTTTGCCAAATCGGCAGTAGTCTTAAGTGAAGCTCTCATTGAAGCAGGTGCGGCATTGTAGGCGTCATTAATGATAGTCAAGCCGTCTTTCTCGATGACTTGAAATCTCATTGCAGTAGTCTCAAGCTCTTCAAAACCTGCCTGAATATCCTCACAGCTCAATCCAGACTCAAGAGCGGCACAGATAGCAGCTAAGGCGTTGAGGACATTGTGCCTACCAAGAAGGCTTATCTTGAAGGTATAATCAGCGATGCCACGGACCTTAAAGGTAGTTGTTATCGAATCGGTCTCAATGTCAAAGGCCTGTAAATCTGCTTCATGGTCAATGCCGAAAGTCAACACCTTGACACCTTCAGCCGCTTTGTCTTTCATTGCAAGGACGTTAGGGTCATCAGCATTGAGGATAACGAGACCACCGCGCTTGATTGAAGTAACCATCTCCGACTTAGCAAGAGCAATATTCTCAATAGAGCCAAGAAGCTCTATATGAGTTTCAGTGACATTGATGACAATTCCAATAGTCGGCTTGACTACCTCAGCAAGTGCATCAATCTGGTGAAGTCCACGCATACCGACTTCAACAACTGCCGCTTTGTGAGACTCATTGAGACCCAAGAGTGTCAATGGTACGCCTATCTCATTGTTATAGTTTTTTGAGGTCTTCTGGATGTCGCCAAGACGACTAAGTGCAGCGGCAGTGAGATCCTTGGTGGTGGTCTTGCCATTGGAGCCGGTGATTGCAACGATAGGTATATTAAAATTGTCACGCCAGGCACGAGCGAATGATTGATAGGCGGCAAGAGTATCGGACACCTTGAGAACTAATCCATTCTCAGGTAGTTTTTCCTTTGGGCAATCAGTACTAACAATTACACCGGCAGCGCCCTTATTGACAGCTTCAACAGCAAAGTCTTCACCATTGAAAATCTCACCCTTCAGAGCAATGAAGAGCGATCCTTCTGTAATTTTGCGACTGTCAGTTACTATATCATTAAAATTAAATTTAGGCATTGTTACCTCCAAGATTTATAATCTGCGGTTCAAGTTTAAAGTCATTTATCATATGTTATACAATAGACTTCTCTGGTATATCGTAATAATAATTAAGCACTTAGATTTAAAAATCCTTCATCATTTTTGATAATCTCATCTATAACCGGCAATAGCTTCGTGGGCAACTTCACGATCATCAAAGTGGATTGTACGATCTTTGAGAATTTGATAATCTTCGTGGCCTTTTCCAAGAATTAAAACGATATCACCTTGTTGTGCAATCTTGATTGCATGAATAATAGCATCATGACGATCTGCAATACATTCATAGGGCTTATTGCCGATTCTTTCTTTGATACCGACTTCAATTTCCTTGAGGATTTCAAGTGGGTCCTCAGTGCGCGGGTTGTCAGAAGTAGCAATCACAATATCAGAGAGTTCAGCAGCTAGTCTACCCATTATTGGACGCTTTGTCTTGTCTCTATCACCACCGCAGCCAAAGACTGTGATGACACGACCCTCAGCAATCTCTCTTGCGGTCTTGATTACATTCTCAACGCCGTCCGGTGTGTGGGCATAATCAACAATAACTGAAAAAGGTACAGCAGCGTATATCCTCTCGAATCGCCCAGGAACACTTTTGAAGTGCTCAAGTGTACGACAAATCAAGGTAGGATCAATGTGTTCAGCCAAGGCAGCTCCAATCGCAGCAAGCACATTGTAGACATTGAAGATTCCAGTTACATGCAAATTCAGTGGCATAATATCAGTTTCAGTCTGAAGATTGAACTTTGTGCCGTCAGACTTAACTTGGACATCACAAGCTTTGAGAGAAGCATCATTGTCAACTCCGTAAGTCAGTTGTCTGCATAAAGCATGCTTGAGAATATTAGCCGCTGCAGGATCATCGACGTTGATAACTGCCGTTTTATTTGATTTTTGACCTTTGCGACTCACAATATCAAAGAGTTTGCACTTGGCATTTAGATAGTTTTCCATGGTTCCGTGGAAGTCCAGATGATCTTGAGTGAGATTAGTGAATATCGCCGTATCAAATTCTATGCCCGCTACGCGATTCTCAGCAAGAGCATGAGACGAAACTTCCATAACTATGTAATCAATATGCTTACTGTGCATTTGCAATAATATATGTTGCAGGTCTATGACGTTTGGTGTTGTGTTGTGGATAGGATAAATCTCATTGTCTATCATGATTTGAATTGTGCCAATCAATCCTACGTGATAGCCTGCATTGATTAAGATTGAACGAATCATATAGGTAGTTGTAGTTTTGCCGTTGGTACCGGTAATACCGATAACGCGCATCTTTTGAGCTGGGTAATCATAGAAGTAAGGTACAATCACCGCCAAATCTTTGAGCATATCGGATACAACCAATACTGAGATATTGTCTGGTAAGTTGAGATTTTCAACATCAGAGCGAGTGGTCAAAATGGCAACAGCACCTTGATCTATAGCTTGAGGAATGAAATCATGACCGTCAAAATGAGCGCCGGAGAAACAGACAAACAGAGAACCGGCACAAATTTTGCGTGAATCGTGCTCAATAGAAGTAATCTTAACGTGAGGATTGCCTACAATTTTAGAATTATTAATTAAGAGAGCAAGCTCTTCGAGAGTTTTCATAAAAAAACGACCTCCAAAATAAGGATTTGTTTTGAATTATATCACGTCACCTGCTCAAAGGTCAAGGATTTTGCATTGTACAAACACAAGAATACATTAAACTCATTGATAATTTGTCAATTATATATTGAAATTTTCACTTAATAAAATTTTAAGAAATGACGATAAAATTATTGAAGAAAGTGAGGCGAATTTTTTTGGCAACAACAGCAACAACAAATTTGATGTCACTAAACGCACAGCCGCTTAAATCAGCGTCATCGTCATTGCGTCAAGCAAGCACTCAGAAGCAACTTCAATATAGAAACAACTATTCCGATCAAAGTTTTGATAAAGTGTTTGACAGATATAATGATACTCCATACTCAACGAATGATGACGTTAAGGATATGTCTTATGACAAAGTTCAAGAGACAAAAGACCCTGTGGTGGCAGCAGTATCGACATCAGCTCAAGGAAAGAGCAAAAAAACGCAGGATGCGCCTCAAAAAGACTCTCAGCCCGTTGAGGAAGTGACTGAGATAGAAGAAGTTGAAGATCCATCAGATCCGAAAAAAGCCGTCGTTGTAAATATGTTTGCTCAGTTGAGTGTTGAGGACCCAAATCTCAATCTCGCGGATTTAAATATCTCGGAAGATGTCGGTGATGATAGTCCTAATTTAATGACTATACTGCCGCAATCTCAAGAGTCCAATGACAAAGGTCAGGATATGCTCAATTTGCTGGCAGGCAGAACTTGGAAGATCAATTCTCAAAACCAGTCTGTAAATCAAGTGGAAAGTCAGGTTGCTTCAACCTTTGCAGATGATTTATCTATGCAGCTTGGCAATCAGCAACAGTCACAAACTCAAAATAATTTATTAGTTGGAAATAATCCTTTGATGTTGCAAGAATTGACTGTTCAACGAAACTTCCTAGAAATTAATCCGCAAATGTCACTGAATAATGTAGATATTAACTCAAGCGGAATGACAGAAGAGGTCGGTAATTTAACAAATCTCATTAATTCAAATGAGATACAAACCGAAAATTTAAATCCAATAATATCTAGTGAAAATTCTATTCTAAATGAGACTGCAAATACACAGTCTGAAGTACCTGTTCCTATTGTCTCTCAAACTGAACAACAGAATATATCATCGGCAGTTGAGTTGAATATTGGTGATGAGGCACAACAACAATTAACACAGGAACAGTTGACGGTGCAAAATAATGGTGACAATGAACAGCCGCTTGTTTCAGTGCAGCAAGGACAAGTAAACACCAATGCACAACCGCTGCAGCAGCAACAAACTCAATCTTCACTACAAACAAGCAGTCAAGTGAGTACAAATGAGACAAATCCTTCACAGCAATCTGATTTATCAGTGAATGGACAAGCCCAATTTGTAAGCGATTCTCAAGTACAGGCACCTGCTCAAGAACAGTCACCAGTTCACCAAGCGCGTCCTCAGAATGTCACTTATCAAGCGCAGCAAGCTCAACCTGCAGCACAAGCGGAGAATGTCGAAGTACCACAAGTACAGGCAGCTATTGCAGAGAATCAGCCCAATGTTATAAATCGCCAGCAGACAATTCAATCTAACTTTGTTGATTTAGCCAATGTAAAAGGTGAACTTGACCAGTCACAGACAGTAAATCCTTCACAACAAACTCTTCAACAGCAATCGCAAAATCAGCAACAACAGAACTTCCAGTCACAAATGCAACAATCCGCAACGACTGAAGTAGAGACAGAGGGTTCTTCAAATACTTCTCAGCAGGCACCAACTGAAAACTTTGCAACACATCTAGGTGCAGCAGTCAACAATACAAACAATGATCCGATTAATGTATCCAATGAGCCGCTTGAGCAGACAGAGCAAACTGCTCGCCAAGAAAATATCACTACTCAGATCGTTGAACATGCTAAAATGATAAGAAATGCCGAAAACACCGAAATGGTGATTCAGTTGAAGCCGGAACACTTGGGTGAGCTTACTCTTAGAGTCTCAGCAACCACTAACGGTTCAGTGAATGTGACATTCCACAGTGAAAACGCTCAAGTCCGTGCAATGCTCGAAAATACCCTTGTACAACTCAAGCAAGAACTTTCTAACCAAGGTCTTAAAGTTGAAAATGTCCAGGTATCCGCTCATCTTTCTGACGGCGGTATGATGAATGGTAGAGGGCAGCAAGCTTGGGAACAAAATCAGCGTAGCAACAACAGTGCAAGGATAGGGAGAATTGGCAGGACTGAAGGTGGAAGTTTAACTGCAGCAGAAGAAGCAGAACTCATTTCAACGGCAGTGCCTGAAAATATTGTTACGGCCGATAGTGTCGATTACAGAGTCTAACTATCTCAACGCATAGGAGGAATTGAAATGGCAAATTCATTAAATACAATAACCGTTGACGGAATTACTTATAATGCTGAACAGTACGCCAAAGATCACCCAACAACAAAGGTAAATGATGAGCTTGGCAAAGAAGTTTTCTTACAACTTCTCGTTGCACAAATGAAATATCAAGATCCGCTTGATCCTCAAGATAATAGCGAATATGTTGCGGAACTTGCAAACTTCTCTGCACTTGAGCAGATGACCAACGTTGCGAGTAATCTTGAAAGCCTTTCAGATATCGTTAGTAATATTGATACTTCTGTTCTTGTCGGACAGCTCAGTTCAATGGTCGGCAAGGGCGTCAACTGGACAACTACATCTACTACACAGGCTGCCGATGGCACAATAACATCAAGCAGCAATACTTTCTCTGGAATTATCCAAGGTGTTAGTTTGTCTAGTGGTACTCCTACAGTCATTGCAGTTGCTAACGGTGTGACGTATAGAGTATCTATTTCCGATATTGACAATGTATTTGAAGTTCAAGATGCCGTCGAGCAGAGTACATCTGATACCACTGTTGCTGGAACTGCAAGTACAAACACTGCTACCACAGACACCACCACCGCTGCTGCGACTGCTAATGCCACTACCAATGATATTGCCAGTGCTGCTTCTAGTGCTGTTGCTAGTGCCCTTGCTAATGCTGCTACCTCTACAGGTGCAAGTACTGATACTGATACTGGTGCTGCTAGTGCTACTGTCGCTGTCAATGCTAGTGCCGGTAGTGGTAATTTGACAACAGAGAATATTTCCAATATAACAAGCGAAACATTAACTGTCCCAGCAACAGTTTAATTGATTAAGTAACATAGAGCTAATGAAATATATTTAGTCGCGTGAGCGGCTATTTTTTATATAAGTTTTAAACTTTGTTGATAACTTGCTGTGAAGGGATTGATTAAAAAATTCCAAAAATTTTTAGAAAATTACTTGCAATTTGTCAAAGACCTGGTATAATTAAACCATTGAATGACAAATTAAGTTTGTCGCAGGTTTTTAATATGATTGGAGGATTTGGCAGAATGGGTAAAAAGAACGCTTCAAAAATTGAAAAAATTATCGGTCGTGAAATTCTTGATTCACGTGGCAATCCTACTGTAGAAGTAGACGTTATCCTTGAGTGTGGTATCGTTGGCCGCGCAGCAGTTCCGTCCGGCGCTTCCACCGGTGAGAATGAGGCTCTTGAGCTTCGTGATGGCGACAAAGGTCGTTATCTTGGCAAAGGTGTCCAGAAGGCTGTTGACAATGTGAACAATGTTATTGCTCCGGCTCTTCAGGGTGACTGCGTACTCAATCAGCGCGCACTCGACTATAAGATGATCGAGCTTGATGGAACTCCAACCAAGAGCAAACTCGGCGCAAATGCTATCCTCGGCGTTTCACTCGCCGCTGCGAAGGCTGCTGCAAATCTCCTCCATATTCCTCTTTATCGCTATATTGGCGGTTGCAACACCTACAAACTGCCTGTTCCGATGATGAACATCATCAACGGCGGTTCTCAATCTGATGCTCCTATCGCTTTACAGGAGTTAATGTTTCGTCCTGTTGGTGCTCCTAACCTCAAAGAAGCTGTCCGTATGGGCTGCGAGGTCTTCCATAACCTTGCCAAGATTCTCAAAGGTCGCGGACTTTCCACGGCTGTCGGTGATGAGGGCGGTTTTGCTCCGAAACTCGACGGTATTGAGGACGCTCTCAATGTTATCGTTCAGGCTATCGAAAAAGCTGGTTACAAGCCAGGCGAAGATGTCAAGATTGCTATGGACTGCGCTGCTTCTGAGTTTGCTTACAACGAGAATGGTCAGTGGTTCTATGACTACAAGAAACTGAAAGACGGCATGGAGAAAGATCCGAACGGCAAGAAACTTTCTGCAAAAGAGCAAATCGACTTCCTCGAAGAACTCATCACCAAGTATCCAATCGACTCTATCGAAGATGGTCTTGATGAGAATGACTGGGAGAACTGGGTCGAACTTACCAAGAGAATTGGCGATCGCTGCCAGCTCGTCGGCGACGATCTCTTCGTCACCAACACCAAGTTCCTCCAAAAAGGTATCCAGATGGGTGCTGCAAACTCAATCCTCATCAAAGTCAACCAGATCGGTTCACTCACTGAGACTCTCGAGGCTATCGAGATGGCACATCGTCACAACTACACCACCGTCACCAGCCATCGCTCCGGTGAGACTGAAGATGCAACAATCGCTGACATCGCAGTCGCAACCAACAGCGGTCAGATCAAGACTGGTAGCTTGAGCCGCACCGACCGTATGGCGAAGTACAACCAGCTCATTCGCATTGAAGAAGAGCTTGGCAAAAACGCTGTCTATGAGCGTAAGCCTCTCCTCAACAGAACTGTTGGCGAAGTCTGGAAGAAGTAATTAAAATTGAATAGTCCGTCAGCAATTTGAAACAGTCCGATTTTTTAAGTAAAATTGCTTGGATTAGGTAATAAAAAACATCGACGTTGACGAAATTCGGCGCCGATGTTTTTAGTTTGTTTATATCAAAGAAGAAACATATCATCAAGTCGATTAAGGTAGACATTTATTGTCTCAAGCTCATCAGCAGAAGTTACTCTTCGACCTGAGAAGTAATACTCAACCTTAGGTTTATGATTTTCGATTGAGTTTGCAGGTGATAAATCAAGCCGTCTCATCAGCTCTTTAAGGGTGCCTTCGTTACCGTCGACGAATTGCACATTATCCGGCAGTAGCTTCCTCATTGTGTCTTTGAAGTAGTTGAAGTGAGTGCAGCCCAACACCAATGAAGAGTATTCTTTAAAGTCGTAAGGTTTTAATTGCTCACGAAGGTAATCAGCAACTTTTTTAGAAGAAAAATCCTGCCGCTCTGCAAAGTCGACAAGCTGAGGAAGAGCAAGCAAATCGACAATATCTCTCTTGCCGAGCCTGTCAATGAGCGAATGAATTTTCTCACCGTTGATAGTTATGGGTGTAGCTGTCACGAGGACACGCTTGTCACCGTAAAGATCAAGAGCACGTTTAATGGCAGGTTCCATTCCAATAATCGGCAGCTCATAGCGTCTCCGCATTTCTTTGACAGCAACACTAGTGGCAGTATTGCAGGCAACAACGATTGCCTTGACATTAAGAGTTAGCAGAAACTTAAAAGCATCGTCAACATACTTCATCACCAACTCACGTGGTTTTGTGCCATAAGGTACATTATCTTCGTCAGCAAAAAAAATGAACTCCTCATCAGGCAAGATTCTCATGGCATGGTGAAGCACACTGAGTCCGCCGATACCGGAGTCAAAGAAAGCAATCTTCAAAATCGTTTCCTCCAATTACTTAAATTGAGCAACGTGTCTCTGTTCAGCTTCGTCTATGCAGTGAAGGGCATTGAGACTGCGCGGGTAGCCGATATATGGAAGGCAGTTGGAGACAACTTTAATGAGGAAGCTCTTGTCATTGCCAATACGAATATTTGCTGCAGCATGAGCAGTAAGTTGAGGTTCGCAACCGCCTTGTGCAGCAAGAAAGCAGAATGTAATCATCTCTCTCTGATTGTAGTTAAGTCCTTTACGCGTGTAATAGTCACCAAAGCAGTTATCTGTCAGCCATTTATTAATATGCCGTGTCTCTTCCGGTCCAAAGTTTGAGAAATTTCTCATCTCATCGCCAAAGATTGCAACTTGAGCATCTTCACCGGCTTTGAGACGATCATCTATAGTTGTCGTTGCTTGAGACTCCAAAGGAAGTTTGATTTCACGTTCTTGGAAAACTTCATTAACGGCCTTGAGGAATGGCAATATTCTACCGATTCCGAGGTAGGCAGTAGATTGATAGACAATCTCCTTGACCTCAACAGGCGTAACACCCATATTGAGTGCAACAGGCACCATCACACGGAACTCATCAATACCTTGACAACCGAGGAGTGTCGCCAGGATAGCCATATACCTTGTATGATCGTCTAACTCAACTTCATTGATGACTTCGTCAAATGCAAAGTTGTCAAAACGCTCAACAAATTCAGGATCAGTCTCTACCAATGTTGACTTGTCATTTGGGAACATCTTCTCGTGATACTCTTTTGCAAACTTAGTGATCGCCATATACATGCCTCCCATTA
>JAFVEZ010000032.1 GCA_017475745.1 Selenomonadaceae bacterium
CACTTATAATCTGCGCTGGTTTACTCCTGAAACTGAAATCAATCTCTGTGGTCACGCTACTCTGGCGACGGGTTATGTGATTCTTGAGCATTACAATATTAATCTGCCTTCTGTCATCTTCAAGACCTTGAGCGGTGTTTTGACGGTTAAACTCAAGGGCGATTTGTATGAAATGGACTTTCCTGCCTATTCCTTCAAACACGTTGAAGTCACTGATGCAATGGAAGAGGCGCTTGGTGTCCGTCCGATCGACGCCGTGTTGAGTCGTGATTTGTTGATGGTTCTTGATTCGGAAGAGGCAGTTAAAAATCTCAAACCAAATCTTGATAAATTAGGTCAACTTGACGGATTAATCCAAGCGGTGACAGCGAAAGGCAGTGATTATGACTGCGTTTCGAGGGTCTTTGCGCCTCAGCTTGGTATCAATGAAGACCCTGTCACCGGCTCCACTCATTGCCTGATAGTTCCATATTGGGCTGATAAACTCGAAAAGAATGATATTAAAGCCTTCCAAGCGTCTAAAAGAACCGGCGTGTTATACTGCGAACTCATTGGCGACAGAGTGAAGATTGCCGGTAAGGCTGCACTTTATTCCATTTCGGAAATCCTGCCTAATTCAGGAGCAAGGAGCAAGTGAAATTGCAGAGGAAATACTTGACCCTTGACGCCAGACCCTTGACCCTAAATATGATAGATTGGAATGACCACGCTGATTGTAGTACCCTCACCAAGCTCACTGGAAAGCTCAATCTTGCTGTTATGCTGATCTGCAACCCACTTTGCTATTGAGAGACCTAAGCCCGTGCCGCTCACTTTATGCTCACTGCCGGAAGCATTGACGCGGAAGAATCTCTCAAAGATTTTCGATTGATTCTCTTTGGCAATGCCTATACCTGTATCGCTGACACTGAGCTTGATATTATCGCCGTCTCTGAAGGAATCAACCGTGACGGTGCCGCCTTCAGGCGTATATTTGACGGCGTTTTCCAAGAAGATTCTGAGCATCTGCCTCATGGTGACCTTATCGGCAAAGACGGTCGCCTCTTCATTACGAATCATCTTGATATTGTGAGTATGTGTCGTCTTCTTCATCTTGTGAAATACATCTTCGACGAGTTCCGACAGTTCTAAAGGCTGCATATTGAGCGGCTGACGATTTTGGTCTGAACGAGCAAGGAATAGCAACTGCTCAATAAGCTGCTGCATGTTTTCTGTCTCAGATTGAATTGCCTCAACGCTTTCTTTGAATATCTCAGGATCAGTTGAGCCCCAACGTGCAAGCACATCAGAATAACCGCGAATGACTGTCACAGGCGTTCTGAGTTCGTGAGAGGCATTTGAAACAAATTGCTGCTGTTGAGTTATTCCGACCTGTAGGCGATTGAGCATATCATTAAAAGTATTCGCCAAATCAGTAAGCTCATCATTGGCAGGGTGAACGGTTATACGGGTGTTCATATTCTCAATAGCTATATCTTGCGCGGTTTTAGTCATCGTGCTGATTGGTCTCAAAATCTTTCGACTGATAATATATCCTGTTCCCATAGCAAATAGCAATCCAATTACATCTACAATGAGCAGGATATTTTTTAATCTATCGAAGAAATCCATTTGAGCAGTTATAGTCCTGAAGAATTGCAAAGTAACTGTTTTGTTATCGTGAGTAAAATTCATCTTTGCCCTGTAAACTATGGCTCTTGTGAATTGGGCAACTTCCATATCGTCATTTGTCCAAAAGGGCGGGTCTTTAATGATGTTTTCGTCAAACTGTTCAACTGTTGGATAATGGGCATCAGTGTCAATGAACACTCTACCCTTGTCATCGACAACCCTCAGAACCACGCCGGCAACAAGAGGGTCGCGAATGGAATTGATGTCTATATTGGCATTCTCCTCAAGTTTCTCAAGAAGTTTCTTGGTGTTGTCCATACTATATACTAAGGTTTTCTCAGCTTGCTGATACAAGGCATAATATACACCGTACCAAGCCAATAAATTCGTCAAGGTGAGCAAGGCAAGAAAGTACAAAGTGTAAATGATAGTTATTTTAGTTGAGATTTGTGAATAATGTATTATACGTAACAACTTTTCAATTAATTTCATCACTTTATCACTATCTCCCACTGACAACAAAACACACCATATATTATATTATTATATATAATAACACATATTTGAGAATTTTGGTATAGTAAATGATAAATTTTTTCAAATTATTTTCAGCATATATAAATATAATTGGTAATATCAATATTATCGGAGGTATTTATCATGAAGAGTATAGTTATGATGTTGATTCCATTCCTCTTCTTATCACTCATGACGACGAAAGCCTTTGCAGAAGAAGCAAAGATTCCGACTTTATCGGTAAGCGGTGAAGGTATCATCGAAGCCGCGCCTGATAGAGCAGCCATTTCCATAGGTGTGGTGACCCAGGACAAGGACGCCGCTCGCGCTCAATCTGCAAACGCCAAAGCCGCTCAAGACGTCATAAATGCAATCGTGGTACTCGGAGTGGATCGTAAATATATTAACACCAGTGACTACAGCTTTCGTCCTACTTATCGACAAGATGCTAATCGCCAGAATGTACTTAACGGCTATGAAGTCCGCAACACCGTTCATGTCATGCTTGACAATCTTGATCTTGTCGGCAAAGTTATCGACACTGCTTTAAATCATGGTGCAAATAATATTGATTCTCTTGACTTCGGCATTAAGAATCGCAAGAAGCTGCAAGATGAAGCTCTTGTCCTTGCTATTCGTGATGCCCGCCAAAGGGCTGATCTCGTCGCTCGTGAACTTGGCAAGACAATCACAGGTGTGCAGGATATATCCATTAATAACGGCGGCGTCAGTGGTATGAGAATGAATAAGATGTACGCAATGGCAGAGATGGCATCAATGGATGCTGCCACACCGATTGAAGCCGGTACTTTGACCTGCACGGCGTCTGTACATATTGTATTTACGTTGAGTTAATTATGATTTAGGAGGGGTTAGTATGAAACATTCGACTTTGACGGTTCCTAAAAATGGCAACACTTAATACAACCTTGAGGGCTATAATTTCAACTCAACCAGCAGAAAATTCTATTGGCAAGACAGCTTCACGTTTAAGCAGATTGACCGCTTGCTTGATAGATTCCAAACGTTTCTTCTCTTTAAGTTGAGGAGTCATATCCGAAAATTTCAAGTCTGAAGGCTCAAATTTTTCACCAAGAGTGAGCATATGATAGATGGCAGTCAGAATCATTCTCGCAATGGCAATTATCGCCCGTTTCTTGCCCCTACGCTTGCTGATTCGCTCATATTTGTTTTTATAATAAGGTTTCTCAGTACATTTAACCGCAGCATGAGCAACTTGAACCAGACAAGGTTTGAGGTAAACACCTGCTCTTGAGATTTTGACTGATTTCTTCTTTCCGGCAGACTGATTGTTAGAAGGAGTAAGTCCAGCCCAGCTGCAAAGCCTCTTTGAAGAATTAAATTGCGACATATCCACTCCAATTTCGGAGAGAATGGTCACTGCTGAATCATGCTTGATGCCTGGAATAGTGCAGAGTAAATCAATGTGAGGCTTGAAGGGCGTAGTTAAAACATCTAATTTGGAATCAATATCATCAATAGCCTGATTTAAATATTGATAGTGTTCACGAACCTTGAGCATACGCCATTTCTGTTCGTCAGTAAACTCAAATCCTTCGATTGATTCAACTACAGCTTCAGACTTTTTAAGCATAGAAGCATGCAGGAAAGTTGGACAAATTGAGGGGTCTGGATTGTCAGTTGTTAAAAGATAGTCAGTAATTTTGGAGGCAGATTTACCAAACATATCGGAAACAACGGCATCAAGGGCTACATTGCAGACAGTAAAGCCATTTTGAAATCGATTCTTCTCACTGCTTCGAGCTGCAACGAGTTTGGCACGGTAACGAGTAAATTCTCGAAGTATACGAATAGATTTTTCAGGAATAAAACTGCTTTTGGTCAGACCGAAGCAGAAAAGCTCAGCAATCCACTTTGAATCTTTAACATCATCTTTGTTGCCTTTGACGGCTCTAACCCACTTTGGATTGACAATCTCGACGTGGAGCACTTTCTCAAGTACATTAAAAACCGGAACCCAATATTTGCCTGTGGATTCCATACACACGTCGTGACAGTCATTCTCAATAAGCCAATCTCTGAGCTCACGAAGTTGCTTGTTGAAGGTAGAAAATCGCTTTTTCTTGTAAGTTAGAGTTGATGGGTTTTTAGAAGAAACTATAGTGGCAATGAGAAATTTTTTGTGAACATCAATGCCGCAACATATTGGATATACTATTTTCATAACCATGCCTCCTTATAAAATTAATGGGAGACATTGACTGCCCTGCCACACAAGAAAAAGAGTTCATGCCAATGATTAGCATGCGGTCTTATAACCACTTATTTGTGCTTGAAAGCAGGGCTTACACTGGATTTTATACTGATTTGAATCACGAGTTGACAATCTTCAACTCCCTCCACCGTGCTTTGTAGTATATCTCCAAGATTTATTATATCCGGAGATTGAGTCGTATACTACAGTTTCATAACTATTTGTGCCGCAGCGACCGCGGCGGAATGTGAGGATTTTATG
>JAFVEZ010000033.1 GCA_017475745.1 Selenomonadaceae bacterium
AGTACAGAATTGGACAAAGTTTTAAATATTTTCATTCGTGTCAATAGCGGCGGTACTACTTTGAGTTACTCCGATTTATTGTTATCATTTGCAACAGCACAGTGGGCAAAACTTGACGCTAGAGAAGAAATCAATAATTTTGCTGATGAAGTTAATTCCATAGGGCGTGGCTTTAATATAGGTAAAGATATCATTCTGAAAAGTTGCCTGGTACTGAGTAAATTTTCTAATATTACGTTCAAAGTTGACAACTTCAATCGCACCAATATGCTGATCGTTGAAAAGAACTGGGATAAAATTACCAATGCTTTCAGAATGGCTGTAGAGTTGATCTCTTCCTTCGGTTTCAGCAGAGATAATGTAACCTCAAATAATGCTTTCATTCCTATTGCTTACTACATCTATTCTATAAATACACCAAATAATTTTGTAGATTCCTCCAAATATGCTGATGATAGAATGAAAATCAAGAAATGGTTCATTTCATCTCTATTACGCAAAGTTTTTAGTTTTATGCCTGACGGTGTTTTGAAACCGATTAGAGATATAATCGATAGTAATCAGGGCAGTTTCCCATTGCAGCAAATCGTCAAATATTTCAAAGGTACAAACCGCGATATATCTTTCAATGATGCATCTATTGAGAATCTGCTGTGGACAAAGTATGGCAGCGGCAATCTGCTTTTGATTTTGTCTATACTCTATCCTTGGGCTGACCTTAAAAATAATTTTCATGTTGACCATATGTACCCAAAGTGTTACTTTACTGAAAAGCGCCTTATTAAAGCGGGTGTTCAAACCAATGAAATTCCATTCTACATTGATAATGTCAATTACATTGGCAATCTTCAGCTTTTGGAAGGTATACCAAATCAACAAAAAAGTTCAATGTTCTTTAATGATTGGCTGAAACAAACATTTAAAGATAATTCGATTGCCTTACAAAATTACAAAGACAAACAGTTTGTACCGAATGTAAATCTTGAATTTACTAATTTTGAAGAATTTATGAACGAGCGTGAAAAATTGATTAGAACAAAGTTAAAAAGTGAGCTTATGTAATGATTCAATTTAGGAAGATGATGGCAAGCGATGCCGATGAGATTGCAGCAATAGAGGAAATGACCTTTGCTATGCCTTGGTCGCGCAAGGACTTCTGGGCTGAAGCAGTCAACGAAAATGCCGTCTACATCGTCGGCACCGTCGATAGCAAGGTAGTTGCATACGCTGGAGCTTGGATTTCCTTTGAAGAAGCCCAAGTCACTAATGTGGCAGTTCACCCTGACTATCGCGGTCGAAGTATCGGCACCAAACTATTTGCAAAGTTAATAGATGAGGTCAAGTCAAGAGGTGTAACAGCTATCACTTTGGAAGTTAGACCGTCTAACGAAGCAGCGATAAAACTTTACGAAAACTTTGGACTAAAGAGTGTCGGTAGGCGCAAAGGATATTATCTTGACAACGGAGAAGACGCTTTGATAATGTGGAATACAAGTATTTAATTGAGCATTTATATAGAGAGCAATGACGAAAGTGAGGACAATCAAAATGAGCAGTCAAATGAGCATGGCTGAATATCAGAAGAGTATATTCTTTCCGATTGGACAGAAGAATGAAGCATATGCAAAGTACTTTATCGGACAGAGTTACATTGCGTCGGTCGCAAGTAAAGAGTTTCCTATCATGAATGTCACCTTTAAGCCGGGCTGTCGAAATAACTGGCACATTCACCACGCAGATAAGGGCGGCGGTCAGATGTTGATCTGCATTGGTGGCAGAGGTTATTATCAAGAGTGGAACAAGGAACCTGTTGAGATGACGCCTGGTACTGTCATCACTATTCCTGAAGGTGCCAAGCATTGGCACGGTGCGGCGCCGAATAGTTGGTTCTCACATCTTGCCTTTGAGATACCGGGCGAAAATCCTAGCAATGAGTGGCTGGAGCCGGTAACTGACGAGGAATACAGCAAGTTGAAATAATCATCAATCATAACGATTTAAAGAAAGAAAGAGCGATGTGCTAAACTTAAAGGCACATCGCTTTTAATCTATATGATGTTAGGAGCTAGTCTCATTAAACTGACATCAACAGGTTATTTGTTCTTCTTGGTTGTCTTTGTAGTCTTACTTTCGCGGTCTTCTTTGACCTTCTTTTTGACTTCAGCTTTCTTGACGGAAGAATCGCCATCTTGAGGTTTAAGTTTCTCGTCTGGCTTGGAATCCAATTTATTTGCACCGTCTCTATCTGAAGGCGGCGGTGGTGGATTGTCATTGCCGTTGACTGCCTGTCCGTTCTTTTCGGGTGGTTTCGGTGGTGGGTTTGTTTTATCTGAATGATCCTCTTTGCCGTCAGTCTTAATCATTGGTGGAGGATTGTTTTTATTACCTTTATTGTCGGAATCGCCGACAGATACGTCAATCTTAACTTCCATTGGAATGAAGTGGTTGAACTCGTTGTCTATAGTCATTGGTGAAGCTTGCGTCATTGGAAGAGCACTCATCATGCTAACTCCAAGAGCTATCAATAATTTCTTGGTCATTGAACCTTACCTCTTTTGTCTAGATTTTTTTCTTGCTTTTGAGAGGATTATACAATTCAAATATTAATTTGTCATTAGAGCAAGATTAAAGTTTCATTATTATTTCCTTAATTTTCGCGTTGTATTTAAAGTTGGTAGAGTGCCCTCAAGTTCCAGAATCATGTCGCGAATCTCAGCAGCACGCTCAAACTCTAGCGCCTTTGATGCCTGCTTCATTTCCGTCATCAATGTTTGAATTAGAGCCTGTCGCTGAGGTTTAGACAATCTCTTGACGATACTGTCAACTTTATCCTTCGCTTTGAGTTTCGGCACTTCTACAAGTGTCTTTTCAATGAGTGGATTTATCGGCTTGGTTATAGTCTTTGGCGTGATATGGTGAGTTTGATTATACTCATCTTGGATTTTACGGCGACGCTCAGTCTCGTCGATTGCCCGTCTCATTGAGTCGGTGATCTTGTCGGCGTAAAGTATTACTGTTCCATTGGCATTTCTCGCTGCACGTCCTATAGTTTGTATCAGTGAAGTGTCTGATCTCAGAAAACCTTCTTTGTCGGCGTCAAGAATGGCAATCAGTGATACTTCCGGCAAGTCCAACCCTTCACGCAGTAGATTGATTCCAACTAAAACATCAAACTTACCGGCACGCAGGTCGTGGATAATTTCAGCACGCTCAATTGTTGCGATATCGGAATGTAGATACCTTACCTTAATATCAACACCCTTGAGAAAGTCTGTTAGATTTTCAGCAAATTTTTTAGTAAGTGTTGTCACCAAGACGCGTTCATTGACTTCAACACGGCGGTTAATCTCTCCAATTAGATCATCAATCTGCCCTTTGATTGGTCGAACTTCAACTATCGGGTCAAGCAAGCCGGTTGGTCTGATTATTTGCTCAACAGTCTGTTGAGATTGCTCTAACTCGTAAGCTGCCGGCGTCGCGGAAACGTAGATAATTTGGTCTATTCGCTCTTCAAACTCCTCGAACTTTAGCGGCCTGTTGTCAAGAGCTGAAGGCAGGCGAAAACCGTTTTCAATCAGCGTCGCCTTGCGCGATTGGTCACCGGCATACATAGCATGGAGCTGTGGTAGGGTGACATGTGATTCGTCTACTACGATCAAGAAGTCCTTTGGAAAGTAGTCAATCAGAGTGTAAGGCGGTTGTCCAGGCAGGCGTTGAGTCAAGTGTCTGGAATAGTTCTCAATACCGGAGCAATAGCCCATTTCGGCAATCATCTCAAGGTCAAAGTTAGTCCTCTGCTCAATTCTCTGCGCTTCAAGCAACTTACCTTGAGAGTTAAACAGCTCAACCTGTTCTTTGAGTTCCACGCGAATGGTCTCTTCGGCAATCTTCATGTCTTCCTCGTCGGTGACGTAGTGTGATGCAGGGAAGATTATAGCTTCTTTGCGCTCTCCGGCAATCTCACCTGTCAATACATCAAACTCAGTGATCCGTTCAACCTCGTCACCGAATAGCTCAACTCTCAGCGCTCTACCATTGTAACCGGCTGGGAATATCTCAATAGTGTCACCGCGCGCTCTGAACTTGCCGCGCTCAATGATAACGTCATTGCGCTCATATCGAATTGACACCAACTTCTCCAGAATGGTATCGCGGTCAATTTCCTGGCCTTTGTGAAGGTGCAAGACGAGTTTGGAATAGCTCTCAGGACTGCCAAGACCGTAAATGCAACTCACTGAAGCAACGATAATGACATCACGTCGCTCAAAGAGTGAACAAGTTGCAGAGTGTCGGAGCTGGTCGATTTCGTCGTTGATAGAAGCATCCTTTTCAATGTAGGTGTCAGTGGCTGGAAGATAGGCTTCAGGCTGATAGTAGTCATAGTAACTGACGAAGTAGCCAACATAGTTATCAGGAAAGAAAGACTTAAACTCACTAGCAAGCTGCGCGGCTAAAGTCTTGTTATGAGCGATCACCAAAGTCGGCTTCTGCACGCGCTCAATGACCTTGGCAATCGTATAGGTCTTGCCGGTGCCAGTGACTCCGAGGAGCACTTGAGACTCCATGCCATTCCTAATGCCTTCAGCGAGGTCGTGAATAGCTTTCGGCTGGTCACCCATTGGCTCAAAGGGTGCCTTTACTTTGAATAATCTATCGTTCATAGTCTCATTCCTCTTATTGTGTTGAGTATATATTACAATTCTTCAGAATCACAGTCAATATTGAAATATTAGTCATTTTGTGATATTATCCTCTTTGAAACATTTGAATATATCAATGTCTTCAAAGAGGAGGTCATCATAATTGAAGCCGCCGTTATCAGCTTCAACGATAAATAAAATATTAACATCATCGCCCTTGCCGACGCTGATGTTTATGTTGTTTGATTATATCGGTGTAGTGGTAGCAGAACACATTGCTTTCGCTCTCCGAAACTATCTTGATACTTGGAATCATGCTTATTATTACTATGCTGATGTTTATATCTATGGCTGGGTGCCGCTAATCTTCCTCATTGCCTTGAGTCAGTCGCGCTCATATCGCCAAATGCACCCGATCATTGACATGATGAAGGCAATCTTCCAATCCGTCTTTGCTGGTTGGATGACTTCTATAATCTTCATTTACTTTCTGAAGGCAAGTGACCAGGCTTCTCGTCTCTTTATACTGATCTTTGGAATACTCGTGTTGATAGATATATCTGTAATTCGATATGTCGTAATGAAGATCATGAAGCTGAAGCACATCTTCTACGAACCAATCATCATCATTGGTGCAGGTCTCACGGCTGAACGAACAATCAGATTTTGGGAATCCGATCTAGGTTATCGTTATGATATAATAGGATTTATTGATGATCACCCTGTCTCTGAGACTCTACCGAAAAGATATAAGATTCTTGGCAGCTTTTATAAGGCGGAGCGAATCATAAAGCGATATAAGACGCAGACTGTCATCATTGCTGTGCCCGGAATATCCAAGCAGAAGCTCCAAGACTTGATAAATTCCATTCAGCCTTATGTCAAGAATCTCTCATTCATTCCAGACTTAATCGGTACGACAATGGCAGGCGTTGATGCTTCTATTCTCTTCAGCGAGAAGATTTTGATGCTCAATCTCCGAAATAACCTTTCACGCCGCTACAATCGAATCATCAAGCGGATATTCGATCTCGTTTGCACAGTCTTTGGCTCAATTTTGATCTCACCTGTTCTTCTACTGATTACAATTCGCGTTGCAATAGCTAATCGTGGACATGTTATTTTTACTCACTGGCGCGTCGGAAAAAATGGCAAGCCCTTTCCGTGCTACAAATTTCAGACAATGGTACCAATGAGTGAAGAGCAGCTCCAGGAATATCTTGATGCTCACCCTGAAGCTAAACGCGAGTGGCAGGAGACATTTAAACTAACTAATGACCCGCGAGTCACTGAGCTTGGTGCCTGGCTTCGTCGAACGAGTTTAGATGAGTTGCCACAGATTTGGAACGTTATTCGTGGCGATATGAGTCTTGTCGGGCCGCGTCCAATAGTTGAAGAAGAAGTTGTAAAGTATGGCAAGTTCATTCGCGAATATTATATGGTTTTGCCTGGTATTACCGGCATGTGGCAAGTGAGTGGTCGCAGCGACACGACCTATGAGGAGCGCGTGGCAATGGACACTTGGTATGTCCGCAACTGGTCCGTCTGGATTGACATGATGTATCTATTCAAAACTGTCAAGGCAGTCATCACTGGTAAAGGTGCCTATTGAGTATCTAAATTGAAGAGTTTTTATAATAAAAAAGATTGGATTCTGTCACACAAAATCGAGAATGACAAAATCCAATTTATTTAGAGTTTGACGGTAACTGCCACATTGGTATTGGGCTTACACTCAAAGTTCCGTTCCGCTGGCAAAGAGAATTTAATAATGTACTTATCCTTACGTTCGGGATTCTCATTACTCTCAAGTTGAGCAGGATCAATAGTTACTGTCGATGTATTACTGTCAGTAGATTGTTTATCCACTATCTCGTCAGTCGTTGAAGTAGTTGAAGCTTCAGCAACAGCAGGTACTTCGGTAACTTCAACAGATTCAGTGGTGCTTCCTTGCTCTTCCTTCGGTGACGGTGCAATCTTTTCAATGACTGTACCAACTAGATCGTTGCCGTCAATGATGTAGCTGACAAGCTTGCCAAGTGCAATCTTATCGAACTGTGATTCAGTGACC
Organism: Selenomonadaceae bacterium; assembly: GCA_017475745.1. Taxonomy (GTDB): domain Bacteria; phylum Bacillota; class Negativicutes; order Selenomonadales; family Selenomonadaceae; genus Quinella. Next base: position 6,712 of record JAFVEZ010000033.1, read on the forward strand.
TCAGCTTCAAGCCAAAGTTCATTACTATCTCCAACTCTTGCCACTATATTACCCGCTTCGACTTCCTCGTCAACCTCAACACTGTAGTAGATTATACCGTCAACAGGCGATACTACCTCTGTCTGCTGTGCTTCTTGACGAGCAACATTGAGCGACAACTCTGCCTGTTTGATAGCTAACTGAGCGCCATTGAGGATTTCGGGCGGTGTAGGTTGCAGTTGTTCTATGTATTCGATTTCATACTCAACTTCATTGTTTGCAGCAGGCGCGGTTGGTTCCGGTGCAGGAGCTGCCGCTGCTGCCTTTGCAAGTTCGTATTCCTTAACGGCTGCTTCCATCTCCTGGCGACTGACTGCACCCATTTCGTAGAGCAATTCCATTCGGTTTTTACGTTCTTCGAGTGCTGCAAGAGATTTAGTTGGCTTCTTGGAAGTATTTGACTGCACTGGCGGAGTCTGTACAGTAGGGATTTTGGGCTTTCTGACGGGTACCTTCACCATCTGTCCAACTTGCAACTGTGCATAGTTTGACTTGGCAAGATCCACTGCCTTCTCAAGTTGCTGGATTTGCTCTTCAGTGACGCTGACTTCTATCTTGGCAATCACATCACCAGCCTTAACCTCATCACCATCGGACTTGGTAAGCTCTTTGACCTTGCCATTGGTCAACACGCGCATAGAGACCATTGTGCCTGCGACTCTAGCACTGCTTATCTTGATTGTATCATCAGAATGACTGTAACGAAAGGCCGCTTCACCAATTAAAGTAGATAATACAATCAAGCCTACCAAACCATACTTCACTATGTACTTAACCCTATTGGTAATATCTAGTGTTCCCAATATTCACCATGCTCTCTAAGTTTAAATACTGCTTTGCTCAAGAGCCTTGAGCACATTCGATTTTATCGTATTATAATCATCTGAAGGACTTGCTTCATAGACCTTATCTTCGCCGACATAGATAGTCGGCACATAGTAGTAATTGAAGTTCTTCAACTCTGTCGGTCTCTCTCTTGACTCTTCAACCCACTCAATCGGCACTTTAGACCATTGATGGCTATCGGTTGTCAGTTCTTGAAATGCCCTCTTTGCCTTGTGGCAGTAAGGACAATCTTCAAGGTAGAAGCACACGATCTTCTTCAATGCTATCACTCCATTGATTAGATTTTGAATTGTCCTATAGCTGCCTGCATGTCACTGGCAAGATTGGCAAGCGCTTGCGAAGCAGCAGCAATCTCCTCATTGGAAGCTGATTGAGTCTCTGTCGCTGAAGATATTGCCTGGGTCTTCTGATCTGTCTCACGGCTTGCCTTGTCGATTGACTCCGTAGCTTCAACGATATGTTTTGCTCCATTAGATACAGTTTTAACTGACTGATTGATACCTGCAATCTCCTCTTTGATGCCGTCAACCATCTTCATGATTTCCTTGAACTGGATTCCAACTTCGCGGATTGCTTCAGTGCCTGCCTTAACGTCCTCAGTGCCGCCCTTCATAGATTGGACAGCTTCTTCTGTTGCACTTTGAATACTCTCAATGCGTGAGCGAATCTGTTCGGCTGATTCTTGCGAAGCGGTGGCAAGTTTACGGACTTCTTCAGATACAACCGCGAAGCCGCGACCATGCTCACCGGCGCGTGCTGCTTCAATAGCGGCGTTGAGTGCCAACAGATTGGTCTGGTCGGCAATGCCGGAAATAGCTTCAACAATCTGTCCGATTTGCTTAGAGTTCTCACCAAGGCGCTCAACGACCTCGGCACTTGCCAAAACCGACTTCTCGATACTACTCATCTTGGAGACGGCTTCTTGCATGAGTTCTTCACCAGTCTTGGCAGCTTCGGCGGTCTTCTCGGAAGTTGTCGCAACATTAGTCGCCTTGTTCGCTACAAGCTGGATATCATTGGACACGGTGTTGATACTCTCTCTGGCAGCTTCAATGCTATTAGACTGCTGAGTAATGAATCCACCCACTTCGCTGACAGTCTCAGCAACGTGGACTGAAGCATCTGCGGATTGGTTAGCCGAGGCGTTAAGCTCCTCACTGGAAGCCGCAACCTGTTCTGAAGTTGTTGCCATCTTGCTAATGAGCTTGCGAAGGTTGACGCTCATGGTATTAAACGCTTGGGTTAAAGAACCTATCTCATCTGTAGAGGTAACTTCAATATCCTTCATTCTCAAATTACCGTTGGACATCTCTTTGGCGTGCGCTTCGAGTTCAATAATCGGACCGGTAATGCTGCCTGCTAACTTGAGACACATGAAGACCATGAGTGCAAGACCGACCAAAGTGAGTATACCAAATGTTATGCGAAGACGGCTGACGGCGGCGAATACAAAGTCATAATCGACATCAATGCCGACAATCCAGCCGGAAGAAGGCACTGTGGTATAAGCAAAGATGGCGTCTTCACGATCACCACTGCCCTCAATGATAACATAACCTTCACCTTTCTTGAGTATCTCATCAAAATGATTGCCAAGTCCGCTAATATCGCGGAAGTTTGACATTTTCTCAGCGGGTCCACTTGTCGCAAGAATGACACCGCTCTTCTCCATAATGGTGGCTTTGCCTTCGCCATTATATTTGAGTTTCGTCACTTCATCATCAAGAGTCTTGAGGGCAATATCAACGAATATGGTACCGGCAAATTGTCCATTATTCTTGAAAGGTGAAACGGCGGAGGTTACAAGCTCATTGGTGAACTTATCGACATAGGCTTCAGTGAAAACTGTCTTGCCGGCGTCGCGACCTTCTTTATACCAGCCGCGAGTGCGAGGATCGATCTGACCCGTCTTATTGCCTGCGTGGCGCCCTTGAAAGAATGCCTTCTCATTGCCGACGCCGACTTCAAGGATTTCAGGGTTATTGTCCGCGAGTGACAACATCTCACTCATGTTTGCAATGGTGTCGTTACCGTTGAGGGCAGTCATGATGTTAGCTGCACCTGTGGCAACAGCAGCATTGGAACTTAACCAGCCGTCAAGTTGCTTGCTCTGTGCCTCAACTGTCTCTCTGAGTTCACCTTCGACGCTCTCCTCAAGTGCGTTGTAAGCAGTGAAGTAGCCGACTATTGACACTATTGCCATTAATAGTCCCGCTAATCCAGCTAAAACGAAAAACTTCTTCCTTAATCCCATACCGTTCTCTCCTCTCAAGATCAATACACATTCCCAAAAATATAACGTATTAATTATATCTTTAATATATAGCCTTGTCAATTCTGTATCTTTGATTATTTCGTGTAGCCAGCGTTGCTCTGCCACATGTAGTTGGTCTCTTCAGCTCTTGATTTATGATATGAGTGAAAGTTCGTCAATGCACGCTTAAACTCAGCGCCGGACTGCACAGGTTCAATCCTTGAAGTTGGGAATTGATCTCTCAAGTCGCTAAGAGTGATGTCATCAAGGAATATATCCTCACCGCTGCGAAGTGCTGACTCTGGAATCAGAATACCTTCACGCTCACCATCAACAGATTTAAGCTTATTGATAATATCAATACCAGTCAAAAGACCCGACACGTTGACCGTACTGCCGAAGTACTCATTGACGACCGGCAGCACTCGAACAGTCAGGTTATTATTTTGTCTCATTGCTTCTCCAGCTAGTCTCTGAAGTACGGGAGCAATGGAAGTGCCAGCAATTACATCAATATGAATTGGCTCCTCATATTCACTGTGGCTGTCTTCTTCAGTTTGCCAGTCAGATATAAAAGAACGAGTCAGACCTATTCCGTTGTCGAGTTGTGGAAAATCGTCATAATACTCTTCCGGCGGCATGTCATGACCAGCAAGAAAGTAAAACTCATCGCCAAGATATATGAAAGTTTGGCCTGTCTCTTGACGTAGCTTGATCTGCCAACGCTCAACCTGCTCAATGACTTTGACTGCACCTTCACGGTCGAACTGATTCAACTTGAACTTATCGCGTCTATGTTTGGTGATGCCGACAGGCACAATCGCCAATGATAACACGCTTGGACGACGGCTGACGAGTTCGCTGATTGTCCGCTCCAATTCCTCGCCATCATTGAGACCCGAACAGAGGACGACTTGAGTGTGATACTCGACACCGGCAGTCTCCAACTTGTCAAGATGTTTGGCAATGTCGGCTGCCAGCGGTGTCCTCAACATCTTGACTCTAAGTTCGGGATTCATTGTATGTATAGAAACGAAGAGCGGCGACAAGTGAAACTGCTCAATGCGCTTGTAGTCACTGTCTTTGAGATTAGTTAAAGTGATAAAGTTGCCATAAAGGAACGACATTCTGTAGTCATCGTCTTTAATTGAGAGCGTACGTCGCATTGCAGGCGCGATCATATCAACGAAGCAAAAGACACAATGATTCTTGCAGCGCTGAATACCGTCAAATACCGCAGACTCAAACTCAACTCCAAGTTCCTCGTCAACGTCCTTGTCGAAGGCAATTATCTCACGCTCACCATCAGGGTGCTCAACCAAAAGTTCAATCTCCTCGTCGGCAAGCCCAAAGCTCAAATCTATAATATCGCGCAGCTTTTGGCCATTGACTTCAATTATCGAATCACCGACTTGAAGTTCAAGTTCCTCAGCGAGACTGTCCGGCTGCACCCTCATAATCTTACCCTTATAAATCTTCACGGAAGCCTCCATCTGTCGTCGTGTCGATATTACGGCGATTTAATCTATAATAAGCACTCTCTATCTTGTCGGCGATATTGTCAGCAGTGAGACCGCAATCCTCCAAAAGTTGCGCCCGCGATCCATGTTCAACAAATTTGTCACCAATTCCGAATCTAAGTATAGGCTTTACAACGTTTGAATCGGCTAGACATTCAACGACAGCACTGCCAAAACCACCGGCAAGGACATTCTCTTCGCAAGTGACCACCAGCTTGGAATTGATTGATTGTTCGTAAATCGTGTCAATATCCAAAGGCTTGACGAATCGGGCATTGACGACATTGACGTAAATCCTGTGGCTTTTGAGTATATCTGCCGCCTTCTTCGCCACTTCGACCATAGTTCCAACTGCGAAGATAGAAGCATCTGCTTCGCCGACAACTTTAGAGATAACTTCTGCCTTACTCCAAGGTAGGTGAGTAGGATTATCAACGATCTTTACACCAAGACCCGCACCGCGCGGATAGCGAATTATTGTCGGCAATCTCTTTGCAGTAGCAGCAAAGATCATTTGACGAAGTTCGTTCTCATCTTTCGGCACCAAGATATTGATATTCGGAATATGACGAAGATAGGACAGATCAAAAACACCGTGGTGAGTGGCACCGTCTTCGCCGACAATTCCTGCACGATCCAGGCAGATAGTCACAGGCAGATTTTGCAGGCAGATATCATGGAGAATTTGATCGTAAGCTCTCTGAGCGAAGGTCGAGTACAATGCCACGACTGGATTTAAACCACCTGCCGCCATTCCTGCAGCAAGTGTTATTGCATGTTCTTCAGCTATGCCAACATCAAAGAACCTGTCAGGGAACATCTCAGCGAAAAGTTTCAGACCTGTACCGGAAGGCATTGCAGCGGTTATTGCAACAATATTCTTGTCCTCTTTGGCGCAGTCGACTATTGCCTTGCTGAAGATATCAGTGTAACTCTTCGGTGCAGGCTTCTTGATGACTTCACCAGTGTACTTATCAAACTTACCGACGCCGTGAAACTTTTCGGGCGATTCTTCTGCCGGCTTATAACCTTTGCCCTTGGTGGTGCGGACATGGATTATAACAGGCTCCGCCATCTCATCTTTGACACGCCTAAATATATCCTGCATGGCTTTGATGTCGTGACCGTCAACAGGTCCAAGATAGGTGAAGCCCAAGACCTCAAACATTGCACCTTGAACGATCGCAGATTTGAGACCGTAACGAATGGAATTGGACGCCTTTAAGACCTTCTCACCAAGGCCCGGAATCGGAATCTTCTTGACGAGTTCTTCAAAGTCACGTTTAGCCTTGCGATATTGCGGAGCAAGTCGGATTTGTGAGAGATATTCCGACAAGGCACCGACGTTCTTGTCGATTGACATTTCGTTATCGTTGAGTATTACAATCAAGTTCTTCTTGAGCTGACCAGCGTGATTGAGACCTTCAAAGGCTTCACCGCCTGTCAAAGCACCGTCACCAATAACCGCAACAACGCGATTGTCCTTGTGCTCCAGCTCTGAAGCAATCAACAGACCCAGTGCAGCGGAGATAGAAGTTGAAGCATGACCAACACCGAAGGCATCGTATTTAGACTCACTTCTCTTGGGAAAGCCGGCAAGCCCACCTTTAGTCCGCAGCGTGTGAAAGGTATCGCGGCGGCCTGTCAGTATTTTGTGAGCGTAGGCCTGATGCCCAACGTCCCAAACCAACTTGTCAGTTTCAAAATTAAAGACACTATAAAGTGCCAATGTTAGTTCAACCGTTCCGAGACTTGGCGCCAAGTGTCCGCCGTTATCTGCAACTGTCGACAGTATAAGCTCACGAATCTCCTTCGCAAGCTCTCTGAGTTCTTGTAAATCCATTCCATGAATTGATTTAGGTGATATTATCTTATCTAACAGTTGCCCCAATCTTAAAATCTCCTTCGTTTAAACCAGAATGTTATTGACAGGTTTAATAATTCTCAAGTAAAATATATTTTAGCACATATCTATACTTAATGGCAAGGTCTTATCAAAAAGTCAATAGTTTAGTGAGTTTTAGCGAGTAGGTGAGAATGTGACTAATATAGTTGAAGAGAAGTTGCGAAATCTACCAGAAAGTCCTGGTGTGTATTTAATGAAGAACGCAGAGGGCAAGATTATTTACGTCGGCAAGAGTATCAATCTTAAAAGCCGTGTGAGTCAATACTTTCACCACTCCGACCACCCGCCCAAAACTCGTGCAATGGTGAGGAATGTTGCAGACTTTGACATCATTAATGTTGACACTGAAGTTGAAGCACTGATATTGGAATGTAACCTTATTAAAAAGTATCGTCCGCGCTACAATGTCAGTCTCAAGGACGACAAGATGTATCCTTATGTCCGAATCACAAATGAGAAGTTTCCAAGGATTTGTATAACGCGTCGCCCTGTTGATGATGGCTCCAGGTATTTCGGTCCTTACACCAATGTCGGTGCAATGCAGCAATCTCTGAAACTTTTACGTAAAATCTTTCCGCTTCGTACCTGCAAGCACCTTCACAAGCGCCCTTGCCTTGAGTATCATATCAAGCGCTGTCCAGCACCTTGCACAAAGGACATTGACATTGACAAATACCGCGAAACGGTTGCTGCTGCCGCTCTCTTTCTTGATGGACAAACTCACGAGTTGGAAGTGAAAATAACAGCCAAGATGAGCGAAGCTGCTGAGAAGCTGGATTTTGAAAGTGCCGCTCGTTTCAGAGACCTGTTACTATCAGTCAAGAAGCTCTCCGAAATGCAGATGATATTAAATTCAAAGTCAGAGATTGAAGAACTTACCGAAGCTGACAATATGGGCGCTGTCTACGATTTACAAGGTCGCCTTAATCTAAATATACTGCCACGTCGAATGGAATGTTTTGACATCTCTCATATTCAAGGTGCAGAGACAGTCGCTTCAATGGTTGTCTTTCAAGATGGCTCACCAGATAAATCCTCATATAGGCGATTTAAAATTCAATCAACGGAAGGCAAGCCTGATGACTTTCTCTCAATGAAAGAAGTGACTTTGAGACGTTATGGCAAAGGTGAAAATCTGCCGGATTTAATCGTCATTGACGGCGGCATCGGTCAACTCAACTCAGCACTTGACATAATACGTCCGATCTGTGATGTGCCGGTTATAGGGCTTGCCAAGCAGTTTGAATTGATCTTCGTCGAAGGCTCAAATATTCCCATTGAGCTGCCTATAGATTTACCTGCTATTAAACTGCTTCAGCGAATACGTGATGAAGCTCATAGGTTTGCCATTACCTATCACCGTACTCTCAGACGCAAGCGCAACCTTCAATCTGTTCTAAATTCAATCGAACAAATCGGCAGTAAGCGAAGAAATAATCTGCTTGCTCACTTTAAATCCGTTGACAAGATCAAAACTGCTACCATTGAAGAACTCCAGCAGGTGCCTTCAATGAATCAGATCGCCGCTGAAAACGTGTACAATTACTTTCAAACCGTTGATTAACCTTCTTTTAGAAATAGTGTTAATGAGACAGCGGAAGTATATAGTTACAATGTTGAAATGTTGAAAGGAACAATGATATCTTCCATGTTGATACCGACAAATAAACCGCCTTCAGAACTGCAAGCTATTGGCGGTTTTTGCGTACTCAGAACTACTTGCAATAGTTCAATCAGTAGCGGAGATCAGCCTGTTATCTCACTTGTTCAGATGACATACCACGATAGCAAAATCTTATAAAATGGAAATATCCATAAACTTGTTGACTTTTCACATTTGTTTCGATACAATGTTCTAGTTGACTATAACATCATTGATAATTACATATAGAATAGTAAATAGTTTTGGAGTATGAGCAATGCCACAAAATATTATGAGGTGGTGTTAAATATTGGAAACATTTTGTATAGGTGTTTCAATAGTCGGCTTAATGATGTTCGCTTATCGCGGCTGGTCAATTATTCTGATTGCGCCATTCTTCGCCGTGCTGTCCGCTATATTGAGCGAATTTGGAATCATGCCGATTTACAGTGAATTGTACATGACGCGTCTGGCAGAGTATACAAAGACCTATTATCCTGTATTCCTCTTTGGTGCGGTGTTTGCTAGGCTCATGGAGAAAGGCGGATTAGCTTCAGCGATTGCCGGCAAAATCATGTCAATACTTGGTGAAAAGCAAGCTATACTTGCCGTCATTCTCGGTTGTGCAGCGCTGACATACGGTGGCTTGAGTGTTTTCGTCGTCGCCTTCGTCATGTACCCATTCGGCGCTGAGATATTTCGCAAGGCTAATATCCCCAAAAAGCTTCTGCCTGCAACGCTCTGGATGGGTATCTTTTCATTCGCAATGGTTGCAATGCCCGGTACGCCGCAGATACAGAACATCATACCTTCCTCTTATTTTGGAACATCAACTTGGGCGGGTGTAGGTATTGGCTTGTTTGCAACTATTATATTCTTGGCGATTAGTCTGGGTTGGTTGACTTTCCGTACAAGATTACTGCAAGGCAAGGGTGAAGGCTATGGTGGACAAGTCGAGCAAAAGCAACGAAAAGATCGACGACTACCACCTTGGCATTTGGCGCTTGTGCCTTTGTTGATGGTCATTGTCATCAATGTGATATTGAGTAACCCATTTCATTGGGATTGGGGTTTTCATTGGAACGAAGCAAGTTTGGAAGCTTTCCTTCCATTTAATTTAAGTCTCTTAGCGGTTAGTGTTGGCAAGATACAGGCGATTTGGTCAATCAGTGTTGCACTCATACTCAGCAGTATTGCTGCCGCTTACATCGGTCGCAAACGCTATCAAAGCGGCAGTGAAAATCTCCTCGGTACTATCAATTATGGTGCTGTTTCTTCCTGCGCCGCTGTGCTTAATGTCGCTTCCGGTTTTGCCTTTGGTAGCGTTATGGTGAGTATGCCCGGCTTTTTGCCTATCAAGGAGATTCTTATAAGTATTGGTGATGCTGCTGGTCCTTTAGTTTCTGCTGTCTTGACGACTAATATAATGGGCGGTATCACTGGTTCGGCTTCCGGTGGTCTCACGATTGCACTGAGTATGCTAGGTGAGACTTGGGCTTCAATGGCGACAGCTCAAGGAATACCGCTTGAGACACTTCACAGGATTGTCGCTATTGCTTCTATCGGCATTGATCCAGTGCCACATTGTGGTGCTCTCGTCACGCTTCTGGCAATCTGCGGTCTCACTCACAAGGAAGCATACTATGATATAATCGTCTTGATGGGTTTAAAATTCCTTGTGCCATTCCTGTGCATTCTGTTCTATATGTTGACAGGAATAGCCTAACTTTGCAGGAGCAAGCAACTTTCAGAACAAAATACTTGACCCTTGCTTCTTGTTCCTAAATCTAGTAAAGAGGTGACTTCTTATGATAGGCAAAACGCTCTTTAAAAACTTGGGAAACTTCGATCCAGATTTGTTCAATCTCTTAAAGAACTCATTGGATCGACAAATCGCAACCTTATCATTGATACCAACGGACAACGCCGCCTCGCCACTGTCTCAATATCTCAAAGGCAGTGCTCTCGGCAATGACTTTATCGGTCACAATTCGGTTGAGCACTACAGCCGCCTGGAGAAATTAGCGGCGCAGCGTGCCTGTGATTTGTTCAAGGCTGACCATGCCATTGTCCGTACAGGCAACCTCGTTGCTGCTTCACGCGTGGTCTTGCAGGCACTAGCCAAGCCGAATGATACAATCTTATCGTTCAATCTACGTAAAAGTGAACACTGCAGCGGCAGTCAAATGCAGTACAGATTCATAAAGTTTGCACTTGAGCCGGACACTTTGAAGCTAAATTTCGACAAGGTGCGCTATCTAGCAATGAGGAACAGACCAACATTGATAATATATTCGCCGGTGAATTACCCTCACAACATTGACTACAAGAAGCTACGTTCCATTGCAGACGAGGTCGGTGCAAATCTGTGGATTGATTTGGGACAGAACTCTGGTCTCATTGTCACAAATAAGATCAAGTCGCCTGTTCCCTACGCTGATGTTGCAACCTTCGCGGCGAGTGATGCCCTGCATGGTCCTCAGAACGGCATAATACTATCAAAGAACAAACTCGCCGATCACCTTGAGAAGATGGTCATTGAGACAGGTCACGTCTCCTTAAAAAAGAACGTTCTGGCAGCTCTGGCAATCAGTCTTCGTGAAGCCGCTTGCGAGGAATACGACGACTATTCTCAACAGGTGCTTGATAATGCCCGCTCTTTGGAAAGAGGCTTGCAACAATCCGGTGCTGATGTACTCTTCGCTCCAACTGAAAATCATTTGGTTATTGTCCGTTTGCGTGACGGGCAAGACGTAGCACAGGTTGCCGACAAACTTGCTCAAGGTGGACTTCTCGTTAAGGCTGAAGAGTTGATGACTTCCAGTGACAATATAACGTATCCTGTGCTCCGCCTGTCGAGTTTGGACCCGACAACGCGTTCTTTGAGTGCAGATGACATGTTCACTGTCGGCTTGGTGTTAGGTGAGTTCTTGAGGTCTTCTCAAGATGCACAGGCAATCAAGGCCGTTGAATCAGTGATAGAAGAGATGGTTGAGAATCTGCCGCTCTTTTCAGAAGACTGGCTGCCTGAAGCTGAGATCGTGAGAGAAGCGGACAGTGACTTGATGATGAAAACTATGGTATATTGGAATATGTAAGTGAAGTTGATGTGAAGTACTCATGAAAGTTACAAAAGCAATCAAAGAGAAGCAATTAGCCATACTCGAAGAGACCTATGCAGGCGCAATGCCAGAGTTGATCTTTAACTCAGCTTTTGAGTTGTTAATCTCTGTGATACTCTCCGCGCAGTGTACGGACAAAAGAGTCAACGCTGTGACAGCGGAACTCTTCTCTATAGCTAACACGCCGGAACAGTTTCTGGCACTCGGACAATCAAGACTTGAGGAACTTATCAAACCTTGTGGCTTCTTCAGGACGAAGGCAACTCACATCTTGGAGACATGTCAAAAACTCGTCGATGACTTCAACGGCGTAGTGCCGGAAAGTTTCGACGAGCTTGTAAAGTTGCCTGGCGTCGGTCGTAAGACAGCTAATGTTGTAACCAGCGTAGCCTTCAAGAAACCTGCCATTGCCGTTGATACTCACGTTTTCAGAATCGCCAACCGTCTTCAACTTGCAATAGGTGAGACGCCGCTTGAGGTTGAACTTGGCCTTCAGAAAGTCATTCCACGTGAAAAATGGTCAGATGCTCACCACTGGCTGATCTGGCATGGTCGAAAACTGTGTAAGGCACGTCAACCGCTCTGTTCACAATGTCCATTAATAACCGTTTGCCCGTCAGCAGTAAAGCATTGACCATTATTTTATTTGAAATCGCGCATCGTCTTACCCTTGCCGGCGAAGCTCTCAAAATCCTCAATGAAGGTCTCAACTGCTTCATCAATGGCAGAGTTCTTCGCGAAAGCAACCAGCAAATCAGGTGAAACGGTCGCGGCGGTAATGCCATACTCACAAAGCTCTAAGACTTGTTGAGAGTTCTTGAAGCTCGCTGCCAGCACTTCCGTTTCCATCTCGTTATTCTCAAAGATATCTTGTATCTGCTTGGTGATCTCCAAACCGTTGAAGCCCATATTATCAATCCTATTGACATATGGTGCAACATAGGCGGCGCCACATTCAGCAGCAAGGTAAGCTTGCATCGGCGTATAAATCGCTGTCGCCGTGTAGAGAATCTGAGTTGAGCAATCCAACATCTTCATGGCCTTGAAACCTTCCGGAATGGCAGGTATCTTGACATATGTGTTGCCGCCAAGTATGTTGATGATATATTTGGCTTCTTCAACAATATCTTCAGCCTTGCGAGAGACCGCCTGCACGTGAAGTTCGTCATCGCCAATCAATTTGCGAATACTCTTGAGGGTGTCAAACGGATTACCGCCAATTTTAGACAGAATTGTGGGATTAGTCGTTACACCATCAACAGGGTAAAACTCATAAGCTTTATTAATCAGCTCAATATGAGCGTCATCAATCAGAAGTCTCATTTAATATCAGTCTCCTGTTCATTTGCCAAGATGGACTGGTTTGCCCTCATTTACGTTGCGTTTAGAATTATCTTCTTCAACTTTTGGTATAGTCAACTTGCCGCTATCGAGTTTGATGTTTGTGATGATACGACCAAGACGAATACCGCTCAACAGGTTCCAAGCCCATTTAATCGCAACGGTTAAGTTAGCATGAGCACCGGCAAGACGGATCAAATGCACCAGCATCCAAGCACACCAGGCCATAAAACCTGTCATCTTCGGTTTGTTGACAACTGCCTTGGCTCTACCAATCGTTGCCATAGCACCGAGGTCTTTATAATGGAACTTCTCAAGGTTATTGTCACCTTTGATAAGTTTCATTATATTTTTATGCACTATCACTGCCTCTTGAGTAGCAACTGGAGCAACGGTCGGCAGAGGACGCTGCATGTCACCATGCATGAAGGCAGCGCAGTCACCAATAGCAAAGACATTGCGATTGACAGCGCCTTTGACGAGAAGATCTTCGTCAATCCAAATGCGGCCGTCGCGAGCACACTCACCGCCACAATCCTTCATGAAATCAACTGCCTTGACACCAGCAGCCCATATAACAGTACTTGTTGGTATCTCAACACCACTCTTGAGCTTCAAAATCTTGCCGTCATAACCCACAACCTGAGTATTCAGCATGACCTCAACGCCCTTCTTGCGAAGAGTCTGAACGGTGTATTCCTGCAAATCATCGGTTATCATTGGAAGAACGTGCCCGGTAGCTTCAATGAGTTTTATACTGACATCGTTAAAGTCAAGATGATGGAACTCCTTCTTCATAACCTCAACAAGTTCGGAGATTGCACCGGCTTCCTCAATGCCTGTAGGTCCGCCACCAACGATTACGAAAGTCAGCTTCTCTTTGCGCTCTTCTGATGACCTATAGGGCTTGTCGGCACGTTCAAATTCGTGAAGAACGTGATTGCGAATGGCAAGTGCCTCTTGAATGGTCTTCATTCCATAAGCGTGATCCTCGACTTCTTTCATTCCGAAGAAGTTGGTGGTCGCGCCGGCAGCAAGGACTAAATAGTCGTAACTGATTTCACCATGGTTAGTGATGAGGACATTTCGCTTTTGATCGACACCCTTGGCCTTGGCCATGAAGAAGTTGACATTCTTATTATTGCGGAAGAAGCTCCTGATAGGATATGCGATCTCATCGGTAGAGAGGACTGAGGTTGATACTTGATAGAGCAATGGTTGAAACAGATGGAAATTGTGACGATCCACCAAGGTTACTTCAACATTCTCCTTTGCCAAGAGTTTGCACATATTGACGCCGCCGAAACCGCCACCGACGACTACAACATGAGGTTTGCCGTTTATCATGACATTTGAGCCTCCTAAAAAAGTTTGTGAAAAAAATAACTTATGAGTTCAAACAAAAACAAACAAATTATATTCAATAACATATCTTTACAATGAACTCTATTTACGTTAATATAATATCACTTTATTTGAATAATGCAATAGGTAAATTGAAAAATCTCAAGAAACATATTCAAAGTAGTCTGCATTGTAAGAGGACAAAACTTTTTATTAAATGTCGAGGTGTCATTATGGGAAAAGTAACTGTTATTGGAATTGGTCCTGGAAGCTTGCTTGATATGACTGAGCGTGCAAGAATGGCTATCGCTGAAGCTGAAGTCATTGTCGGCTATCACACTTATATTGAGCTGATTGAGCCGCTCACCAAAGGCAAAGAGATAATCGGTACGGGTATGAAACAGGAAGTTGAGCGCTGCAAGGCTGCCGTTGAAGCTGCTCTCACCAAGAAAGTTGTTGTCATCTCAAGCGGTGATGCCGGTGTGTATGGTATGGCAGGCCTTGTCTTGGAGCTGCTATTAAATCTATCTAAGTCTCAGCGCCCTGCTTTTGATGTAATCAGCGGTGTCTCTGCTGTTAATGCTGCTGCATCGATCCTCGGTGCCCCATTGATGCACGACTTCGCCGTCATAAGTCTCAGTGATCTCTTGACACCTTGGGACTTAATCATCAAGAGAGTTGAGACTGCAGCACAGGCTGATTTTGTGATTGCACTATACAATCCAAAGAGTCACAAGCGCGTTGAAAATATCCGCGAGGTTCAAAAAATCATCTTGAAATATCGAAAAGGAAGTACGCCTGTTGGAATAGTAACAGGTGCAAGTCGTAGCAATGAATCAAAAGTCATCACGACGTTAGAGAGGTTCATCGACGAAGAGATTAATATGTTCTCGCTGGTAATTATCGGCAACTCGACGACCTATGTCAAGGAAAGTTATATGATTACTCCAAGAGGATACAAAAATCTATGAAGGAATCAACGTTCATTGATAGGATAAATCACATTGGTGGCAAGGTCTATCTGGTAGGCGGTGCTGTAAGAGATAGATTTCGCGGTGTTGCGGCTCACGATAAGGATTATTGCATTGTCGGTGTAACAGAAGCTGATTTTAAATCGGCATTGCCAGAAGCCTTTAAGGTCGGCAATTCGTTTCCCGTTTACAAAGTCAATATTGATGATATCTTTTGTGAAGTTGCATTTGCACGCCGCGAGCGTAAGGTTGGTAGTGGATATCGAGGTTTTGATACTACTTATGACCCGAATGTGACCATTGAAGATGATTTGTATCGGCGCGACACAACCATAAATGCCATTGCCATTGAGCTTCCCAATGGCGAACTCATTGACCCTTACAATGGCATTGAAGATATTGCTGATAAGAAGATCAGAATCATCTCAAAACACTTCGTCGATGATCCCGTTAGAGCGTTGAGAGCGGCAAGACAATCAGCACAGTTTCAATTTGACATCACTGATGATACAATCCTCGCAATGAATCAATGCAGTATTGAGCTTGCAAATGAGCCAAATGAAAGAGTCTTTAATGAATTGAACTTGGCACTTCAAACTGAGAAGCCGTCAATCTTTTTCAGAAGTCTTGAGCGTGCCGGCTTACTTGAAATTATCTTCCCAGAACTCCACCAAATGATAGGTAAAATCCAGCCGACTGAGTTTCACCCTGAAGGCGACGCTTTTGAGCACAGTATGAACATAGTTGACGAAGTAGCAAATGTCAATCGCAACACCATTGTTAGATTTGCGGCGCTTGTTCACGATCTTGGCAAAGGCACAACACCTCAGTGTATGCTACCTCACCATTACGGACACGATACCAGAGGTTTGGAAGTCCTCAACGAATGGCGTAGGCGCGTGACTTTTCCTAAAGACTGGATTAAAGCTGCTAAATTTGTCATTGAAAGACATATGCATGCTCCTCTTTACAAAAAGCCCGGAAAGATCGTAGATTTGATTATAAAGATACCTTCAAGTGGCTTATCTTTCAACGACTTCAACGATATAATACTTGCCGACCACAGAAGCTTGCCTTATTATCTTGAATACTCTAATCAAATTTACAAGGAATTATTGAAAGTCAATGGTAGAGATTGTCCCGAAAACCTCAAAGGTGAGCATATTGGGCAGTGGATTCGTGCCGAACGCATTAAAGCACTCAGAAAATATTCGGAAGAACACTCGCTGTAAATATTTTGCTTGACATAAGTTACCTCTAATGAGTTATAATATTATTCAGAAAACATATCAATTCATATGGAGGGTAGAACTATGAGTGAAGTTAAGAAGATTTGGCAGGACAGTTATCAGCTCTTTATCGACGGTAAGTGGCGTGATGGTGAGGGTGGCAAAACCTATGACGTTTACAATCCTGCTAATGGTGAGTTCCTTGCAAAGTGCGCTTCTGGTTCCAAGTCTGACGTTGACGATGCTGTAAAAGCCGCTTGGAAGGCATTTCCTGAGTGGAAGAAGGTTGACGTTACCAAACGCGCCGCAATTCTCTTCAAGATTGCCGATATCATTGAACAGAATGCCGAACACCTTGCAATGATAGAAACTCTCGATAATGGCAAGCCAATTCGTGAGACAATGAATATTGATGTTCCCATGAGTGCCGATCACTTCCGCTACTTTGCTGGCGTCATTCGTGCTGACGAAGGTACTGTCAAGATGGTTGACGAGAACTCCATGAGTATTATACTCAACGAACCGATTGGCGTTGTAGGTCAGATTGTGCCGTGGAACTTCCCATTCTTGATGGCTGCCTGGAAATTGGCGCCTGCTCTTGCTGCTGGTAACTGTATAGTCTTTAAGCCTTCCAGCACAACCTCGCTGAGTGTTCTTGAGTTCGCCAAGTTGATCCAAGATGTGCTTCCGCCAGGTGTCTTCAATGTTGTCACTGGTGGCGGCGGCTCAACGGGTCAGTACATTCTTGATCACCCGGATATCCGCAAACTTGCCTTCACCGGCTCCACTGAGGTCGGTTATTCCGTTGCTAAGGCGGCTGCTGATAAGTTAATACCTGCGACGTTGGAACTAGGCGGCAAATCTGCTAACATCTACTTTGATGACTGCAACTTTGAGAAGGCCATTGACGGCGCTTGTCTTGGAATACTCTTCAATCAAGGTCAAGTCTGCTGTGCGGGATCGAGAATCTTTGTACAGGATACTTTCTATGATAAGTTTATCGGAGCACTGAAATCGAAATTTGAGTCTGTCAAGGTCGGTCTTCCTTGGGATAAGGAGACTCAAATGGGCTCTCAGATTGACAATCGCCAACTTGAGAAGATTTTGTCTTATATTGAGATAGCAAAGAACGAAGGCGCAAAGATACTCACCGGCGGCCAAAAAGCTCAAGTGACAGGTGGTGAGAAGGGTGCCTTCATGCAGCCTACCCTCATTGTCGATGTCAACAATAATATGCGCGTTGCCTGTGAGGAAATCTTTGGCCCAGTTGCAGTTGTTGTAAAATTCCATGACGAAGAGGAAGTTATCAAGATGGCAAACGACAGCGAATACGGTCTCGGCGGCGCTGTTTGGACGCAGGACATCAACCGTGCCATTCGTGTTGCCCGTGCCATTGAAACCGGCAGAATGTGGGTCAACACCTACAATGAGCTGCCTGCAGGTACACCGTTCGGCGGCTACAAGAAGTCTGGTATCGGTCGTGAGACTCACAAACTTATACTCAGTGCTTACACTCAGAAGAAGAACATCTACATCAGTCTTAACGAAAAACCTTCCGGCTTCTATTAAAAGTTAAATATTAAGTTTTACAATCCGGTGAGTAGCTATAGTATTGGCTCTGTCAGTGAGTTTTTATCAACAAAACATCTTGAAGAGGTCTCTTAGATTAGAATTGCATTAGATATTCGCCAAAAATTGGACATCTTTGAAAGTGTGATATATAATTGACTTGACGATCCAGCAGATAGTCAATCTTTCCACAGAGAGGAGACTCCAACGATGAAGAAGATTTTACTATTGGTTGCCGCACTTACACTTGGAATCACCGGCGGCTGCGGCACCAAAGAAGACACACCGGAAGATGCACTCAAAGATATTCAAACTGCCATAGCCAATCAAGATAGGCAGCTCATTGAAAGCCGCGTCGACGTTGACAAATTTCTCGACAATCTCTACAGTGATATTACCGTTCAGATTGCAGACAATATACCGGAGCTTCACAATCGCTATCCTGATGATCCTTACTTCTGGAATACTCCTGAGTTCATCAGAAAATATAACGAGGAGAAGCGCGGCTTCTATATGAGTTTCGTCAATGCCTCAGCCAATGCCTACTTTGATCCTGAGATGAAGCCTGACGACTTCGTGAAGCTCTTTGCCATTCAGTGCGCTAAAGAATTTAAAAATATCTGCGCTGCAATGGAGACAAAGACAAATCCTGCGAAGATAGAAGGCAATCACGCAAGCATTGACTTTGAGGTGAACGGTGACACCACGCCTTACGGACAATTTATCGGTAATTTGACTTTCCGCTTCGGCTTCGAGAAGGACAAGGAAGGTCGCTGGCATTTGATAAATATTGAGAATCTCAACGAAATAATCTTTCCGATTGTCGACAAGGCTGAGTTAGTCTGGCCGGATATTAAATAATCGTTCTCTTTAGAGATTTGCTCCGATCTTGTAGGCTTGCTCACCGAACTCAGAGCGCTCAACAAGAGAACGAGAACCGCAGCCCGTCGCCCAAACTTGCCCAACATCAGTCCAATCCATATAGCGGACGAGCGTCTCATAATGATTCTGTAGCGCTTCCATAGTCCAGTCATTA
>JAFVEZ010000034.1 GCA_017475745.1 Selenomonadaceae bacterium
GCATTGCGAATATTCACCTCTGCTTTGTCAATCTCTCCATTTTGTGCTAAAGAAAAATTTTCATTGCTCATAACATCACGCCAGAACTTTTCGCGAGTTCCGGCGTCATTTATTAAAATTTTTACTTCTTCTCTGATTTTTGACAGCCGCTCAAGCCATCTTTCAAAGTTATCGTTAAATTTTGTTTCTAAGTATTGGCGTATATATTTAGAAAGTGCCGGTGACAAACCTTCCGTTGAGATTGTCAGCATTAAATTATTTTTTCTGATGACTGACGGCACAGTGAAGGTTTTGGCATTTGACGTTTGAGCTTTGACATTGACCAAGTTGACCAACATATTTTTTGATGAAGCCTCGATAGTTGCGAGTCGATTGACTTCTGAATCATTCGTTGCTGCAATCAGAATCAATCCGTCAGGCAGACAACCATTTGAATATTTTTGTTGACGCCATTCAATTTGCTCATTCTCGACAAGCCGCTTTATCTCCTTACAAATCTCAGGAGCAATCACAATGACTTTACCGCCGGCGTTCAGTAGACCGGTAATCTTTCTAAAAGCCACGTGACCACCGCCGAGAACAATACAGACTTTTCCTTCAATATCCAAATTAATCGGATAGCTCAAACTGACACCTTCCAAAATATGAATCAAATTCATTTTTTATTTATTACGACATTCAAATGAATTTTCCTCTTTATATTGTCTGTAAAATTTTACGAAGGCGATAGAGTGGCAAACCAACAACATTTGACCAATCGCCATTAATCTTCTTGACATAAGGTGCCATGCCGCCTTGAAGAGCGTATGAGCCGGATTTGTCCATCGGTTCACCAGTACGGACATAGGCGGCAATCTCTTCATCACTCATCTCGCCGAAATGTACTTCAGTTTCCTCAGCTGCAGTTGTAATCTTGTCATTTTTAATCACTGCCAAGCCGGTTATGACAACGTGGACTTTATCAGCCAATTCTCTCAACATTTTGCAGGCGTCATCGAAGTCGTGCGGCTTTCCAAAAACCCTATTGCCAAGACTAACTATTGTATCAGCAGCTATCACAATGTCATTTGGAAAATCTTTAGCAACTGCCTTTGCCTTCAGCACTGCATTTTCGACGGCAAGTTCTTTCGGTGTTGTTGCCGTTGTAAATTCTTCAGCCTCACTGACGTGAATTTCAAAATCGGTACAGATTTTCTTCAATAGTTCTTCACGACGCGGAGAGCCGGAAGCTAAAATTATCATAAGTATATTCGCCTCGTATTTACAATCTTTTTATGGGTTAAATTATTCTCTGGAAATGTGATAGGACAAAGTGCTCAGATCCATTGCTAAATCTTCATTAACTAAAGGTATTTCAGAAGGAACGTTAATTTTTGTAGGTGCAAAGTTCCATATACCTTTAACGCCAGATTCAACTAACAGATTAGCAACACCTTGAGCTTCAGGAGCAGGGACAGTTATAATTCCTATTTGTATATTACGATTTGTCATTATTGATTTTAAATTCCTTACATCAGAAACTTGTATTCCATGGACGTAAGAGCCTATTATACGTGTATCTTTATCGAATAGAGCTGTTAATTTGAAGCCGTTCGTCTCAAAATTTTTGTAATTCGCCAGCGCTCCTCCAAGGTGTCCAACTCCAACGATTGCCATATTCCAGCGATTATTGAGACCCAAAATATTGCCAATCTGACTCACTAATTCACTGGTATAATATCCAACACCCTTCATACCAAACTGTCCGAATACCGCCAAGTCTTTTCTGATTTGCACTGGCGTTATATCCAATTTTTTACCTATATCCTCAGAAGAGATTACCTGTACACCGTCTTCATACAGTGACTTAAATAGGCGGAAGTACAGAGCGAGCCTTCCTATGATTGCCTGCGAAATAATAGGTTTCATCTTTTGTTACGCCTCCTCACCTCTTCTTCAGGTAAAGCTTCTATCGCTGCTCCTAGAGCAACCAATATCCACATCAACATTGAGGTTGGTATATTAAACAGCAAGTCATCTGTCAAACCGTTTAGTGCTATTGATAAAAATGCCAGACCTATTCCAAATTTTATTCCATCGGCTATCTGATTTTTATTTATTGCCTTGATCTCATTCACGTCGAAGAATGATATCAAATTACCCTTCTTTTTGATTTTTTTTGATTTTTCGTCACTAATCTTTTCATCAGTAGATATATTTACCTTATCGTCTTCGATATTTTCTTTAATTTCAAACAGCTCAATAACCTTTTTGTATTCAGTATTTGCGTCATTAGTATCGGAATTTTTGACTTCTTCAGTTTCAGACAAAGTGTTGTCTTCTTCATCAACAGGCGGATCTTCAGTTACAGGAAGCTCTTTGTCAACATCTTCTTTAATATCCTCATCAGTCTCAATGGCTGCTACTTCTTCGTTTTCAGCTTCAGTTGATTCCTTTTCGTCACTTTCGGACTGTTCTTCTTCCTTATTTAGAACACCTTCTTCATTGAGTGAAGTCTCCACATTATCTTTTAAATCATCTTTTTCATCTATTTTATCCTCATTGTCTTTATTTGACGAATCAGGTGAAAGCCAGTTGACAAATTTTTCAGAAAGACTAGATAATTTATCTGCTATGATGCCTTCCATGCCAAATATATGGCTTATCTTTTGGATTTCATCATGATATTTATCTTTTACTTCATTCTTAAAATTTGAAATACGTCCTTTAATATCAACGCCAGTTACCTTTTTGACTATTTCTAAGCTACCTTCCTTGATAGCTTGATATTTTTCGTTGCTGCCAAGCTCCAAAGTCATAAGCATAGTTCCAAAGAAGACCCAGAAGAATGTCAACGCGCCAACAATGCCAATCTCCGCCGCATAGTGAAGATAGATATTATGAGCGTGATAAATCAGCACATCAGTGCCTTTGAGGTAGTAGTCATAATTTGGATAGACATCTTTGAAGGCACCCCAGCCAATCCCAATGAAAGGGTGGTCCGCTATCATTGAAATGGTACTAACCCAAATTCCAACCCTTAATCCTTGGGAACTATCTGTCAATTCAAATATTGAAGTCAATCTTTGAACGAAGGAAGAATCCGAGAGGAGAAGTCCAACGCTTAAGATTAAGAACAATGCCAAGATTCGCCAATCTTGTATAATGCCGTATACAATGAAGACAATCACTATACTCAAATAAGCTCCTCTTGAGTAAGTCATAGTAAGGCAAGCAGCAAGCATAACGATTGCAATTAATATTATAAGTTTCTGAGTTCTGCCGTTGAGTTTGGCAAGTACACCCAGTGCCAAACAAATGAAAACATCAAGGTAACCCGCCAAGACATTAGGATTTTCCAGTGTGGAGAATACTCTATTCTTGAGTTCAGGGAATTTTTCAGGATCAACCCACTTCATATCGGCTGTGTCAATTCCAAAGATGTATTGAAAATATCCCCAAAGTACTACTAAAAGAGCGGAAAACGACAGTGCAATAACAACTTTTTTTACTTGTTCTCGCGTTCGTATGTTCTGTCC
The DNA here is from genome assembly GCA_017475745.1 of Selenomonadaceae bacterium. Taxonomy (GTDB): domain Bacteria; phylum Bacillota; class Negativicutes; order Selenomonadales; family Selenomonadaceae; genus Quinella. The sequence goes on from JAFVEZ010000034.1 coordinate 3,519, forward strand.
GATTAGTAAATAAGTCAACATATAAACGCCGACAAAGGCGAAATAGTGATAAATTAACTCAAAACTCCTTGCTGACGAAAAGAAGACCGAAACTGCACTGATGAGTGCAAACAATCCTACCTGTACATCAAGCGGCAGTCCTCTGAGTCTAAATTTTGTATCAATTCGCAGCCGCAATAACCAAGCAGTAATACCAAAGAGTACGGCAGCTGCAGCGAAACTCGGAAAGAGTGCAAGAAAGAAACATTCAGCAATGATAGCTCGCATGGTCCACATTTCTAGCTTCTTTATGCGCTGTCTCCTGACAAAGACGTTCACTCGTTTCACTTTCCAAAAAATCTCCTCATATTTGCATTTGTCTCATTATATCACATTAAGTCAATTAAAACCCTAAAATTTAAAAAAATTGATGTAGATAAATTACAATACTCGTCTAATTGTAATTTGCCCTCTTGAAAAAATTTTCAAAAATATTTAAAAAATTTTGCCAAAATACAAAAACAATGCTATAATAAGTTATCATTACAATTTGATTGAGAGGAGTGCTATTATGGCATTGGACAGACAATTACTTCAATCAATTATTAAAGAATTTACCGTAGACGCGGAACAGCTCAGAGAGATTGCTGCAAACTTCAGGCAGGATTTAAAACTCGGTCTCAATGATCCTGATGACTCATCTCTGCGTATGCTCAAATCCTATGTTGGGCTTCCAACTGGCAAAGAGACCGGAGAATATCTTGCCCTAGACTTTGGTGGCACCAATGTCCGTGTGTCACGTATTAAGCTTCAAGGCTCTGGCAGGTTTGAAGTCACCAAGAAAGTCGGTAAGCCGCTTATTCTGCCTGGTGCCTATGACTATGTTGGCGTTGGTTCCAAGGCTAATGACATGTTCGATTTTTTGGCTGAACTTATCGACGAAGCAATCGACAAAGATCACGATACCAAGTTCTACTTAGGTCACACCTTTAGCTTCCCATCAAAACAAACCGATCTTTACAATGCTAGTTTGATTATCTGGACGAAAGAGTTTGCAACTGAGGGTGTTGAGGGTAAAGTTGTCAATGATCTCCTCAAAGATGCTCTTACGCGCCGCGGCGTTAACAATGTCGAACCTATTTCCGTTATCAATGACACCGTTGCCGTCCTCTTAAGTGCTGCTTATCAACATGCTGATACTTATATCGGCTCAATCTATGCTACAGGTCAGAATAACTGCTATCTTGAATCATCAGTCAAAGACCCAGAGAATGTCGGCGTAGGCGGAATGATACTTAATCTTGAGAGTGGTGGTTTCTCTAAATTAACACCCAATCGCTTTGATATTGAGTTTGACGAAGCTTCCGAAAAACCAGGTGAGCAGCGCCTTGAGAAGATGGTATCCGGTCGCTATCTTGGTGTTCTTTTCGGAATGGCTCTTTCTGAGCTCTTCGGCGAGAAGGGCAAAAACTACGGCTTCACCTCTATCGATATGTCCAGCATTTTGATGGACGACAGCGTAGACGGCGACAGAATCGCGGCAGTCATCAAGGACAAGACAGGCAAAGATGTGGACTCCGAAGAGGCAAAGAAGATTAAAGAACTCGCTACGATTATAGTTGTGCGCTCCGCTAGGATTGTAACGGCAACTTATGTTGGTATCATTTGGCAGCGTACAGGCAGCGGCAAGATTCAGAAGCAACAGATTGCCGTTGATGGTTCCGTTTACGAAAAGATGCCGCTTGTCAAAGAGAACATCAATCGCGCTCTTGTTGAGCTTCTCGGTGATGAGGCAGAGAAAGTCACAACAATCCTTGACACCGGCGGCAGCGGTCTTGGTGCAGCTATCTCCGCAGCTATGGCAGCCAATCACGCTGTTGATTAATTCATGATACAAAATTAATTGAACAAATATAATAAAATACTCTCGAATGGACACAATCTCCAAATGAGAGTATTTTTATATTCATTTAAACTCATTCAAAAGTTAGAACATGATGTTGATTAAGTTGCCAATATTTGCATAGTTGCTCATGTTACGATAAGATGTTCCTGTGTAGATTGCTGCTGTCGTGAGATCGTTGCCAATTAAAGTCTGAGCTGACGGGAAAAGCCTGTCTCGCTGATTATTTGCAACGGAGATGTGATCCTCGGCCTTACCAGCAAGACCGTCCTTGCCCAGAATACTTGAAACTTTGTCTGGGTCTTCAGTGATGGCCTTGGTCAGTTTATCCTCATCAATCTTTAATGTACCGTCACTTGCGACTTGAAGACCGATTGACTGATAGTTCGCTCTGCGATAAGTCGTATCACCGAACATTGTACCCATTCTACCAATGCGCTTAGAGACATCACTGTTATCGTTAAAGAAGTCTATGGCATCATTGTAGTTGCTTGCAAAGTCCTCTACCGCCTTAAGTGCAGCAACGAGTTTATCACTCTTGGTCGTAGTTGTTACCTTGTTGCCGTCTGCATCAACAGTCTCGGTAGTCGTGAGAGCATTTTCGCCAACATTGAAGTCATAGCTCTTGATATTCTCGGCAGACTTTTTCAAATCACTCATCGTCTGGTCAAACTCACTGTAGAAGGTATTCTTTGCCTTATCGTAAGAAGACACCAACGAACTCACATTGGAACTAATCATACTCAAGCCGGAGAGTGCAGTATCAGCATTGGACTTGAAAGAGCTATACTGATTCCACAATGTCGAAATGGAATCTTGTTTTGAAGAACTACCTATTAGAGAATTTGAATTGTTAAAGAGCGTACCATTTGCATATGAAGACTTATAAAGAGAATAAGTACCACTCAACATGTTATTGATAGTTGGCATAATTATCACCCTTCCTGGAATAAAATTCCTTATAATTAATTAACAAACAACATCACTTTTTATATTAAAAAATCTATTCCTACATCCTCTAAAACTTTTTTATTATTGTACAACATAATTTTTCAAAATACAATACTTTTTTGCCTTTTTTGCGATTTATACCCTCAATAAATTTGGTAAATTTTGAGAATCCATATGATGTCAAATTATTACAAATGTGTTATAATCATTTTGGAAAGGCGGTTTTAATAATGGATAGAAGGCAACGGAAGAGTCGCGAAGCAATCTTCAAGGCATTTAACAGTTTACTTGCAAAGAAGAATTATCACAAAATTACCGTTCAGGATATTATTGATGAGGCGGATATAGGACGTACAACTTTTTATTCTCACTTTGAAACCAAAGACGAACTACTCAAAGAAACCTGTAAAACGCTCTTTGAACATGTATTTAGTGGTGCATCAAATGCGGCATGCAATCATAAATTCTCGAACCGCAATATTAGTACTATTATTACGCATATGCTCTATCATCTGCGCTACAATCAGAACAATATCATAGAAATTTTGACTTGTGACAATAATCATTGTGTTTATCAGAACGACGAGATGTTCTTAAAATTCTTTCAGAATAACCTGAATGATTTTTTCAGACAATATGTAACGATAAAATCACAGCAAAATATTCCCGAAGAATTTCTGATAAATCATATTTCAGGAAGTTTCGTCAATATGGTACAGTGGTGGCTAAAAGGTGGTCTCAAAGAAACACCGGAAGAATTGACAGCTTATTTTGAAGCTGTTGTCTATCCAATACTGCAGTTAAATGATCCTTCGTAAATCCTTGAGCAAAAAATATTAATAAATTTTTCTGATAAATTGCAGGATATATTTACATGTTGAAGAATTTAAAATTAATTAGATTTTTCTGTAAATATTTAATTTTGGATATTTGGGAGGGTTTCTTGATGACAAAAAAGTATTATAATACTAAAGTAGTTGGCGTCGGAGGACAGGTTGCAAACTTCCTTAGTGCAGGTAAAATGCTGGTCATGTTCGATGATTCAATGGTTCTGCCGGAACTTCGCGATATTTCCGTTTTGCATAGTGGCAATCCGATCAGTGACAATGACATCATTAAGTCCGGCGATATTGTCAAAATTGTCAATACAGAATTTAAGATCATAAAAGTTGGCAATGACGTTCAGAAGAACTTAAAGAACCTCGGTCACGTTGTCATCAAATTTGACGGTGGCACAGGCGAACTCCTCGAAGGCAGTATTCACGTTGAAGATAAACCTATTCCTAAAATTCAAGTTGGTGATGAGATTGCTTTCATTGAAGGTGCTGATACTACTCTCAAAGGTAAGACTGCTGCTATCGCCAATTCAGATTCCGAACTCGGCAAGATTGTATCTCAACTGCTGGTCGATAGCGGTATAACTATTATTGCTGATAAATCAAAGGCTGATATCGTTGTTGATGTGAAATAATATTTAGCACTGATTAATATATGGCAGTATCAGATTGAACTATAAATAACTATCCCTTTGCAGGGATATTTTTTTGTCGAAAATGTAAATTATTGTAGCATTGCATGAAAAATGATGTTATAATGAATGACACATAATTTGGAATATGGTTTCAAGTTCATTCTAATTTATATTTCTTCGTATTTATACTTCCAAATCACTGAGGCGGTGTTTCTGATTCAGCAAAATGACAATCAATCCGACATTAAAATAGCACCCGATAATAATACATCTAACAAAAGCGAAAAATTCTTGAAGGGTACTTTTATATTGACTATCGCCAGTTTTGTTGTTAAAGTCATTGGTTCACTCAACTGGATATTTGTATCTCGAATCCTCGGCGGTGAGGGTATCGGACTATACCAAATGGCATTTCCGATTTACTTTTTTGCAATGACTATCTCACAAGCTGGTGTACCAGTGGCAATATCTATCATAACGGCAGAGCGCGTTGCACTCAATGATATCTACGGTGCCAAGAGAGTCTTTAGAATATCAATGGCGCTGATGCTGGCAACCGGTATATTCTTTTCAGTGCTTACATACTTTGCGGCAAGCTGGTTGATTGATTTGCATTTCATTCGCGATCCAAGAGCTTATATGTCGGTAGGTGCACTTGCTCCGACAGTCTTTTTTGTGACTTTTCTTGCATCATCTCGCGGTTATCTGCAAGGCTGGCAGCGAATGACACCAACGGCAGTTAGTCAAATCGTTGAGCAGATATTCCGTGTCATAACAATGATAATGTTGGCTGATCTCTTCCTGCCAATGGGTTTGGACTATGCGGCGGCAGGTGCAAGCTTAGGAGCGTTAGCCGGAGCAGTTACGGGCTTGATCGTCCTTGTTTACTTCCATATCAAACTCAACAAAGAGATTGATATAAAGTATGGCTTGGACTTAAAACCAACTGAGCAATCAAAGAACGAATCAGCATTTAAGATAATGAAGCGAATCTTCACATTGTCGCTGCCGGTGAGTGCAGCTTCGATAATGTTGCCAGTTGTATCAAACTTGGATTTAATGATCGTTCCTCAAAGACTTGAAGTAGCAGGATATTCCGTTCATCAAGCAACGGAATTGTTCGGTTACTTAACAGGAATGGCAGTACCTTTGGTAAATTTGGCGACGATTTTGACGGCTTCACTTGCGGTGTCAATAGTTCCGGCAATCTCAGAAGCAAGAGCACTCAAAGATACAACTCGAATCTATCGACAGACGGCAGCGGCGGTTAGAATCTCAAACTTTGTCTGCTTTCCGGCTTTCGTGATAGTCTTCCTGTTGGCAACACCGATTGCTTCATTAATTTATAATGCGCCGGGCGCTGGCCCAGCAGTGATGATCTCAGCAGTATCAATAATATTATTAGGTCTCCACCAAGTCTCAACAGGTGTCCTGCAAGGTTTGGGACATACAACCATTCCAATGGTAAATATGATACTTGCAGCGGCGGCGAAAGTTGCACTCAACTGGACATTGACGGCGATTCCTTGGCTTGGCATTATGGGTGCGGCTTGGGCGACAGCGGCAGATATGGGTGTTGCGGCCTTCATTAATCTGTACTTCATATATAAGTATATCGGCTACAAGATGGAGCTTGGACAGCTCATTAAAACTATTGCTTCAGCAGCAGTAATGGCAGTTGTAGTGAAGTTCTTCTACGACTTTACCCTTGCTGAGTTTAATATGGCGGTGTTTTCGCTGTTCGGAGCGGTTATAGTTGGTTGTGTCGTCTATATTGCGACTATGGCAGTAATTGGCGGTATGCTGGAAGAAGATATGCAGCGTATACCGATGGTCGGTAAAGTTGGTGTCAAGGTGTTCCGTAAGCTCGGAATATTCAAAACTACTATATAGTTGTTGGTCTCATTGCGGGTGGTTAAATTGAAAATCATATCATGGAATCTAAACGGGTTGCAATCATGTGTTGTCAATAAGTCATTTCTGCCTATCAAAGATCAGAAGCCCGATATATTCTGTTGTCAAGAAATCAGAACCAAAGAAGAAATGACTATGATAGAAGGCTATAATCATATTTGGAATCATGCCAATAGAGATAAATACTCAGGAACAGCAGTATTGACACTTTCTGAACCTAATGAAATAATCTTTGGATTTGGTGATAATGAAGATGTCGAAGGTAGATTAATCACTCTTGAATATGATGAGTTTTACTTGGTAAATACTTATGTGCCAAACTCTCAAATGAATTTAAAGCGAAAGGCATACCGACTAGAGTGGGACTATGCCTTTCGTGAGTATATTGAGAACTTGATTTTGGATAAGTCAGTGATTATATGCGGCGACTTCAATGTAACAAGAAGCGAACTAGATGTCTTTGCAGAGAATCAAAGAGCGTTTTGGCAAGAACAAGGCTTGATCTCAGATGAGAGAGCTAATCTTGAAGAATTGCTCAATCTTGGATTGATTGATGTATTTCGTGAACTTAATCCTAATGAGCGAAGTTATACTTGGTGGTCAAATCGTCTTAACAGGCGCAGTTTAAACCGCGGCTGGAGGTTGGATTACTTCCTTGTTTCCGACGACTTACGTGATAAAATCATTGGCATGAAACACTTGACGGATATAGAAGGATCGGATCATTGCCCTTTGATGCTGGAGTTGGAGTTATGACAGATGAAGAACTAATTAAACAGTGGAAGAGGATTGATTGGGACGCGGTTGAAGAAAATCTGAGAAAATATCAATGTGAAATGACAATCGCGGCTTATATGTACGATAATGTCAAGGTGAGGTCTTTACAAAAAAGAATTGTTAAAGATTTAGGAATCCGTTGTCTTGCAGTCAAAAGAGTTGCTGAATCAAAAGCAGGCGCAGGCGTGGATCATGTTAAGTGGACTAAACCGCTTGAGATGATGAAGGCGGCAATGGCTCTGAATGACAAAAATTATCGTGCAAAACCGATGAGGATTATAAAATTCAGATCGAAGAATACCAATAAATTCCGCACAAGTCACATCTTAACTTACTTTGACAGAGCGATGAGCGTCCTACATGGATTTACGCTCTTGCCGGTTACTGAAGCTCTCGCAGATGAGAACTCGTTTGCCTTTCGACCAGATAGATCGACGCAAGATGTACACGCTTGTATATTATCGGCCTTGAGAGGTATTGATGCTCCTTTATATGTTGTCTGTGCAGATGTTAAGGCCTTCTACGCTACTGTCAGACATTCATGGCTTGTCGAGCATGTACCGATGGACAAGAACGTACTGTCAGAACTCTTAAATTCTGGAATAGTGTTTTCTGGTGAGTTGTTCCCATCAGATGATTTAGGCATATCGGAAGGTAGCAATCTTTCACCATATCTAGGTAACTTTTGCCTTGACGGCTTGCAGTCATATATCTATCAAGGTCTGCATGGAAATGACAAGAAGATAAGAGATCGTGCAGATGGTCGAATGATACGCTTCGCAGATGATATTCTAGTCACTGTCAGAGAGCAGAAAACAGGCTACAGGGTCATTGAAATATTAAAAGAGTTCTTAGAAGCCAGAGGTTTAAAATTATCACCCGACAAGACAAGAGTGGCACTCGTGGCCGATGGTTTTACATTTCTATCAAGAACTTATGTGAGAAGAAACGACTTTATATACTCGTACCCGACTGATGAAGCCGTTGAAAAATTCATTTCCGACATAAGAAGTACGATTATAGATAGTCCGGTGATGTCGCAGAGACAGTTGATATTGCTGTTGAATCAGAAGCTACAAGGCTGGGCCAATTACTATCGAGGAACAGATGCGCTTCTATCGTTTAAAAAGATAGATACTGCAGTTCAAACGGCATTGTTGGAGAAATCAATCTCACTGCACCCAAAGTTACCAATCGAAAAAATAAAACATAAATATTGGTATGAAGAGCATGATGGTAGATATTCATATGCGCTACCTGATGATAAGTCAATAAAAGTAATTCACATCTCAGATACATTACTCTTGTCTCCCAAATTGATGTCGTTTGATTCAAGGCAGCATATGAACCCTTTTATCAAAAAGTACTTTGAGCAACATAAGGCACATGATAAAGAGATTCAAAATGTCACTGGAAAGTATAAATCTATCTGGAAAAGACAGAATGGAATTTGTCATTACTGTGGTCGTCATATCCTCATGGATCAGCAAAAATCCGTAGTGCCTTATGATTTAAAGAGAAAGCCGTCAAAATACAATCTGGCATATATACATCAAGTATGTGAGAGAAATGAATATACAGATATAGTTGTTGATGATGTTGATGATGGATTTGTCAGAAAGTACAATGTTTTGGATTGCCTTGAGAATATTGTAAATGAAGAAAAAGACGAGAATGTAACAGTATTTAATATTAACTGGAAATACAGGCAATTAAAGGATTTTTTTGAGAAGTCCACTAAATCTTCTATTACCTTAACTTTCAAAGAGATTGAAAAAATAATAGAGTCAACCTTACCGCAATCAAGCTCTACTAAAAGATTTTGGTACAGGAACGGCAAAAAGATTTGTATCTGCCATGCATGGGAGTCTGAAGGATATAAAACGAAGAAACTCAACCTTGAGAATAAGAAGATTACCCTCTGCCGTGTAGATGATGATGTCGGTAGCTTAGAAATTCCACAAGAGTTATTGAATAAGAAAATACCGATAAACGCTATCTGGGAATTGGAAAATCATTTCACTTATATAATCAAAAAATACGGACTAGATTCAAAATTGGATTGATATTCTTTGCTGGTGATAGTTATCATAGAAATAGCTTAAATTTATTTAATATCTTGAAAATTTTTGCAATCGGCAGGAAAATATTTTATGATGTTGAAATAGAAATTAAGAAGTAAAAATAAAATCCTTGGTGATAAAATATGACGGTGACACAGCTTAAATTAAATGCAAATAAAAAACTCATTTGTCCGAAGTGTAATGGCGAGCTGCGCTTTTCGGAGGGTGGAGCAGTCAGAGTAGTAAATGGCAAGGTGGATATGGATGCTACATTGCCACGTCACATATGTGATCGCTGTGGAGTTTTTTATCGTGAACTTTTAGGTTCAGGGTATTATGACGTTTTTGATTTACCCAAGGAAGATCGGCAAGTTCCAAAGGCACCATCAGTTAAACCGGCAGCACCTGTTATACCTTCAATCAAAAAGCGAGTTCTTGCAACAGGCGATATCAAACCATCTATACTAAAACGTGAAGCCGATGGCAAATGTCCTTGTCCGCGTTGTGGTGAAAGAATGAATTTCATTGAGGCGGGACCTGTGCAGATTGTAAATGGTAAACCGGATTTCAGTAATACTATTGACCATTTTATATGTCCTTATTGCAGATCCGTATTTAGAAAGATTGTCGGTACGGATTATTTTCAGTGGTCGGAAAAATGATTTATTTTTATGATTGCAAAGCGGAGGCGAATTTATGAAGAAAGAAAAAAAAGGTTTTAATTGGTTTGCCTTGTTGATGTTTATCGTCGTCGCTTACTTTGGCATAATTTTGACTTCGCAGCAGGTGCATCTTTCACATGTAAGTGAAAGTCAGTATATGGCAGATAAGCGTCTGGAAGCTGCAAAAGCTGAAAACGATAAATTAAAAAAACAATATGAAGAATTACAAGATGTTTCAAATATTGAAAGGATTGCGCGCGAGGACTTGGGACTTGCAAAAGAAGGAGAGCTTCCATATCAAGCAGCAGCGCGGTAGTAATTAGGATAATAATGTGTAATTAGTATTGCGATTGCACATCAAAAAACTATTGGAGGGTTAAGGTTTTGGTCATTGAAGTAGGCAGCGTAGTCGATGGCGTTGTTAGTCGTATTACAAATTTTGGTGCCTTTGTTGACATTGAAGGTGGCAAAAATGGTCTCATTCATATATCTGAGATTTCTGATGTCTATGTTAGAGACGTTCATGACTTTTTGAGTGAAGGCGACAAGGTTCAAACAAAAGTTATCAGCATTGATGAGAGAGGCAAAATTGCACTTTCACTCAAACAAATGAAGAAACAAGAACAAGAAACGGCGGAGCGTGAGTCTGATATATCTTCAAGGAATAGATTTTCACGCAATGAACGTAGTGACCAGCGTTTTGAGCGTGGGGAAAATAAAAGACCTGTTCGCCAGCTATCAGCTTCATTTGAGGATAAGCTGTCCAAATTCATGAAAGACAGTGACGAAAGACAAGCAGATATAAAGAGAAAGACAGATTCTAAACGCGGCGGACGCGGATCAAGACGTTCAGACTAGCTGCTCTCTGCACTTCTTTAGCAGGGGGTGCTTTTTATCTTGTTAATGAGATTTATTGATAGTTGCAATAAGTATAAGATTTTTGATGACTTTGCTACTGACAATCTTGGAGTGGTGGTAGCTGTTTCAGGCGGTGCTGATTCACTGGCATTGGCAGATTTACTTAATAGGTCGCAACGTCGTTTTAAACTCAAGCTCTGTATTGCACACTTTGAACACGGTCTTAGAGGTGAGGAATCGCTTGCTGATGCTGAATTTGTCAAGCAATTTGCTTCTGAGCAAGAGATTGACTGTATAGTTGAGTCAGGTAATGTCAAGTTATTTGCCGAATCAAACAAACTATCAATAGAAACTGCGGCGCGTGAGTTGAGGTATCAATTTTTGGAAAATGTTCGCCAAAAGTTAGAGTTTGACTTAATCGCTCTAGCACATCACGCTGACGATCAAGCTGAGACGATCTTGATGAGAATGTTGCGAGGTTCCGGATCAATCGGGTTATCGGCAATGCAAATGAAATCAGGACACTTGGTGAGACCGCTGCTGACATTCAGAAAATCAGAGTTAGAGACGTACTGTCAAGAAAGAAATATAAAACCTCGCATTGATTCTACTAACTTTGAAGAAGAAGCAACAAGGAATAAAATAAGGCTTGATTTTCTCCCAAAACTCAAAGAATACAATCCTGCCATTGTTGAAACGCTTTGCAGATTAGGTGCAGCAACTACAGCAGACTCAGACTTCATACAATCTGAAGCAGCTAAAGTATTTCCGTCAGTCATTAGAATAACTGACAAGATTGAATTATCAGCAGCTTTAGTTAAAGGGTACCATGTTGCTATCCAAAGGGCTTTAATCCGATTGTTTGTGGAAAAATCCATTGGCAGTGTCAAGGATTTTGCATTTATACACTTTGACTCAATTCATCGAGTATTGACTGAAAATCTCAAGGGCGTGGAATTGCCCCATAAATTTAGAGCCGACCTCAAGAAAGGCTGGCTGTCAATCAAGAAGAAGTAAGAGTTATTAAATTAAGGAAGGACTGGTTAATATGAAAAACACAGAAGATTACATTGAGCGCGTACTGTTCACAGAGGAGGAGATCAGCGCGCGTGTTGCTGAACTTGGCAAGCAAATCAGCGAAGATTATAAGGATATTGATTCACCGCTCTTGACAGTTGGTATTCTCAACGGCGCTATTGTCTTCTTTGCCGATCTCGTCAGAAAAATTTCAATCCCTGTGCAGTTTGACAACCTCATTGCTTCAAGCTATGACGCAAACTCTCACACAAGTGGTAAGGTCAATATTCTCAAAAATCTTGAAAACAACGTCAAAGGACGCCATATCCTCCTCATTGAAGATATCATTGATTCCGGTACGACTATGAATTATCTGCTTGGCTACTTCAAGGACAAAAAGGCTGCAAGTGTTAAGATTTGTGCACTTCTCAACAAGCCTTCACGTCGTAAGGTTGATGTCAAGATTGATTACTGTGGCTTCGATATTCCTGATGAGTTTATTGTTGGCTACGGTCTTGACTTTGCACAGCATTACCGCAATCTGCCTTATCTTGGTGTTCTTCGTCATTCAATCTACGACAATAAATAATGAAATTAGGGCGGGCGGTTGGGAATAGTTTATTATTGATGCTATGAGAAAAATCCATGAAAAAAATATAACAAAATCATTCAGACTACAAAACAAGGAGTGAAAATGGAATCTAAATCAAGAAAAACATTAATCATTGGAACTGTTTTAAGTATTGATGGTGGATATAATGCTAAATAATAATTGTCTTTTTTAGAATCCATTTAGAGACATCAGACGTTTAATTTGAGTGTCTCTTTTTTCTTGGACGATAAATTATTCATTTGGTGTAGCTTTTATAATTGTATTGACAGATAAATTTGAGAAATTATGTCTCATAGGTTGTAAAATTTTCTGCCTTTGAAATGTTAATTGCACCACGAAAGATTAACAATAGATTATAAAATTTGTGTAACACTTGACACTTGAATAGAAAAAACGTATTATTAATTAGGATTATTCCTAATTATTTTTTAATGAAGGAGCGTTTTATTTGAATAGTTTTTTGCGCAATGTTGGATTTTACTTGTTGGTGATATTTATCGCCATTACTGTCATAGATTATTTTTCTGCTAAACCTCAGACTATTGAAGAGACCAATTACTCTCAATTCCTCAAAATGATTGACTCAGAAGAAGTCACAAAGGTCACGCTTGTCAAAAATAGCATAAAAGGTACAACCAAAGACGGCAAGGAATTTTCAACCACAGCGCCGGATATTCCCGTTGGCGACGAATCACTCATATCAAAACTCGAAAGCCATAATATCGAAATAACCGCACAAAATCCTAAAGAGCCGCCTTGGTGGACTACGCTCCTGTCATCTTTCTTACCAATTCTCCTCTTGATTGGTGTTTGGTTCTTCATAATGCAGCAAACCCAAGGCAGCGGCGGAAAGGTTATGTCATTTGGAAAGAGCCGCGCACGAATGAGCATCGGTGATAAAGTCAAAGTTACATTCAATGACGTTGCCGGTGCCGATGAAGCCAAAGAAGAGCTTGCAGAAGTTGTCGAATTTCTTCAGCACCCTAAGAAGTTTAACGAATTGGGCGCGCGTATTCCTAAAGGTGTTCTGTTGTTTGGCCCTCCGGGTACAGGTAAAACCCTTTTGGCAAAGGCTGTTGCTGGTGAAGCAGGCGTTCCGTTCTTCTCGATCAGTGGTTCTGACTTCGTTGAGATGTTTGTTGGCGTCGGTGCCTCGCGTGTTCGTGATTTGTTTGGACAGGCAAAGAAGAATGCGCCTTGTATAGTCTTTATTGATGAGATTGATGCAGTCGGTCGTCAGCGCGGTGCCGGTCTAGGCGGCGGTCATGACGAGCGTGAGCAGACACTTAATCAGCTCCTTGTTGAGATGGACGGCTTCGCTGCAAATGAAGGTATTATAATAATCGCTGCAACCAACAGACCTGATATACTCGATCCTGCACTCTTGAGACCAGGCAGATTTGATCGTCAAATCGTCGTCGATAAGCCGGATATCAAGGGTCGTGTTGCTATCCTCAAAGTACATACCAAGGGCAAGCCAATCGCTAAAGATGCTGACCTTGATATTTTGGCACGCCGTACACCTGGATTTACCGGTGCGGATTTATCTAATCTTGTCAATGAGGCAGCACTTCTGTCGGCACGCCGTGACAAGCGTGAAATCGGCATGAACGAGTTAGAAGAGTCAATCGAGCGTGTAATGGCAGGTCCGGAGCGCAAGTCTAAAGTTATGAGCGATGAAGAGAAGAAGCTGACAGCTTACCATGAAGGTGGTCATGCTCTTGTCGGAATGTTCCTCAAACACGCTGATCCGGTGCATAAAGTTACAATAATTCCACGCGGTCGTGCAGGTGGATATACTTTAATGCTGCCTAAAGAAGATCGCAGCTATGCCACAAGATCTGAACTCATTGATAGGTTAAAGGTCGCTATGGGCGGTCGTGTTGCTGAGGAAATAACCCTCAACGAAATTTCCACCGGTGCTTCTCAAGATATTCAGCAGGCAAGTCGAATCGTTCGCTCAATGATTATGCAATACGGCATGAGTGATGTCCTTGGTCCTATTGCCTACGGTGAGAGTCAAAATCATCAAGTATTCCTTGGTCGTGACTTTGCAACTCAAAGGAACTATTCCGAAGAGGTTGCCGGCGAAATTGACAAGGAAGTCCATCGTTATATGGAAGAAGCTTACAGTGAGTGCAAGAAGATTTTGATCGAGCATCGCGACAAGCTGGAAATGATTGCTCAAGCACTTATGGAGCATGAGACTTTGACGGCAGCGGAGCTCAAGGCAATCGTCTTTGATGAACCGAAAACTATCGACTTGACCAAACTTGATCCAGCTGTCCAGCTTCAAAAACGTCAAGAGGAATTTGAATCCGTCTTTGAAGCAGAGCCACAAACTCCACCAAGTGACAGCACACCTTCAACCGTTTAAATGTGAGGAGAGAATATTAATATGAGTGAAATACTTTTGCATTATACTCGCGCTGGACATGTTGAAAATATCCATCGTGGTGACGTTGCAGTTGTCAACTGTGAGGGCGAGGTCGTCAAAGCTATCGGCAATGCGCATCTGCCAATGTTTTGGAGATCAGCAGCCAAGCCGTTTCAAGCACTACCTTTCGTTAAAAATGGCGGTCTCGAAAAATATAATATCTCTGAGGAAGAGTTGGCTATACTTGTATCTTCTCATAGCGGCGAATCCAATCACGTTGCTCTCGTTCAAGGTATTCTCAAAAAGTTGGGATTAAGTGAAAGTGATTTAGAATGTGGAATACTGCGCCCATTGAATGGTAAGGCCTTCAAGGCACTCATCAAATCTGGTGAGCCAATTACTCAAGTACATAATCAGTGCTCCGGCAAACATGCACAAATTATGGCACTTGCAATCATGCTTGGTGTAGAAGTTAAAGGCTACAGTCAACCGCAGCACGAAGCGGAGAAATTAATCTTCAAACATGTTGCAATGGCAAGCAAAGTGCCTGAAGACAAGCTAGAAATCGGAATTGATGGTTGCGGCGTTCCTGTCTTCTATCTGCCGTTGTATAACATGTCACTGGCTTATGCTCGTCTATCGACACCTTCAAAGGGTAATTGGGGTGAATATGAGACAGCGGCGACTAAAATTCGCGATGCAATGAGTCACTATCCTCAAGTAATCTCCGGTACGGGTCGTATTGATTGCGCTATTTCTGAGGTCTCAAATGGTCGTCTCATTGGTAAGATGGGTTCTGATGCTGTATATTGCATAGCCGTTAAAGATGAGAATCTTGGCATCACCTTCAAGATTGAAGATGGTGATTTTGCTGTAGTTACTCCTATGGTTATTGCTATTTTGAAACATTTGGATTTACTCACCAAAGACGAAATGGCTGAACTTGACAAAACTTTCCCGCCAATCCTCAAAAACCATCGAGGAGATGTTATAGGCACTATCGAAACCATGTTTTAACCTTGGTTGGAAGATCATTAAACTAGCAGACCTTTCTTCATATTGATAGCTGTCGACATTACTTTGTCAGCTTTTTGTGAAGCAGAAAATAACGGTTGCTGTTATTCCCTTTGACACTATTTGGAGGTGCATTAACTATGCGTAAATTACTAAGTATAATTTTTATTTTAACTGTTGCTTTTATGGCTGTGAGTGCACTTTCATGCGAAGCTGCTAAAAAGGTAGTTGCCGTTATGCCGATTGAAAGTCCTTACGACGAAACTGCAAGAAAAGTTGCAGAAATTATGGAAACTCAATTAACCCGCGCTCTTCACGATAGCAGCAATTACACCGTTGTGGAACGCAATCAATTAAGTACGGCAATGAAAGAAATTGGCTTCCAGATGACTGGCGCTGTCGATCCCAATAAAACCATTCAAGTTGGCAAGATGTTGGGTGTACAATATTCTGTTATCAGTAAGGTGTCTGTTGCTGAACTCGCTAACAACAAGGACAAAATCATTCTCGGAACTCTTCTCGGTTTAGGCATGGGCGGCGGAACAACTCCGAATATGGATAAATTTGTTGCCAAAATTGCGGTTGATATTAAATTTATTGACAATGAGACCGGTGAGATAGTCCTGATGACTCAAGTGAAAGGCGAAAAGGGCGGCGAGAGTGAAGAATCTGTTTTAAATGAAGCCTGCAAGATTGCGGCTGACGATTTTCTGACTCAAATACAAAAGAAAAATCCATTCACCGCTATGGTCTTGGAAGCTTATGGTGAAGAAATTTACATCGACGCAGGCTCTAATGCTGGCTTGCACGAGGGTGACATTTTGGAACTCTTCAAAGAAGATGCTCCAATCAAGAATATGGAAGGCAAAATCATTGCAGTTAGGTCGACCACTCTCGGCAGAATACAAGTTAAAACGGTTTATGACGAATATTCCATATGTCAAGTCATTTCAAGATCATCTTATGATACGATTGCACGCGGCATATCGGTAAGACGTGTGTAATTCAAAATAGGATTGTTTAACTTTGGTGGTGAAAAAATGTACAAATTGCTTAAAATTTTTTTGGTGATTGTAGCTGTTTTCGCGTTATTTAGTATGTCAATTCACGGCGAAGCGGCAAAGAAAAATGTTGCGATTATGCCTATCGACAATAATTCTGATACCGTTCAAACTAGTTCCGAGTCGATAATGTACAAACTTGTAGCTGAAAATATGACCAATCAGCTTATCAATGTATTCCACAGCAGTGAAAGCTATGCTGTAATTGATCGTGAAAAGGTTAATCAGACTTTAATTGCTGTTGGAATCCAGGAAAATGTTGAGCAGGAGCAAGCAATCTCTATTGGTAAAAAAGTTAATGCTCAGTGTAGTGTCATTGGAAAAGTAGTATCCGCAGAAGTTACTGAAAATAGAGATAAAAACGCCCTTGAAGCAATCAAGAATATTACTGGTCAGAATAGTGAAGGCAGCGAAAATCCAGAGAATAAAGAAAGCAATGGAGATGTCAAAGTTACTAAAAGCACACAAGCAGGAGATTTTGAAGGCAAGATTATTGTTGAGCTTAAATTTCTCAACAATGAGACCGGCGAAGTGATATTCTCTGATGAGATAACCTGCACTGAGACTGGAACTAATGGTGCAAATGCTCTGCGTACAGCTTGTAAGGCAGTAGCGGAGGACTTCATTTCTAAAGTTGTCAAGCAATCTCCACTTGAAACTAAAACGGAAACTGAACAACAAACAACGGAAGAGAATACATCATCTGATATAGCGGTTATATATGTTGAAGGTGATGTTTTGTACATTGATAAAGGAAATGACGCGAATATTAAAGTAGGTGACATATTTGCCATTTTTACCAAAAGTGTTCCCATCACCGATATGGACGGCAAAGTCATAACTGTGCGAACGACGGAAGTTGGCAAAGCATTAGTAACAGAAGTTAATAAAAATCATTCAATTTGTAAAATCATTAAGAGAGATGATTCTGATCCTAATGCAATAAAACGCGGTTGTACAGCTAAGAAGACAGATGAATGATTTTAACCTCTTACTATTAAGGAAGTGATATGATGTCTAAATTATTAAAGTTTCTGATTGTTTTTACTGCTGTACTTTTAACTATCGGATCAACTTCTTGTGAAGCCTCCAAGAGAACTGTTGCAATTTTGCCTGTCGAAAATGCATTTGACGCATCTGACAAATATAATATCTCGTCAATATTGGCAGAACAGTTGACAGTTGCCTTGCACAATAGCGGTACTTACACTGTAGTAGAGCGTACGGAATTGGGACAAATCATGAAAGAAGGCGGCTTTCAGCATAGTGGCGCAGTAGATACAAATACTGCTGTAGAACTTGGTCAACTCGTAGGTGCAAAGTACTCGCTTATCACTAAAATCACAAATGTCAAGGTGGACGAAAACCCTAAATATAAGTACACACCGAACATTAAATTGGTAAAAAAAGCCGTAGATAAATACAAAGCCAGAGTGGCAATGACATTTCGTCTGATTGACAATGAGACTGGCAAGGACATTATAGTCAGTTCGATTGATGCTTCAGAAACCGCTGACGATCAGCAGACAGCTCTTCATGACGCCTGCGTGGAAGCAGCAAAGAAAGTTTTACAGGACATACAAAAATATCACCCTTTCACTGCAAGGATTCTTGAAGTACAAGGCGACGTTCTATACATAGATCAAGGACTTGATGCTGGAATTCGTGTTGGCGAGACCTTTGAAATAGCAAGAGAATGCAGTCCTATAATCAAAAATGGCGTGATTGTAGCGATGACACACATTTCCATTGGCAAGGCAAAAATAACCGAAGTCAATGCCGAATATTCGGTTTGTAAAGTAATTACTTATACCGAGAAGGTCAAGAAAAATGATATCTTGAAACGCACACAATGATAAAAGTGAGGAAAGTCGTATGCGTAAAGTATTTATAATGGCAGTTGCGCTGTTGATGTTATTCAGCGGAGCGGTATTTGCCAAAAATGTTACTGTTACGGGGCAAGGTGTGACTTCTTCAGAAGCTGAGAATGATGCCTTGAGAATGGCTGTTGAAAAGACCTTGGGCGTTCTGGTTGATTCTCAAACCTTAGTTCAGAATAGTATGGTTATACGCGACCAGATTTATACGCAGTCACGCGGATTTGTCACCAACTATGAAGTTACAAATAGACAACATACTCCAAGTGGCTGGCAAGTCACTATAAACGCAGATGTTGATGATAATCCAAACTCCAAGTTGATGAGTGAGTTGACTCGTCTCGGAATCATTGACACTAGATTGAGAAATCCAAGAATAGCTGTTTATATACCAGAAAGCCACATACAATATCGTATTCCCGATCCTGCTGGTGAGACTGCGGTTGTCAAGGCTCTGACTGAAGCAGGCTTTACAAACGTTACTGAAGTTGGTTCCAGGCTCTCCGTAGCCAAGCCCATGAATATGAGTGCAACTCAAATGACCCAAGCAGCACAGAAACTTGGTGTTGACATTATGATTGTCGGTGAAGCATTTAGTCAAGGTATGGGCGATGCAGCTCAATGGCTTCCAGGCAATCAGACTTCCAAAATGCAATCCTGCCGTGCAAGATTGGAAGCTAAAATGTTTATTGTCAAGACAGGACAAATCATTGCAGCTGATGGCAAGTATGGCTCTGCAATCGACAGTTCCGAATCACTTGCAGCGAAGAAAGCACTTGCTTCCGCTGGTAAGCAGATGGGTGAGTACTTCATTGAGCAGTTAATGACTTTAGGCTCAGGCAATCGTCAAAGTATGCAAGTTGTCGTTATGGGTTCGGATTTCTCCAAAATCAACAGAGTACAATCTGCGCTTGCTCAAGTCCGCAATGTCAGTAATGTCAATCTTTCGAGTTACGAAGGCGGCAAGGGAATATTCAGCATAAACTATTCAGGCTCACCTCAGACTCTCTTTAATGAGCTTCAAAGTATCGCAGATGTCGATTTGACCTTGCAGTCAATCTCATATAATGTACTCAATATCATTGTCCGTTAAATATTTAGAAGGGTGATTATGCGTAAAAAGATCGTTGACTTTTTGAAGAGCAATGAAGATAGCTTTATCTCTGGCGAGAAAATAGCAAATAAACTCGGCATTTCGCGCACCGCTGTTTGGAAGCATATCCAAGAACTTCGTAAGACAGGTTATAAGATATCGAGCAGCGAACACAATGGATATAGGCTCCAAGAGGTGCCCGATCTTTTAATGCCCAGCGAATTACAAACTGACCTCAAAACTGAAATAATCGGTAAGAACATCTCGTATCATATTACAACTGATTCGACTAATCGTATAGCTAAAGAACTTGCCAACGACGGTGCTGTCGATGGCACTGTTGTTATAGCTGAAGAACAAACCGGTGGCAAGGGTCGCCTTGGCCGTTCTTTTTTTTCGCCTAAATATAAGAGTATCCTCATGTCCATTATACTCAAGCCTAGGTTTCTGCCACACGACGCGCCTAAATGTACATTGATGACAGCGGTTGCCGTTGCTAAGGCAATGATTCGCTTTGACATTCAACCTGCTATCAAGTGGCCAAATGATTTGCTCTACAATGGGCGAAAGATCGTCGGTATTTTAACTGAGATCAGTGCTGAGATGAGTAGGATTAATTATATTGTTATCGGAATAGGAATCAACGTTAATATCAATCGTGATGAGTTTCCTGAAGATTTAAGAGATATTGCCGCTTCGCTTTCAGAGGTGAAGGGTGACAGTGTGTCAAGGATTGACTTCTTGAAGGCTCTGCTTGAAGAATTTGATAAACTTTACATTGAAGCCAATCAAAACGGATTTGAGGAGATTCTAAATCAATGGCGAAAGTATAACATCACCATAGGAAAGAAGATCAGAGTTATACCTGCTGGCAGTGATGAAGAATTTGCTGCTATTGCTGAGGATATAGACTCTGAAGGTGCCTTGATTGTCAAGACAGAGAAAGGCACAGAGAAAGTCTATGCCGGTGATGTGTCAATTAGAGAGTAAATTATGGAAATATTAAACACAATTAAGGAGTGGTGGCGGTACATGAAGAGGAATGATGCCTGCTGGTGTGGAAGCGGCAAGAAGTATAAGAAGTGCCATATGGATTTTGATGCAAGAATCGACGAAATAAAATACAATATCAACAAGAGTCAAATAAGACCGCCGCATCATTTAATCAATTCACCTCAAGATATTGAAGGTGTTAAGAGAGCAGCTATCATCAATACCGGCGCTCTTGATTTAATGGATAAACTAGTTAAACCTGGAATTGATACCTTGAGCTTGAATGATGCCGCTCACGAGTACATTGTGAGTCACGGTGGGCACCCTTCAAGCCTGAATTACAGCGGCTTTCCGAAGAGTATCTGTATATCAGTCAACAATGTCGTTTGTCACGGAATACCTTCAAAGAAGACCATTCTGCGTGAAGGTGACATATTGAACATCGACATCACAACCGATCTTGACGGTTACTTTGCTGATGCTTCGAGAATGTACATCGCCGGCGGCAAGACAACTTTGGAAGCCAAGAAGCTAGTTGATACCACGAGAGAGATAATGGAAGTAGGTATCAAGGCAGCACAGCCTTGGCACTTTATCGGCGATATTGGCGCTGCTTGCGGACAACTTGCGCGTGCCAACGGTTACTCAGTCGTCACTGATCTCGGTGGACACGGCGTCGGCAAGAAATTCCACCTTGAGCCGTTTGTCAGTCACGATTGCAAGGCGGAGACAGGCATGTTGATGGTACCGGGTATGATCTTCACTGTTGAACCAATGATTAATGCCGGCCGTAAGCAGGTTGTAACTGATGCCTATGACGGCTGGACAGTCACGACTCAAGATGGCAGCTTATCGGCACAGTGGGAGAAGACGATTCTAATCACTGAGACCGGCAACGAAGTTTTAGCAAGTTGATTGAATAATAGAGATAGTGACAATCAAAGAGCGCCAAGCCAAACGGTTTGACGCTCTTAATTTATATATTCACAACAACTCTTGAATCAATTTAAATCTCAGCCGGCATCTTCTTCCTTGGCGCGTTCAATCAGCAGATCAATGAGTTTGATTCCAGCTTCAGGAATGTTGGTACCAGGCGCGAAGATTGCCACAGCACCGCTCTTGTAGAGGAAGTCGTAATCTTGTACAGGAATGACACCGCCGATAGCAACCATGATATCATCGCGACCAAGCTTTTTGAGTTCTTCGACAAGCTCCGGCAACAGAGTATTGTGGCCAGCAGCGAGTGAGCTGAAGCCGACCATGTCGACATCATTCTCTGCTGCGTCCTTCGCCGTCTCAGCCGGTGTCTGGAAGAGTGGACCAACATCAACGGTCCAACCCATATCAGCAAACGAGGTGGCAATGACCTTTTGGCCACGATCGTGACCATCTTGACCCATCTTCGCAACGAAGATGCGAGGACGATGACCAGTTAGCTTCTCGAACTCGTCAGCCTTCTCAATGGCCTTCTCAAGAGCAGTCTTGTTAGTGAACTCTGAAGAGTAAACGCCACTGATAGTGTGCATGACAGCCTGATAACGTCCGCTGACCTTCTCAACAGCGTCGGAAATCTCACCAAGTGAGCAGCGAACGCGGGCCGCTTCAACAGCACATTCAAGCAGGTTGCCGCTATCGCGAGATTCAGCCGCTTTGGTGATAGCTTCAAGGGCAGCGCGGGCGTCATCTTCGTTGCGCTCTGCACGAAGTTTGTTGAGACGCTCAACCTGTGCATTGCGGACGGCGGTGTTGTCGATCGCAAGAATCTCAAGCGGATCTTCCTTGTCGAGACGATATTTGTTAAGGCCGACGATGGTCTCATTGTTGGAGTCGATACGAGCCTGACGACGTGCCGCAGCCTCTTCAATTCTCATCTTCGGCAAGCCGGTGGAGATAGCCTTGGTCATGCCGCCGAGTTGCTCAACTTCTTGGATATGTGCCCAAGCACGACGGATAATTTCGTTGGTGAGAGCTTCAACATAGTAGGAGCCGCCCCACGGATCAATGATCTTGCAGACGCGGGTTTCGTCTTGAATGTAAAGCTGGGTGTTACGGGCAATACGAGCGGAGAAGTCAGTAGGCAGAGCGATTGCTTCGTCAAGCGCATTGGTGTGCAAGCTCTGAGTATGACCGAGTGCTGCGCCCATAGCTTCCATTGCAGTACGCGCGATATTGTTGAACGGGTCTTGAGCGGTGAGGGACCAGCCGGAAGTCTGGCAGTGAGTTCTGAGTGCCATTGACTTCGGATTCTCTGCGCCGAAAGATTTGACAATCTTCGCCCAAAGGACACGAGCAGCACGCATCTTGGCGACTTCCATGAAGTAGTTCTTGCCAATCGCCCAGAAGAAGCTGAGACGCTTTGCAAAGTCATCAACCTTAAGACCTGCCTTGATACCTGTACGGATATATTCAAGACCGTCAGCAAGAGTATAAGCAAGCTCAATATCAGCCGGAGCACCAGCCTCTTGCATGTGATAACCGGAGATTGAGATAGAATTGAACTTCGGCATGTATTTCGTCGTATACTCGAAAATATCGCCGATGATACGCATTGACATTTCAGGCGGATAGATGTAAGTATTACGCACCATGAACTCTTTAAGAATGTCATTCTGGATAGTACCTGCAAGGATTGACTTGTCGACACCCTGCTCAATACCGCTCTGAATGAAGAAAGCAAGTATCGGAAGCACAGCGCCATTCATGGTCATTGAGACTGACATCTGATCCAATGGAATACCACTGAAGAGGATATTCATGTCAAGCATTGAGCAGACAGAGACGCCCGCTTTGCCGACATCACCGAAGACACGTGGATTGTCGGCATCATAGCCACGGTGAGTAGGAAGGTCGAACGCGATAGAGAGACCTTTTTGACCGGCGGCGAGGTTACGGCGATAGAAGGCGTTGGACTCTTCAGCAGTTGAAAAGCCTGCATACTGACGAACTGTCCACGGACGGAAGACGTACATTGTTGAGTAAGGTCCACGCAAACATGGCGGAATACCACTCGCGAAGTCAAGGTGATTCATGTGTTTATATTCATCATGTGTATAGAGTGGCTTAACCGGAATATGTTCCATAGTGCGCTCAATCAATGAGTCATAGTTAGCCGCAGCGGCTTCTTCAAACTGTTTCTTCCATTCAGCCTCGGACTGTTGTGGCGCGTCACTAAGGCTAATCTGTGTGAAATCAGGATTTTTATATGCCATTATATTATCACTTCTTTCTGAGAAAAACGTACTTTTGATTGAGGTGCCGATTGCCTTTAATTATCGAACAAGTAAACTAATTTGACACGCACAACCAACTAAAGAATGTAAAGGTGTCATCATTTTATAGTAATTTTCATGTTATCGTCTTTGTTCTCTTTCATTGCATTTGCCAAATTTCCAATGGTTGTCTCAAGGTCGGTATCCGCAGTAACAACGGCTTCAAAACGAGTACCTTCGCTTATTAGTACATTGCCGGACTTCTCTTTATTGTATTCATATTCCAAAGGAATGACCACGCCATTTAGTGCTTTGACTGAAACAATGGAGAAATTGAATATGCCGCCTCTGCCGAGCATCCAGGATTTTCTAACTCTCGTGGCAACTGCCCTAACCTTCGTACCCTTTGGAATAACAACTATCTCATTAATCATGATATTCTTACTGGTCACGATTGGTAGAACATCTTCTGCCTGTATTTCCTTTGTTGAGAAAGTTTTTGATGCTTCAACCTCAATCACTGTGCCTTTTGGAATATAGACATTTCCTTTAGGAATAGTGGTTAGTCTTGCTTCAACTCTAGGCGTTTCTGAATCTTCATCTGCTGCAAGAACGAATGAAGGTTGAGTCGCAATCATAAGAGCACTCAATGCAATAGCGGCTGTCTTGATAATTTTACTTTTCATACTAACACCTCATAACAATAGTCGATCTGTTGTGCTAATTAATGTTAAGCATCAAATGGTAGATGATTTTCCACCGCCAATTTGGAATCGGCACAACGAATATTAATTAACGTTTTAGGCAATGCCTTTCTTCTTTTGCAATGCAACCAAAGTCTGGTAGCAATTCGAGCGAATATTGATATAATCGTCAATTCCGGCGTTCTTATAGGTCTCAACCAATTCTTCAGGAGCGGTACCTGCAAGGTAAACGGTGGCATTTGGCAGAACTTCGTGGAGCTTAGGTGCAAGGGCAGGAACGATCTCCGGATAGGTTGCATCGGTGGAGCAGATGACAACTGCATCAGCGTCGGACTCTTTAGCGGCTGCAGCGCAATCTTCAGGCGTCTTGAAGCCATCATTGCCCAAAATTTTGAAGGCACCAACCTGCAGGAAGCCAGTGGTAAAGTCAGCACGGGCCTTGTGCTGTGGAATTGGTCCCATATTGGCAAGGAAGACTTTTACATTGTCGCCGTTATGTTCAGCGGCAAATTTCTCAGTAGCTTCACGGAGTGCCTCAAACTTCTCACTGCGGCGATGTGCAATAACAGCTTTTACCGTCTCGCTCTTTCCCGTGCCCAGTGCTTGACGAATTTGATTAATAGTAGCACCGGCAGCGGCAGCAGCAATAGCGGAATCCACCTCAGCCACTTTGATCGCCTGTACTGCTGTTCCAACAGCGCCAGCATCAATCGAAGATATGAACTTTTCCACCGCAGCCACGCGATTTCTCTTATTTTCGTCAAAATTTTCAACACGTGGGTCAAGTCTCTCTTCAGTCATGTTAGGATACATATTTGTGCCGACAATACGGTCACGTCTTGATTCAGCAGCCTTGAGTCTATCGGCAAGGACTTTGGCAACTGCTTCTTGAGGATAGCCTTCTTTGAGTGCAGCAACGATTCCGCCTTTAGCTTCAATCGCCTGGAACTCAGCCCAAATCTTCTCTTTGATTTGCTGAGTCAAGGTCTCAACTGCCCAGCTTCCGCCTGCAGGATCAATCGGCTGGAGGAGTCCGAACTCTTCTTGCAGAATGATTTGAACGTTGCGAGCGATACGACGACTGAACTCGTCACCTTTGCGGATTGGCTCATCAAATGGCGAACTCTCGAAAGAATCAATACCGCCGACAACGCCGCTGAATATCTCAGTAGTGTTGCGGAGCATGTTGACATAAGGATCATAAACGGTCTTGAAGAACAGTGCCGGACGACCGTGGACATGAGCTTTCTGTGATTCAGCATTGCCGCCGAAGGCCTTGATGATCTCTGCCCAAATCGGACGAACTGCGCGGAGCTTGGCGATCTGCATGAAGAAGTTCTCACCCATTGAGAAGCCGAACATAATCTGGCTTGCAGCTTCGTCAATCGTCAATCCGCGATCCATCAAAGCACGAACGTACTGCACTGCGGTTGCGAGAGTGTAGGCAACCTCTTGGACATCATTGGCACCGCCGTTGCTGTAAGCGTCAGATTTAACGAACAAGGTTTTAAGCTTAGGAGCGTTCTTGACTGCCCATTTCACTGCACTTGCTGCCTCGTCATAGAGTTTATCAAGACTTTGGTCAAGTTTGCCGTTAGCTGCAAGTTCACCGATTGGATCAGCTCCAATGAAGCCTTTGAGCGCATCGACTTTGCCGCCGTTCTTCTTAACTGCCGCGACAATCAGTGCAAGCAGAGGAATTGAAGATTCACCTGCATAGACATAGAGCGGATACTCACCAAGTTTGAGGTCTTTGAGAAGAGTTTCAACATCATCAATGGTATTAAGGCTTACACCGACATCACCAACTTTGTCAGCGTCTTTGGCGTCGATTGTCTTCAACGTTGCACTGTCGACTTTGACATGATAGATTGTGGAGCCTTTGTCAACTTCATGCTTGAGAACCTCGTTGTTCTCAGCAGGGTCGGTCTCATCAGCAACTTGAGCAATGCCCCAAGGCTTATTAACATAGCCATTGACAGCCGCGCCGCGAAGGAAGTTATCCATTCCTGGGAAAGCATTCTTCGGCAGATAGCCTTTCTCCTCAGTATCCTTGCGGAAGTACATAGGATCGAAGGTGATGCCCTCATAGGTCTTGGTATACATCTTCTTTTCAAAAGGTGCGCCTTTCAAGAGTGCAACGCACGCTTCTTTCCATTCTTCGTAGGTTGGTGGGGTGAACTCTGACAGATCAACTTCTGGAAAGTCTGTCTGTGATTCAGCCTTCTTGATCAGTTCTTGCAAATCAAGTTCAGCTTTCTGTTTTTCATCACTCATACTGTTTCCTCCTTTGAGCGGTTTTGCCGCTTCTTATTTATTTAGAATTACTTTTATTAAGAAGATATGTCAAACTTATCCTTTTGCCGTTGATTCTCATTCGGCTTTTAGTTATATTGATTTGATTCTTCATAAAATCAAAATCTCCTGCATTGAGCATAAAAAGTTCACCTGCCTTCATTCCGTTATAGATAGTAGCTTATGATAAGGAATACAACTCACATGAGACTATATTACCTACTTAAAGCGCTAATTGATAGTGTAAACGAATATTTAATAAAACTATAAACTATTAATATTGAATTTGATATTCATTATTTTGAATTAAATTTTTATATTATAATCCAATTCAGGGTTGACGCAGCAGGGATTTTGTGCTATTTTTACAATAGGAAGATTTTAACAAGGAAGGAAGGCGTTTTATATGAGTATGGTAACAGTTGAAAGTTCTGGGAGTTTGGAACTTAAAAGTGATAAAATAACAAGTCCTGTTGTTGCTTCGGGAGATTCCTACACTCAACTGGAAGTTATTCAGAAGTTCATGGCATCTCTTGACAAATCAACAAAAACCACAGCTAA
Organism: Selenomonadaceae bacterium; assembly: GCA_017475745.1. Lineage (GTDB taxonomy): Bacteria > Bacillota > Negativicutes > Selenomonadales > Selenomonadaceae > Quinella. The sequence goes on from JAFVEZ010000034.1 coordinate 30,911, forward strand.
GGATATGCTTGATGAAGCTATTCAAGCTTGTTCAAACTTTGGTGGTATTGATGACGCTATTAATAGCTTTCTCCATGATGCTTCTGTTGCCACCAGTGGTTCCTCTTTTTTGAAAGATTACTGCGGAATTATTATTGATAATACAGATACCGGTGCCATTACAGGCTCCGATGCAGGTGGATCTGTTATCAAAACCAATGAAAGTATTGTTCCAGAAACAGGTTCTCTTAAAACCTATACTTCAAATTCTTTTACGGTCAATGGATTAACAGTTCAGCTTGGCAGCGGTAAAACTTATTCTGATCTCACAAACTCTCAAAAATATATGTGGAATGCTCTTTATACTTGGTGGTGTTCTGCTTCATTTAATCTTATCGAAGAGTCTTATGGTCCAGGTTTTGGATTTTCTACAGCTTCAAGTGCTTCTGTTAAAACCATGGACGTTATATTTGAAAATGTGGACAATACTTGGCTTGCTTATGTTGGTTCAGGTTATTACGATCCTAAAAAAACCTCTTCTTTAACATTATCTATTAATATGAAGTATTACGATTCAGTAGATACTTCTGATCCAAATGGTAGCACTTCTTCTACAAGTGCCGGTTACTTAGATCGTACTCTCGCTCATGAATTTACTCACGCCGTAATGTCAGCCAATATAGATTACTTTGTCAATTTACCGGCATGGCTTAAAGAAGGTATGGCAGAACTTACTCATGGTATTGATGATGAGCGTTGGTATTCATTGGGCACTATTGCTGGTAGTCTCTCTAATCTTACTCTTGCTATGGGTACTAGTTCAAAAGC
>JAFVEZ010000035.1 GCA_017475745.1 Selenomonadaceae bacterium
AAATTTGACTATAGAACAGTCACCGGTTGATGCTAAGAGACTTGGACAAATGATTAAACTTATCGACAAGGGTACTATCTCCGGCAAGATTGCCAAGACGGTATTTGTCGAGATGTGGAAGTCGCCGGACGACCCAGAAAAGATAGTCAAAGATAAAGGACTCGTGCAGATAACCGATACTTCAGCGATTGAAGGCATTGTTGATGAAGTAATTGCCAACAACCCGAAAGCAGTCGAAGAGTACAAGGCAGGCAAGAAGAAGGCGATTGGTGCACTTGTCGGGCAGATTATGAAGGCAACCAAAGGCAAGGCTAACCCTCAAATGGTCAATCAGCTTCTTGCTAAAAAGCTGGACGCTTGAGGTGACACAGTGGCAATAGATAAGGTTAAAAAGTACTTCGAGAGCATCGGCGAACTTGACAGGATACTTGAATTTGATGAATCAACTGCAACTGTGGACGAGGCAGCAAAGGCTGTTGGCTGTGAGCCGGGCAACATTGCCAAGACTATCTCACTGTTGGTTGAGGATAAGCCGATATTGATTCTCCTTGCTGGTGATGTGAAGATCGACAATCACAAATTTAAAGATACTTTCCATACCAAGACTAAGATGATTCCGATTGATGATGTTGAAGGCTACATTGGACACGCAGTCGGTGGAGTTTGTCCGTTTGCCGTCAATGATGGCGTTCCGATTTACCTGGACGAATCATTAAAAAGATTTGAGACTGTCTATCCAGCGGCAGGTAATGAGCATAGCGCAGTAAGACTACAACTCGACGAGTTGGAAAAATTTATCAAGTCCGCCGGTTGGGTTGATATATCGAAACCTAAAGCCTAAAAAAGAGGTGTTAATCTGTGTATATCGGAAGAAAACTATCCAGATTGATAGCAGCATCTTTAATCGTTGGCAGTATGACATTTATGCCGATTGGACATGCTGAAATTAAAACTTACACTGGTGTCGGTGAGTATATCATGAGCGACTTTGAGACGCCGGAGATTGCCAAGCAGCGTGCTAAACAATACGCCGAACGCAATGCACAAGAGCAAGCAGGTGTTTACATTAATTCTTATACAAAAGTCGAAAACTTCAAAGTCACTGAAGATGAGATTATAACTATGTCAAACGGCATTCTCAGCGTTACTGATGTTAAGTTTGATATCATTACGATTCCTGAGCACGCTGGAATAGTATATCGTGCAACCATTCAAGCAAATATTGACAGCGATAAAGTTGATGAGTGGATTTCAAAAGGTGTCAGTGAGCGCTCAGAGCTTGTTGCAAAAAATCAAGAACTTCAAAAGGCGATTGACGAACAGGAAAAGCAGATCACAGAGTTGAAGAAAGAGCTTGAGAAAGTCAAGACCGCGAAAGATGAAGAAAAACTCAAGACCAAATTTGAAGAAGCCGACAAGGTGTTCCTATCAAATCAGAAAGTGCAAGAAGGCAACGATCAATTCCCTTGGGATAAAGATTTAGCTTTCAAACTCTACAATGAGGCGATTAAACTTAATCCCAATAATGGCGCTTCCTATTTCAACCGTGCCAGTGTCTATATATCATTTCAGCAGTATTCTGATGCAGTCAACGATTTAACTAAGGCGATGTCACTTCATGTAGAT
>JAFVEZ010000036.1 GCA_017475745.1 Selenomonadaceae bacterium
CATCGCGGGAGTAAGAGAGCTGCGGGGAGCGGCCCTTAGTACGAGAGGACCGGGGTGGACGAACCGCCGGTGTATCAGTCATTCCGCCAGGAGTGCAGCTGAGTAGCCGCGTTCGGAAGAGATAAACGCTGAAAGCAACTAAGCGTGAAACTCTCCTCAATATAGGCTCTCTCAGGTACCTTAAAGATTATAAGTTTGATAGGCTGGAAGTGGAAGCTCGGTAACGAGTGTAGCAGACCAGTACTAATATATCGTTTTGTTTCTCTTCTCTATCAGCTTAGCTGATAGTTATAAGTAGAGAGCAATATGCTCTCTGCTCAAAGCTAACAGCTATCAATTCGGCGTGTATAGCCCGGTGGTTCCACCTGTTCCCATACCGAACACAGTAGTTAAGCACCGATGCGCCTTTCATCACTTGACTGGAAACGGTCTGGTAAATGAGGGTCATGCCGATTAAAATAAAAGAAGCTCGTCTCTTTGGCGGGCTTCTTTAGTTTGATTAATTATTATTTCTTCTCTTCATCACCACTAAATTATGGTAATTGCCAATCAATGTACTTCATTCGCTTGTACCAGGTGAATTGGCGTTTAGCGAAGTTGCGAGTGGCTTGGCTGATTTTGTTGATCGTCTCTTCAAGAGTGATTTTGCCGTCTATGTATTCAAGCGTTTCCTTATAACCAATACCCAGCATTGCTTGAGCATTGCGACTGACACCGCTGTCAAGCAGAGATTTAACCTCATCGACGAGACCATTATCAAACATTTTTTGAGTGCGCTCATTGATTCGCCTGTAAAGTTCTTGTCGATCAAGCGTCAATCCAATAACTTTAACATCATAAACAAGCCTTCCGGTCTCCTTGAAGTGAGATAGAAGGCTCTTTTTGACTTTACCACAATCGTCAACGTCTTCAGCATTTTTAAATTTGTAACCCTCAATTAGCGCTTGAATGTACAATCCTGTACCACCGGCGACTATTGGTATTTTGCCTTGATTATTGAGATCAGTGATTATTTTAGCGGCAGCGGCTTGAAAATCAGCAACACTAAATTTTTCTTCAGGTTCAAGTATATCAACAAGATGATGCTTAATCCTTTTAAGCTCTTCGAGTGAAGGTTTGGCAGTGCCAATATTGAAGTTTTTATAAACCATCATTGAGTCGGCGGAGATGATCTCTGTCTGTAATTCTTCCGCCATTCTCAGCGCAAGTGCTGATTTGCCCGTTGCCGTTGCGCCGAGAATGACGATTAACTTCTCATTATGCAAGCTCAATGGTTTGACCTGGCTTAACAACATAGACTTCAGCACCGGTGACTAGTTTTCTAAATTCTTCAGGATTTTGATTAATCACGCCCCAAGTGCCGTAGTGCAGTGGAATGACATTATCAGCACCAAGGAAGTGCACGGCCTTGGCAGCGTCTTCAATACCCATAGTATAGTTGTCACCAATCGGCAGGATTGCATAATCAATCTTATCGCGCTCACCAATCAACTTCATATCGCTGAAAAGGGCAGTATCACCGGCATAGTAGATAGTTTTACCGAAGATTTTAATTACAAATCCACAGGCAATTCCACCCTCAACGCCACTGGAATGAAGTGCTGGTACCATTCTGACAATACCAAACGGCAGATTAAGAGTGCCGCCAAGGTTCATGGGATCGGCTTTGATTGCTTTTTCAACGCGAGAAGTGCAGAGCGTCAACACTTCAGGAATGGCAACTACTTCTGCATCAAGTCTCGTAGCAATCTCCGGCGCGTCACCAAGGTGATCGTCATGAGCATGAGAGATAAGGATATAGTTTGTCTCAACTTCTTTGGGACTGATTGTCGCTTGAGGATTGCCACTCAAGAACGGATCGACGAGGATTTTATACTCACCGTCGTCAAGAAGGAAACAGGCATGCCCGTAGAAAGTATACTTTAACATTAAACTCACTCCTATATATAATTTATTTTAACTGCTTGCGATAGATTTTGCCTTGAAAGTCACCTCTGTTGAAGTCATTTGCTGTTCCGATAGCATACTCAATACTATCTGGTGATACCTTGCGAATGTAAACCTGAATATTGTCATCATCACTAATGTCCGCTGAATCAATTCTACAGCGCACACGGTTGACTTCACTCTCTGTTAATTGACTATCCAATGCCTTTGGCTCTTTTGTATAATAAAGTTCGAACTCTGTCTCATCAGCATAGGCGAACTTTGTCCACTCGCCATACGGTACTTTTAAGCCAATCAAAACCTCAAAATGTCCGTCTCTGTCAATGTCGCCGAGATAGTATGGAAAGATTACTTCATTATCTAACGAGATGTCCTCGTCGATGATTTTAACATCTTTGCCGCCGATTCTAGTACGGAGAAGACCGAAAGCTACGCCGGTTTTACCCGTTCTCATTTGGTCGAAGTCAATCTCTGCAATGGTATTTGAGTCATTTGTAGAATTATCATCAGCTATTGTCTTATTATCTGATTCAATTTGTAAATCTGATTCTTTTACACCAAGCGGTAAGTGAAGTTTGAAGACGCCATCGCCCTTTGTGTCTTTCTCCTGTTCGAGTCCTTGTAAGAGACCCTCTGCAATTCTCACCTCATAAACCTTAATGGCTTCTTCAAATAGCTTCTTGACAATCGGTGCCTTGCAGGAATTACCGGCAAGAAATATATGGATAGGTTTTATTGCTTTGTTCTGAAAAGCCTGTATCAATGCAGTGAAGAAGTTCTCTACGCCGCGGCGGATTCGATTCTCAATGATCTTCTCAAGTTTTTCAACATTGACATTCAGTCCAACTTCAACAAGCAAACTTCCATTAGACATTTTATCATCATTCTTGTCAGAAGTGAAGAGGTGCATGGAAAAGTCACCTTTGTTGAATATATCTATATCGTCGTGATGTTCCCAAATGCGACGCATCTCACTGGCAAGACGCTTTCTGTTCATTTTAGCTTGATTAGGAGCATCGCCTTCTTCCAATATGAGAGTCTCCGTGCCGCTTGGCTTAGTGCAGTATGGCGGCAAGGCAAAGGCAATCTTACCATTCCTCATCACTTCGAGGTTGTCCTTAAAAACTTCATAGGCAAGAAGGTCAAGAATATTCTCGCCGCCAAGGTAAGGATCACCACCTGCGCCGAAGCGTCTGATTATAAACTTGCGCTTGTGATTGCTTGGCACTTCCTCAATGCCAAAATCAAAGTCGGTAGTACCACCGCCAAAGTCAAAGACACCATAAGCGACCTTTGTGTCCGTCTCTTTAGGTTCAAGTCCAAACTCGTGCAGGGCACTGATTGCATAGGCGGCAGGCTCACTCGCTCCGGCGTGAACTCTGAATTGCTCCATGATCTCAGAATTGTTTACCAGCGCGGGTGGCAAGGACTTCTTTATACCTCGTTCAAAACTGTTTCGGATATGCTCGCGAACATCTTTGGCATAAGTCACAGGGAATGAGAGAATATAGTCAAGGTAAATACGATTGTGCATGTTGTTGATGTAGAGACCGAGATAATAGGCATAAATCTCAATGGGATCAAAGTCATCGTCCTGCAATTCACAATAAGGCTTGAGTTCAATGATGTATCCTTTATGATCTTGAAGTCTGAGTCGCTTGTCCTTTGAGTTAACCCACTGTTTTAACTCACCGAAGACCGAATCATAAATGGAAGAATCCTCGGTATTGTCGAAGAGCGCCTTCGCCGCTTCGTGTGAAACCTTTATCTGTTTCCACTCGGTATAAGGTCTGCCTCTGCGTGAATTGTAAGCTTCAAAGAAAGCTTCAACATCACACAGCTCAATAACAGTCGGATTTTCATAATCGAGCATGGTTGGTGCCTTAGAATAATCACCTTCACCAATACGGAGAAGCCTTGCATCGCGGTTGCGGCAGACTACTACCGTAGATTTGGTGCCAAAGTCAATGGCACAGGTTCCGTCAGTCATAATATCCATATGCGGCGGACGAGCAACAAAGACCTCATCTTTTGGCAATTCAATCACAACTTCACCATCAACTCTTGGTTCAAAAAGTTCCCAATGCCCAAGGTTGATGTCAGTGAGACGATTATCTTCGTAAGGGTGAAGATTGGCACGCTTCCAGTCGCAGTTGAGCAACTCTTCACGCAACGCCTGCACTGAGCCAGTGAACTTTTCACGCTCTTCACATATGTCTTCCAGTGTCTTGTCGAGGTCAAAATTATAACCCAGAATATTACCTTTAAACCTGCCAGACAATATATTTGCTTTTAAGGTATCGCTTTTAACATACAGTTTATCTTGATCTATTTCCAAATATTGATAGATAGCGCTGTAATTGTTTAAAATATCAATGTACTTTCGTTCAAGTTCGTCATTTAAACCTTCTGGCACAAGTCCTGTAGAAAGCCAAGTAAGAACGGCTTCAGAAAAGTTCATTCTGCTGCTATTCTTGCCCTTGAGTCTGCAAATTGGAACAACCGTTATCTGGTCGTTGTCATTCCAAGAGCCATAGCTTCCATTAGAATTGAAATAATACATTTTACTGCCATCAGGTTCACCAGTCAATATCATATTTTCTCTAATCAAGAAGTGTTTGAAATGTCCGTCAGATTTTAAATAAGGATTGTTTGAATTTAATGTGAAGCTCTTTTGACATTCACTTCTTGTCATTGCGACAAAGTGAAAACCTTCAAAGTCTAAACTGTAAGTTCGTGAGGGTTGACCACTTGTGCAAAGTGTAGGCAGTTTGAATTCTTCAAACTTTGGATAGAATGCAGCATTATTTCGATCAAACCAGACCTTCTTATTTTTAATCATCACAAAGGTCTTGTCCAACGCCGGTCTCATTTCCTCAAAGAGCGTCGAGATGTCAACATTCAACTTATCAATGTTTATGACTGCACTCATCTCGATTATCTGTTTCAACTGTTTGCGGTTGACATTCAAGGTACTTTTTAACTGTGTGCGGTTGGTTACTGATTCACTCATTTAAAAGTCCTCCAAATCTATTGTCGATTATACTACTGACCGCCATCGTTGTTCACATTGCCGTTATTTGCCTGTTCGAGTGAATTTGGTCGTTCATACATTCTGAGCTGATCTTTCAGATTTTTATTCTGCCCTTGAAGATTTTTGTTTTCTCTTTCAAATTCTTGAATTTTCTCTAGCAGTTCTTGAGTTCCATTTTCAAGCTCATTGATTTTTGATTTAAGCTTCTGTTTCTCATCTTCAAATCCAGCTAATTTTTCATTCAAACGATCATATGTTGACAACTTTTCATTAATGGAAGTTTTTTCTGTTTCAAATTCTCTGAGCGCTTTCTCCAATGCGCTGCGGTCTCCATTCAAGGTTTCTTCAGTGACTTTAAGACTTCTTTCGCGCTCATCAAGTGACTTGATATTCTTGTTCCAAGTATCTTTCAATTCCTCTAAGTCTTGTACGAGCTTCATATTATACTTACCATATTTATCTAGGTTTTCCTTGAAGGAATTTTCCTGCGAAATCAATTTACCTTGGAACTCTTCTGCTTGTTCCTGCAACTGACTTTCCAACTTAGCAATCCTATCATCTTTTTCTTTGAGTCTACTTCTCAAATTCGCTTCGAGTTGTTCTCTTTGTGAATACAATTCTTTCTGGTGGTTGATTAACTGATTTTTCAATTCCGCTTCAATCTCGCCAATCTTACTTTCAAGGCGACGGATAATCTCTTTTTGGGCATTGCTGGTTTCTTCTGCCTTTTTCCATTCCTCGCTGCAATGACTACCAATGCTGTACATGTGCGTCAAGAGTTCCTGGCAATCCTGCAAAATCTTATTTCCATAAGGCTGAAGCTCATCTAACAACTCTTTGCTGTTGTCCATTTTATTCACCTATTCCAATGATTTTTTCTTCAACAAGTACAATCTCTGGCTCATCGTCCTTCATTTGCTGCTCGAAGAAGGACATATGCAATTTACCATCTTCACTCATCTTCATTTTGAACGAAATGGCATCTTTGGCAGAATAAAGACTTTTATCAAGTTTAACATCAGCCATAAATATTGCACTTTCGCCGTCAAGTGGCAGCTCCAACTCATTGCTGAAACTCTGATAAATCGAAATACACCAGTTATTCTTTTGCAGCTCTTTAATCAGTAACGGTTTAAAGGGCAGTTCAAAACCTGCAAGCTCATTGCGCTTGATATAGCGTTTAAATCTGCCATCATTTGCAAGCCCTATGCTGTAAGGAATGATATTTTTGATTGTCACGATTGACTGTGAATCGGCCAAAAGTTCGCGATACTTAGCTGCACCTACTGCAACGCCCATTTGACACTCCGCACGGCTAAAGCCGGCGGATTCTTGCTTCAATGAACACAGCCTTTGCCACAAGCGGCTAAGTTTTAGGTCTTACACATTCTCCACAAGCGTTCTTTTGATTGGTCATGTCTCTCAACTTTACTTAACATG
>JAFVEZ010000037.1 GCA_017475745.1 Selenomonadaceae bacterium
GGATATGATCCGGACAACACTCAGCTTCGATTATTTCTACCTTTTTCCTCTCGCACAGGGTTCTAAGTATTTTACCAATATCAACTCGCAACTGTCGATAAATTACTTGTCTACGATACGTTGGAGCAAAGACGATATGGTATTTACATCTCCACTTACTATGTGATAAACTTTGCATATCACTCAATAACAAAACACCCTTCGTTACAGTGTGCTTGTCAGGCATACTTATTGTAACACAGGAGGTTTTTATTAATCATAAGAATTTTTAATATCCCCCAGTTGAACTGGGGGTTTTATCTTGCCTATTCGTCGACAATAAATAGCTGTGGAACTAAAGTCACTTACTCCACAGCTATTTTAATTAAATATATCATTGACGTAATCAAAGACTACACTCTCACGCCTCACTCAACATCTTCTCACCAACGCTGCCGATCCTCACTTCACCAACATTCAATTCAGTATCTTTGAGTTTCTCTTTGAGACTTGGAATATAAGTGCGGAACTCGTTGGCGACTGACCGCTCTGAGAAGTAAAAGCGCATATCAAGCTGGTTATTCTCATACATTCTGAAGGTAAGCTCAACCGCTCCAATGTAATCGGTGAGAACGCATATCCTCAACCAAGTCTCTTTCTTATCTTCGCCTGTGTCCTTGTCCTTTGCATTCTCGTCATAGACATGCAAGTAAGTCGGATATGAAGAGTCATTATCGCCGACATAGAGTGGCATCATCATTTGGAGTGAACGATTATTCTGAGCTGCATTCTGTACGGAAGAGTTCTCGCCGCCCATTGATTGTCGCATTGCGTTTGCAAATTCTGCAACATCTCGACCGGCCCGCTTAAAAGCCTTGGCAGAGAGTTTAGAGGTCAACGGCGCCATATCACAAAGCTGCATAAAAGCCCAGAGCCTTGGAAGGTCAGGAAGCTTCTGTTGGACTGCTGCCTGTTGGACGGTTATTGGGACATTCTGCTGGCAAAGACGCAAAAGGTTTTGGAGATGACGCGCTTCGCCTTCAGTCAGATGATCTTGATTGTTGTTTATAAAGTTTTGCAGCGTGTTTGTATCTCGTTCAGTGATATTCTGATTCCTCATAAGTAGCTGTGCAATGTCCTGCATTGTATCCATAGTCTGAGGAGTATTCTGGAGTGGTTGCTTCAAGAGTACAGTCTTGGCAGCTTGAAGATCTGCCTTGAGCTGTTGTTGACGAACCAAGAAGTCATCACCCTGCTCTAGGCGATCGAGTTGAGCTTGTAACTTCTGTGAGAAGAGTTGCTGTTGACCCTGCAAGCTGTTAGGATTGTTGAAATCTTGCTGAGGTTGAGCAGTTTGTCCTTGCTGTTGTTGACTGGTCTGCTGTGCTTGTTGATAAGGCTGTTGAGTTTGATTTGCCTGCAATGGTTGTCCTTGCTCTTGAATCTGAGACTGCGATTGATTCATTACTTGAGACTGTTGGTTAGGCTGTCCCTGTTGATTAATCTGTTGGAATTTCCCTTGATTTTGCATCTGTGGTTGAGTTTGATTAAATGCCTGCTGCTGCCCTTGCTGATTCTGTGCTTGAGGTTGCTGATTCATTTGTTGAGGTTGTGTCTGCTCCTGCATAGGAGACTGTGGCTGATTCAGTGTTTGACTTTGTCCTTGTTGGTTTGTCGCTTGAGGTTGCTGACCAGATTGACCTTGCTGATTAACTTGCTGGAACTGCCCTTGATTCTGCATTTGCGGCTGAGTTTGAGCTTGACTCATCTGTTGTGACTGGTTAGCCACCTGTGACTGCCCTTGCTGATTCTGTGCTTGAGGTTGTTGATTCATTTGTTGAGGTTGTGTCTGCTCCTGCATAGGAGACTGTGGCTGATTCAGTGTTTGACTTTGTCCTTGTTGATTTGTCGCTTGAGGTTGCTGACCAGATTGACCTTGCTGATTAACTTGCTGGAACTGCCCCTGATTCTGCATTTGTGCTTGAGATTGATTTGCCTGCTGTTGCTGCTGAGATTGATTGGTTTGTTGCCCTGCTGACTGCTGCGCTCTTAGATTCCCAAACATTGACTGCAAGAACTGTCTAGCTTGAGATTGTGCTGCCTGTCTCTGGAGCTGTCCTTGATCTTTACCCTCAGCATTTGAACTTTGACCTGTCTCAGCGGGTCTGGGCATAAAATACTTAACGAGCTGTTTGAGAAAGCCCATACTATCGCTCTCTTGTGCCGTTGAAGTAGAGGTCTGATCGGCACTGCTGGCCGACAAAGCTGAGAGAATAGCATAGAGCTGCTGCGGAAGTTGTTCAGCGGTCTTGGAATCAATAAGCTCAAAGGCGGCCTTTGAGAGAAGTACCGGCTCCAAGGCGCTACCACCCTCTTCACTGATTATCAACGATTTGAAGTTCTTCAGTAACAATTCCATTTGATCGCTTAGTTCCATTGAGAAGCCCTTTTCAGCAAGAGCACCGATTTGACTGAGCATACGAGCAAAGACTGAAAGTTGCTCCATTGAGAATCGCTGACTTTCAAGTGTAGAGCCAATGCCCTGCGACAGTGTGGATTCCATAGAAAAAGCCTGCTGCAAGACGTTTTTGACAACTTGACTAACTTCGTCCGGCAGGCGCTCCATATTGAGTTTCTCGTTTGTGGATATTTTAGAAAGCACACCCGCCATATCATCAATGGCAGTTTTGATAGCAACATTAGTCTGAGGTTTAAAACCAGAGCCAGAGCCGCCATCTTCTTTGCGTTGGATACCATCAGTTGTGCCTGTTCTCTGTGGCTGATTTACAGGTCTAATGCCTATTGCTCCTGCTTCCATTGGCATATCTTTGTCACTTCCTTATCCTTGGATTTCCGAAATATTATATAATCACGTTAATGTAATTTGATTTGACAGCATGCTCTTCACAGGTTCAAAACTCCTGCGGTGGAGTTCACATGCTCCGAATTTGTGAATAGCTTCAAGATGCAGTTTTGTCCCATAACCGCGATTGTGAGCAAATCCATATTCAGGATACTGCAAATCCCAAACGTCAGTCATGCGATCTCTAGTTACCTTGGCTATTATTGAAGCAGCAGCTATTGAAGCGGAAAGAGCATCACCGTGGATTATGGAGCGCGTCTCAATAGGATCGTCAAACTTAACCTTCATTGCATCAGTAAGTACAAAATCAGGCTGAATCGGTAATGACTTAATCGCTTGATACATTCCACTCAAAGTAGCTTGATAGATATTATCGCGATCAATCTGTTCAATCTCAACACAAACTGCGCTATAGGAAACAGCTTTTTCTATTATTTCGTCGTAGAGTCTTTCGCGAATTTTGTGAGACAGCTTCTTGGAATCGTTGAGATGATCTATAAAGATATTTGGCGGCAGTATTACAGCAGCGACAACCATAGGACCTGCAAGTGATCCGCGTCCTGCCTCGTCAACTCCAGCAATCAGATTAAAACCTTGTCGTCTTGCTTCGTCCTCATATTCATAGAGCTTACTGACTCTGGCAATCTCATTATTGAGCTTCTCCAGTGCCTTCTGCTCCTTTATCTGTTTTATCGTCATTTTAACATCATTTCTTTAACATTATTTGATTAGTCCAGCGTTACTCTGCCGAGTTTGCCATTTCTAAATTCATTTAAAACTAGTCTTTGAGCTTTTTCTAAATCTACTATGCCGCCCTTGCGAATACAGCCGCGTTTCTTGCCTATAATCTCAAGTAATTCGCCGCCACTTTGATTCAGTGGTAAAGTGAGCTTAAATCTCTCCGCAAGACTTTGACTGTAACTTGCAGCTAATGTCTCCAGAAGTTTGCAGACAACTATTTCAAGATCGTGTATTTCGTCACTGATTGCATAAGTCCATGAAAGTTTCATTGCAGCTTCTGGGTCCTCAAACTTCGGCCAGAGTATACCAGGTGTATCGAGGAGATCGAGACCGTTGTCAATCTTAATCCACTGCTTGGCACGGGTTACACCAGGGCGATTTTCGATCTTGGTATGATTGACGCCAGCGAGTCTATTTATGAGTGAAGACTTACCAACGTTAGGTATACCGATAATCATTGCACGTGCAGAACGTGGCTTGGCACCGTGAGAAGTGAGCTTGTGCGTCTTGGGTTCGGCAAGAGATTTAGCCGCTGCAATCAACGTCTTAATACCTGCACCTTTAACGGTATCAACAGCAACCGCTGATATTCCCTCTTCACGAAATTTATCAATCCAATCTTGAGTTGCCTTACTATCAGCTAGATCAGCCTTGCAAAGAGCAAACAGTCGCGGCTTGTCATTTAGAATATCTTTGAGCATTGGATTTTGACTACTGAGAGGTATTCGCGCGTCGAGGACTTCTATCACAATGTCAACGAGTTTTAAATTTTCCTCAATAAGCCGCTGTGCCTTCTTCATGTGACCTGGGAACCATTGAAGCTGCGGCAAGTTTTGATTGTCTGTATCTGTCATCTTTTCACTCCTTGAAGGCATTATATCACAAATATCATTCTTTGACGATAGTTAAGGAATATTTTTTATAAATGCTTAAGATGAAAATAAAAGACGATTCTCTGTGAGAATATCGTCTTTCACCAATCATATTTCATTTAGATTTTCCTGCGATAGTGTTTAAATTTAAATCCAGATCCTTGATCTATTGAGTCACAAATGAACTCCTCAAAGTTGTTGAGATTCGGGAAATAAGTATCTGCTCTCTTTGATTCGTCAACAACTGTTAAGTAAATCTCCGAAGCATAAGGAATCAGTTGACGGTAAACCTCACCGCCACCAATCACGAAGATAGATGTGATTGATCGACCTAGCAACAGATTATAGAGATCATCAAGACTGTTGGCAACTTCCAATCCGCCAATGAAATCAACTCTTCGCGACAAGACTATATTTCGGCGATTGTCCAAAGGTTTGCCAATAGATTCAAAGGTTTTACGTCCCATTACGACGGTATGATTTATTGTCAACTCACGAAATCTCTTCAAATCCTCGTCAATGTGGAACAGAAGTTTATCGTTAAGACCAAGCCCGAAGTTGTTGTCAACACAGGCAATCAACTTTAAATTGAAGTCAACAAGACAACCTTTAACTTTGGTAACCTTATCACCGTGCAGTTGATATTCCTCGCCACTAACTTCACTGAGCGGAATTAGTACAAAGTCACGCTGAAACATATATGGATGAGGTAGTTTGAGACGTTCTGTGTCCATTGTGATGCCGTCAATACTCAATATGTCAATATCAATAGTCCTTGCGCCCCAATGTTCTTTGCGAACCCGCCCAAGTTTATGCTCAATAGCTTGGAGAGAGTCCAAGAGCTGCAATGGCTGAAGGTCAGTTTCGATTTTGACGGCAGCATTGATATAGTTAGGCTGATTTTCAACGCCCCAAGGCTCAGTCTCATAGAAGTGTGATATGCTCAATAAATTTACTCCACCAATCTGTGCAATCAATTCAACAGCTTGACGGAGATTTTTTCTTTTATCGCCAAGATTGGCTCCAATTCCCAAATAACAGATAATCATTTCAATTTAGGATAAACCAACTTTGCCATTGTCTCGACAGCTTCAGGATAGCGCAGACCCGGACTCAACAGGAATAAATCCTGCGGCAAGTAGTAGAGTTTACCATTTTTGATAGCGCCGATTGACTTCCAGGCAGGATTAGTATCAATGTTATGCTGCATATTTTTCTTGATCTCTTCAATTTTGCCCATTGAGGTCACAAAGATTATTTCGGGATTTTGCTCCGCAAGTGTCTCAAGACTGTAAGGCGCAGCATCTGGATTGCCTTCAAGTGGTGTCATTCCTGCAGCGACATTCTCCCAACCGAACATCTTAACTATATTTCCAGCAATACTGCCCTCAAGCTGAACGCTCAAACCCTGCGCGGTACTGTGAAGTATTGCCACTCTATGCTTATCTTTGGGCATTTTGTCGATAGTAGTTTTTATCTTGCTGTCCATGTCGTCAATGATCTGCTTGCTCTTGTCGGGATTCTCGGTAAGTTCACCAAAGATCGTCAACTCATTCTTTACGCTGGCATAGCTCTTCATGTCTAGCACTAGAGCGAGAATATTGTTTTCTTCGAGAATTTCAAGTAATTTTTCATTCATGCCCTTATTGACGATGACAAGATCCGGTCTACAAAGTATAATTTTTTCCGGATTGACGGCGTATACTTGACCTATGCTAGTAATGTTCTTTGCCCAATCCGGCATCTGAGTCTTGGAATCAGGACGGCCGACAACAGTGCCACCAACAGCGTGAAGCGGTTCCAAAAATGAAGCTGAAGTGACAACTATGCGCTCTGGCTTCTTCTCAAAAACCACGTCGCGGCCGGCGTCATCAGTAATAAAGTTGAAGATTTCCCGCTTTGTGGTGGTCTCATTTAACTCTTCTTCACAACCTGCAATCAGCAGAGCAAAGATCAAAGTTAATATAATTGCAAATTGTTTTTTCACAATAAATTCCTCTCAAAGAATTATTAATCTGCAAACAGCAAGACTTAGTTTTTTAAGAACAGCTTACCGACTACTATTTACAGTAGTTACTTTCTCTCCAGCTTTCTTCTGGTCATCTCCTGGACAAGCTCAATAGCACCTCTGCCAAGCCCTGTCTCACGTGCAATATCTTCAACCGACATACCTTCAAGCAACATATCTTTGATTTTAGCGGTATTATTGATGGGTGCCGGTGGTTTATTTGTATCTCTTGCTGAGACCGTTCTGTCAGTTGTCGAAGTAGACGACACTGTCCGTCTGGTCTCAATCTTAACGGGCTCGGTGGAATTGACGACAGCGGCGGCACGTTGACTGGAACGCGAAGACACGATAATAGAGCGCCTGTCCGGTACAGCAGGAACTCTGACTTCTGCTTTTACCTCATTTTCGGATTTTTCCATTGACTTCTCAAGCACCTTGGCAAAATCCCTTGGCTCTGCCTTTGAAGACTCAGAGCTAACCTTCTCAAGTGCTGCCTTCATTTCAGCTTTGTCCATCTTCTTGGGTTTGGGTGTTTCCGGTACAGTTGCCTTTGTCTTAACAGGCTCGCTCGCTTCTGTCGGTTCTTCTGTTGTAGATTTAGGTACAGCAGGAGCTACAGGTGTAGAAGTAGCTACATTCTGACGACTCGACAGAATTGGCGGCGGTGAAATCGGTGAGGGTACATTTGGCAGCGGTGATGTCATCATTGGAGGGTTAATCATTGAGGACATCATAGATGGTGTCATCAATGGCTGCGTTGTTGGCATAGAAGACAGAGAGGACATTGGCATCATCGTAGACTGCATTTGCATTGGAGACTGCATTGTCATTGTAATTCTCTTTTCGGCTGCTTCAAGTTTTCGCTGCAATTCTTCTACGGTATCGCTTGCTTCTTCCAGCTTCGTCAAGAGGTCTCTTATCTCCGTTGACTGCCCTTCGCTTCGTTTCAAGAGTTTCTTGAGTTCAGCGACACGCCCTTCAAGGATTGTTCTATTCTTTTCTGAATCATCAAGTAAATCTTCTAAGCCTGATACTTGATTTTCCATTCTGCTGATAACTTCGTTTGCTGTCTTCTCAAGTTCTTGTTTTAACTTGCCGGTGGTCTCCTCGACTTCACGTCGTTCTTCCACTTTCTGTTGGCGTTTCTTGCCTTGATTCCAAACGACAAATATCATCACTGCACCAACTGCTATCAGCAGTGTCATAACTTCTGTAATCATTTCTTAATTGTCACAACCATTACAAAGATATATCAAGATGGCGACCACGAGAAGGATCAATCGCAAACTTTTCCTTAGGCTGATTTTGCTGAGGATTGCGTCCTTTTGCATTTCTCTGATAACCACCGCCTCTGCCCTGACGTTCTGGATCGTCTTTGACGGTACCACCCTCAGGGTTGTCTTTATTTTGAACTTGCTTTTGCTTCAGTTCGTCTTCTTGCTTCTGTTTCAATGCTTCAAAGTCTTGCTGCAAATTATTGGCATGATTTAAGTTGTGCTGCACATTACTTGCCTCATTTGCAGTCGGATAAACCATCTGCATACTTACAGGCGTAATATCCATCAAAAGACACCTCCGATTTTAGTAGTTAGTTTTCAATGGTCAGCAGATAGTATGAGTGAATACCGACTGCAACCTGCTATCCGCTAGTTGAATTATATATGCTTATTGTATTCGTGTCAAACTAATTTGTTATCTTTGAGGAATTGACAAAATGTACGGAAGATTATCATTGAGGAGACAGCACCCGGATCCTCAAATCCTATGCTTCGTTCTCCGATATAGCTGGCACGACCTCTCTTGGCAGCAATAGTCTTTGTAAATTCAACACCCTCACGTGCTGCCGTCAAGGCATCATCTAAAACCTCATCTATAGATTTATCTTTAGTTTTATCGGCTTGCAGGCTCTCATATATCGGAATTAGGGTATCAAGCATTGTCTTGTCACCCTTCTTGGCATGCCCGCGCCTTTGAATACCTGCAATCGCCGTCTCAAAGAACTTTGCCAAGGTCTCAGCATCAAGATTAGAGTTTTCATCTAAAGTCTTGGAAGCTTCGACGAAGCCTGTGCCATAGAGTGGGCCGGCAGCTCCTCCGACATTCATTATGATCGCTTGTCCGACGGCATTACACAAAACACCAGCGTTTAAGTCATTATCATCAAGTTCCTCAATCGCTTCTAAAACTGCCGTCGCACCTCTAGCCATATTTAAACCATGATCGCCATCGCCTATCTTGGTGTCTAACATTGTCAAATGATTCTTTTCGGCAATTATAGCATTTGCAACAAATTTAACCGTTTCTTTTAACAATTTCGTTTCCTCCTTTGTAATTTAGTCGTTGTTGTTATATTCTATCATATGGACTTATATTCCTGCAGAGAAAACACATGTATATTTGTCAAAGTCTTGAAAAAGGTTATCAAGTTTAGTATAATAATTACAATTCATATATAGTTGAGGTGGTATAGTGCAAATAAATTCAAATAAAAGATGGTTGAGAGCCTTATTTATTTTGGGTGGTCTGATAATAGTAGCAATCGTTTGCGTTTTGTCCTTTGCCTTTGATGTATCAGTAGAGGATAAGAACCAAGAGCGAATCGGATTGCTTTTAATTGATAGTAATAATAACGAGGAATGGAAGAAAATTCAATATAACAGCCTAAAAGAAGTGTGCTATGAAATTGGTGCAGTGCTTCTCGATAGACAAAGTGTTACAGAAAACGCCGTAAACTTTAAATTAATGATCTCTGAACTTGTAAATGAAGGCGCCAAGATGATATTTGTCACCACTCCGACTAATACTCTTCCAAGAGAATATTTTGCAGAAGAATATCCAAATGTTGATTTTGCAACCAATTCTGTTGATTATAGAGAAAAGAATTTAACACCTTACCTAGTTAGAATGTATCAAGGTCGTTGGTTGTCTGGAATACTCGCCGGAATGAAAACTAAAACCAACGTCATAGGTTATGTGGCTTCATTACCTGATTCTTTGATAAATCTTGAGATAAATGCCTTTGCCTTAGGTGTGCAAAGGGTAAATCCAAATGCCGAAGTTATCGTAATGTGGACGGGTGATTGGAATAATGCAGAAATAGAGGAAGAGCATACCAAGCGCCTTGTGAATGAAGCAAATGCTGATATCATCACCTATCATCAAAATGATAGAACCGTAGCAGATACGGCAGAAGCTCTTAATGTGGATTTTATCGGATATAATGATAATCTTGAAGGTTACTCGGAACACCGTCTCACCTCAGTCGTGTGTCGTTGGGATATCTACTATCGAGATATTATCAATAGATATCTCAAAGGTGAACTGAATCATAACAACGATCGTTGGCTTGATATAAATAGCGGTAGTGTTGTACTCACTAATTATTCTGATCTTGTTACACCAGAAATGCACAACAAGGTTGAAAGTTTGCGACAAGAACTCCTTCAAGGTAATAATATATTTTCTGGCGATATATATGACAATGAAGGTGTTCAACATTGTGCAGATGGTGAGACTATAAGTGACAAAGCTCTCCTCTTTAGGACAAACTGGCTTGTGAGAGGAGTTAAGGTTCTTGAATAAATTGAAGCAAAAATTAAAGTATCACGGCATATCAATGCGTACCTTCTATAACTTTCTAATGTTGCTATTGTGTCTGCTGGCATTTGCATTGCTGATGCAATATAAGATGACTAAACTTCTAAACAATGCATTGGAGCAACAGCTTATTCGTCAAACTGCCAACCTCTCAATGATGGCGGAAGAGCGAGTTGACAAAACCTTTGAAAATTTAGAGTATTTAGCGAAGCACATTGAGGAGAGTCCTTCTGTCCTACCTGATTTAATGAAGCGTCTCAATGCTGCTAAAGCTGAATTTAAGGTTCGCGGAATTTTAATAGGTATAATTGATTCAAACGGTAAAGCCATTCAAGGTGAAGGATTGAGCCACTCTGATTTTAAGAACTTATATATGTCATTCCGTGGCCACAGAGTCATTGACTATTGCTCTGGCAAGGGTCTCTTATTTGCTTGTCCAATCTATAATGGCAATAATATTCGATATGTCATTTACCGACTCTATGAAGAGCGCGTTCTGTTTGATAATTTCGGACTTGAAGAGTATGATTCCGCCAGCCATATCCTAATTCAGAACAGTGTAGGAGAAGTTGTAGTGCCTTATCGCGGATATAATAAGAAGGATAAGGACTTTTTTGCAGATCACGTGATTGCCGAGGACTTTTACAAAGTTCGCGATAAGCTCAAGTACAAAAAGGCAGCATCAACTTACTCAGAGGGCTCAAAAGGTAAATACTTCATATTTGGTTCAAATTTACCTAAAACCGATCTGAAGATTATGGGCTATGTACCTTGGCAGGCGGTAGGTAAAAGTATAGAAAAGGCAAATGCATTGATATTTATAGTCAATAGCCTTCTAGCATTACTCTTTTTCGTAGTGAGTGCCTATCTCTTGTTGTTAAACGAAAAGGCTAAACTCACCGATATACTCAGTGTTGAGAAGACCGAAGCGGATCAAGCAAATCAAGCCAAATCTGCCTTCTTGGCCAATATGAGTCATGAGATTCGCACGCCGATTAACGCCGTCATCGGCATGAATGAGATGATTCTTCGCGAATGTAAGGACGCAACGATAATCAAGTATGCCCAAAATGCACACGCCGCTTCAGAATCACTACTGTCATTAATCAACGACATACTTGACTTCAGCAAGATAGAGAGCGGCAAGATGGAACTTGTAGAGGAAATTTATCGCCTTGATGATCTCGTCAAGAATCTCGTCAACATGATAAAACCACGTGCTGACAAGAAGGATTTAGCCTTCGAGGTTAAGGTTGATGATAGTATACCCAATGAGTTGTACGGTGATTCTGTGAGACTTCGCCAAATTGTTGTAAACTTCTTAACCAATGCCGTGAAGTATACCAAGGTTGGTAGTGTTGTATTCAGTGTCAGCAAAGAAGATCGTGGCAGTACTGAGATCATCTTGAAGTTTAGCATTAAGGATACTGGAATTGGTATTCGTGAAGAAGACAAACAGAAGTTGTTTACGGACTTCCAGCGCTTCGACTCCAAGAAGAACAAGAACATTGAGGGCACTGGTCTCGGCCTTGCTATTACTTATAGACTCGTCAACATGATGGACGGCTGGATTCAAGTTGAGAGCGTGTATGGCGAAGGATCAAACTTCATAGTGATGATACCTCAAAAGGTTATGGGTACGGAGCTAGTAGGTAACTTTGCAGAGAAGTTGAACACTTTGACCGAAAAGCCCAAAGAGTATAAAGTCAGCTTTATTGCGCCAGAAGCTAAGATTCTAGTCGTTGATGACAATGAAATGAACTTGCTAGTTGCAACGAGTCTGTTAAAGTCAACACAAATTCAAGTTGACACGGCAATGAGCGGAATGTCTGCCCTCAAGAAAATGGCGGAGAAGCAGTATGACTTAATCTTAATGGATCAAATGATGCCAAGTCTCGACGGTATCCAGACACTCAAACTCTCTAAGGACATGGAAGAAAATAAATCTCTAAATGCTCCAATGATAGTTTTGACGGCAAATGCAATCTCCGGTGCAAAGGAGATGTTCATTAAAGAAGGATTTACCAATTACCTAAGCAAGCCGATTGACGTTGCTGCCCTTGAGAAGATGTTGATGGACTATCTACCGATTGAAAAGATTAAGGCACCGGATAGTACTCAGCAGGTGGCAGACAGCAACAAGCTTGCGGCGGATAGTGTTCAGCAGGCAGAGAACGGTGGAGAGGAATATAAGTATCTGAATACCACTATGGGATTGCAGTACAGTGCCGGAATGGACGATATGTATCGCAATATCTTAGAAATGTTCTGCAAGCTCAAGGACGACAAGAAGGCTAAAATCCAGGAAGCTTTCGATAGTGGAGATTGGAATAGTTACACTACCTTTGTACATGCTTTGAAGTCAACTTCGCTGTCAATCGGTGGAGAGCAGACCTCAGAACTTGCCAAGCAGCTTGAGGAATCTGGTAAAATATTAATAGCTAAATCAACCTCAGAATTGGACAAGCAACAGGCTGAAGAATATATCAAGACCCACAATGCCGAAGCAATGGACCTTTACGACAAACTTGTTGAAGAGGGTAGAAGGTATCTAAATTTAAAGGTAGAAGATAATATTCAGCCGACAACAGAGTCGACAGAAGATATAATTCAGCAGTCGTCAGTTGATGACGAAGAGCAAATCAAAGATGATTCCGATTTGGAATTTATGATAAATCTTCAAGAAGCTTTCGAGAGTGAAGACTGGGCAAAGTATTCTTCGTTGCTGCAAGGAATTACACAGGACTTTGACGAACTTAAACAAATCAAGATGCTCTGCCAAATGATAACCTCAGACCTCACAACCGATGAGGAGAAGTCAGAGGCAATTAAGTATATCAAGGAACATCATAATGATATTATAGAAGCGGTGGCGAAAGAGTAACTATGTTCAGACTACTGAAAAAAGGCACAAAGTCAGATTTCTACGTAATTGCGGTGATTGTCCTGTTGTGTCTCTTTAGGACTACCCTGTCACTATATTTGGAATTGGACAACTACCAGCAAATAGTTCTCAATGCACTGATCAGCGTGATGATACTGGTAATAGTCTTATTCACACTGAAGAAGAAGATAACAAATCAGCAGGAGCTCAACACGAAAGAAAATCTCCTCAATGGTCTGCTGGCAGAGAGTCGTCAAACTCTCAAGGTGATTATCAGTGTCGCTCAAGATAACCAAGTCAAAGAGCCGGCAATGCAGCTCAGTGAAATGATTGACAACATAAGGACATTCAATACCGTCGAGACGGTAAGCGTCAATCGACCTGAGGAGCTGCTGAAGAGGTCGCGTCTCAATAAGCGATTGCGATTGGGTATTGTTGCTATCCTTGTTGTGCTGATGCTTGGCAGTCTCGCTGTCTATGTCGGCACGACGTTTGAGCTCATTGAAAGCCAGATGTATCGTGCTATTGATCTCTCTGATAATGAGGCAGTTGCCAAGCTCCTCGGCAAGGGCAGCTATACTTTCCGCGTTGATGAGAGCGGTGCTATCCTTGATCACCCAAACAGTGACTACAATTCTAAAAACATCAAGCAGACCGAATATTTGGAGTCGTACCAAACTGGCACCACAACTTTTATCACCGATTACACCGATAGTTACTGTGTATGTTTGAGTAAAAAGGACCCTGCCACCGGTTATCGCACTGTGGTGGTGACAAGTTGGTGGACTATGTACGGCAGCAGTCTGTTGTTGGGAGTTATCATCTTCTTGATTTTCCTGCTATGTATTATTGTTGTTGATATTTTCATTGATCGTCTCTTTGACTGGCAGGATTCCGTCAACAGTCAACTTGAAAAGGCGATTGATGATGCAGTCGCAGCTGGAAAGGCAAAATCTCAATTCTTCGCGCAAATGTCACACGAGATCAGAACGCCTATCAATGCCGTCATTGGTATGAACGAGATGATTCTTCGTGAGTGCAGAGATGCTGCTATCATCAAATATGCTCAAAATGCTCACGCCGCGTCGGAAGCTCTCTTGTCGTTGATTAATGATATTCTTGACTTCAGTAAACTCGAATCTGAGAAGATGGAACTCGTTGAAGAGACTTACCAACTTGATGATCTCATTAGGAATCTCATCAACATGATAAAATTCCGTGCCGAAAAGAAAAGTCTTGACTTTCGAGTGAATGTGAACGAAAATATACCTAACGAACTTTTTGGCGATTCGACGAGAATACGTCAAGTCGTTGTAAACTTTTTGACAAATGCCGTCAAATATACCAAAGTCGGTGGCGTACTGTTTACTGTTGATATGGAATTAGGTATTGATGATGATGGAGCGAAACGCCAACAAGGAGAGGTGCTTTTAAAATTCAGCGTCAAAGACAGCGGTATAGGTATTCGTGATGAGGATAAATCCAAACTCTTCAAGGACTTTGAGCGCTTCGATGCCAAGAAGAACAAGAACATTGAAGGCACGGGTCTCGGTCTTGCAATTACTGCCAAATTAGTAAAAATGATGCGCGGCAAGATTGAGGTTGAAAGCGTTTATGGTGAAGGTTCAACCTTTACCGTGCTGGTACCTCAGAAGGTTATAGGTAGAAAAGGTGTTGGCAGATTTGAGGAAAAGGTAAAGGCAGAAAAGCCTAAGACAGACGCTTATAGAGTTAGCTTCGTTGCGCCTAATGCCAAAATTCTTGTCGTAGATGACAATGAGATGAATCTACTTGTTGCAACAAGTCTACTAAAGGCAACACAGATACAAGTTGATACTGCTATGAGCGGAATGTCTGCACTCAAAAAGATGGCTGAGAAAAAGTATGATGTGATATTTCTTGATCAAATGATGCCTAGCTTGGACGGTGTGCAGACATTGCACCTTGCCAAAGACATGAAAGAAAACAAGTCGCCGGACGCTCCGATGATAGCACTGACAGCAAATGCTGTCTCCGGTGCAAGAGAGATGTTCTTGAAAGAGGGCTTCAACGATTATCTCAGCAAGCCGATTGATGCCGTCGCTCTTGAGAAGATGCTTGCAGAGTATCTGCCTAAGAACTTGCTTCAAGAACCACCTGAAGAAGGTGAAGCGATCGTATCTACGCCAGCCGCTAACTACTCGCCGCCACCACCTGCTTATAATACTCCAGTGCCGAGTTCTCCGGCAACTGCCGACTACTCTTTGCTGAATCCTGCTCTGGGTTTGCAGTACAGTGCCGGTATGGAAGATATGTATCGCAACGTTTTGGAGATGTTCTGCAAACTCAAAGATGAGAAGAAGGCGAAGATTCAAGCGGCCTTTGACAGTAAGAATTGGAATGATTATACCACCTTCGTCCATGCTCTTAAGTCTACCTCGCTGTCAATCGGCAGTCAGAAAACATCAGAACTTGCCAAAAAGCTTGAGGAATCAGGTAAAATCTTGATAGCGAAATCACCTTCAGAACTCGATAAACAGCAAGCGGAAGAGTTCATCACTAATCATCACGCTGAAGCAATGGAACTTTACGATAAACTTGTTGAAGAAGGTCGACAATATCTTGGTGGAGGAGCCGCTTCCGCGATGACAAGTACTATTAAGGTTAAAGCTGAGTCCATTCCTGCGGAACCGAATGCCGAAGATGAGGAAGATGATTCTGATCTTGAGCTGCTATTGGGGCTGCAAAATGCCTTTGAGAGCGAAGATTGGGCAAAGTACGCCGAAGCGATTCAAGCTATTAGCGATACCGATAACGCCACCTTCAAACAGGTTAATATGGCTTGCAAGATGGTTACTTCTGACCTTACTTCTGATGAAGAAAAAGTTGAGGCTGTCAAATACATTAAAGATAATCACTCCAAAATAATGGAGATGCTGTAATATTAAGTAATAAGGAGAATTGATATGTCCAACGAACTTGAAGGCAATGTGATCCTCGTTATTGATGATGACGAAATCAATTTGCAAATGGCAAAGATGATACTTGAAAAGAAACTGCCTTGCCGCGTGATAACCTGTGATAACGGTATCCAGGGAATAGAAATCTTGAAGCGGCAATACGTCCGTCTCGTCTTGCTGGATATTGTTATGCCTTTCTTTGACGGTATTCAAACCCTCGAAAAGATTCGCGAAGACCCAAAACTCAAAAACATGCCGGTGATTATGCTAACCGCTTCGACTTCCAAGCAGCATATAGCCAAGGCCATACTTCATGGTGTCAAGGACTATGTTAAGAAACCTTTCATGCCTGATGAGCTGGTAGATCGAGTGAGCAAGAAGTTAGGACCTATTACTACCAATTCAAAACCGACTCTCCTGCTGATTGACGACAATGAAGCCAATCGAAAACGCACTCAGGCGGTACTTGAGAGTAGTTTACCTCACGAAGTAATAACGGCGGGTTCTGGTATTGATGGTATGGAGATTCTCCGCAAGCAGAAGGTCAATCTGGTAGTTGCGAATGCCGAGATGAGCTTTATCAACGGCTATAGGATTGTTGACTTTATGCAGGGCGATGCTAATCTGAAGAAGATACCTGCATTCCTCATGGTCTCTTCAGATGATGCTGAGACTGTCCAAAAGGTCAAAGATTCCAACGCGAAGGGTTGTTTGAAAAAGCCTATTATGGACGCTACCACAATAGCACCGATCATTGAGTATCTAAAAGCGAAGAAGTGACATTTGGAGGAGATTAAGTTGAAATATATAAGTACACGAAATAAAACATCAAAGGCACTGACTTCGGCTGAAGCAATCCTGCAGGGCCTTGCCGATGATGGTGGTTTGCTTGTGCCGGAGAGTATACCAAAAGTCAAGCCAAAGGACATAGCGGCACTCGTAAATATGAGATATGAAGATAGAGCAGTTGAGATACTGAAGCTTTTTCTGACAGACTACACCACCGATGAGCTTAAGGAATGTGCCGAGCTTGCCTATGATTGGTTTGATATACACGATCGCACACGCCTTGCCATAATCAGTAACAAGCCTGCAGATGCCAAGAAAATCGAAGCCAACAAGAACAATGTTCGCGCTATACTTGAACTCTGGCACGGCCCAACGAGTGCATTTAAGGATATGGCATTACAGATGTTACCACAACTCATGCGAGTCGCCCTCAAGAAGACAGGTGAATCTCACAATATACTGATTCTTGTAGCGACGAGTGGCGATACTGGCAAGGCAGCGCTGGCTGGTTTTGCCGATGTGCCGCAGACGAAGATAATGGTCTTCTATCCGGACGGTGGCGTGAGTAAAATTCAACGTTTACAAATGGTTACTCAGCATGGTAAGAACGTCAACGTAACTGCACTCAAGGGCAACTTCGACGATTGTCAAAACGGTGTCAAGAAGATATTCAACGATGAGGAGATCGCCAAGAAGCTTGAGAGTGCAAATGTAAAACTCTCTTCCGCCAACTCAATCAACTGGGGAAGACTCGTACCGCAGATTGTCTACTACTTCTCTGCCTATGCCGATCTCATTGATAACGAGGAGATCAACAATGGCGACCTTGTAAATATCACCGTTCCAACAGGTAACTTCGGAAATATCCTTGCCGCCTATTATGCCAAGCGAATGGGCTTGCCGGTGAACAAGCTAATCTGCGCTTCAAATATCAACAATATCTTGACGGACTTCTTCAACACCGGTGTATATGACCGCAATCGCTCATTCTTCAAGACAATCACACCGTCAATGGATATTCTGATTAGCAGCAACCTGGAGCGCCTACTTTATCATGAGACTGGTGATCCGAGTTACATTAAGGATCTAATGGATAAGCTCAACACGACAGGCAAATATGAGATCAGCGCCGACCTCAAGAAGAAGCTGAGTAAGTTATTTTATGCTGATTATGCTGGAGAGAACGAGACTAAAGAGACGATCGGCCACATGTTGAAGGATATGAATTATCTGATTGACACTCACACGGCAGTGGCAATGTCAGTTGCAAATAAGTACATTCAGAGCACCAAAGATACTAAGCCAATGATTATAGCTTCGACAGCGAGTGCTTACAAGTTCGCGCCTGCTGTGCTAACTGCAATCGGTGAGGATATAAGCAAGTTGGACGAGTTTGCTCAGTTGGATAAGCTCAACAAGATAAGCAATGTTGCCATTCCACAGGGTCTTGCCGGTCTTAAGACAGCCGAAGTACTTCATACAGATGTCTGTGAGAGTGCTGAGATGGCAGAGAGAGTACTGACCTTCGCTAAGAAGTGAATCAAGCAAAATAATAAACCGTCATACAAAGTCATTTGACCTTGATGACGGTATTTTTTTGAGATTATCTATTAATCATTCTCTTCGCATTTAATCTTAGTGATGATACCATTTCTAACTTTAAATTCCATCTTGTATTTCCTGTCAGAGCTGTAATACTCATACTCTTTTACATCATATGAATCTACTTCAAGTTTGTCGGCCTTTCCATAAGCCTTATTAAGAGCCTCTTCACTCATGCCGACGATTATGCCATCTGCTGTTGCAAATCCACCATCTTCGGTAACGATTTCTTCAACGCGGCTATGACGATCATTAACTTCAATATAGAAGCCTCTATAAATCCATTTGTCACCCTCTGTTTGATGAGGTTCGCCATAAATATCTTTAACCTGGCTGACTTTCATACCCGGCTGGAGATCACCAAGTGTGACTTGGTCGGCACGTACAGTTGCAAAACTCACTGAAGTAATAGCCATAAGGGCGCCGCAAATCAGCGCTGACATCTTCTTGTTAATTTTCAAAGTATACATCTCCTCAAATTTAATATGAGTTAATTTTAGACATTCTAACAAAAATTTTTGCATTTTGCAAGCAAATTTTGAAAATATATGACTAACTGTTGAAAGTATTGTGGACCTTGACTAACTCATCACGAATGTGAATATGTTGCGGGCAGACCTTCTCACAGCGTCCACATTTAATGCAGTCACCAGCAGGATTGCGTCCGTGCATATTGACCAGCCAATTCTCTTGTTGTTTAGCTGTTTCCAAGTTGCCATACATTGTATAGATATTCATAGCCGTAAACGATCCACTGATTCCAATCTCTTTCGGGCATACCTTTGCACAGTAGTTGCAGGTAGTACAAGGAATGATTGGAATTTTGGCAAGCTCTTCGCGTGCTTCTTCGATAACTGCCCTCTGAGCAATACTCAATTTATAGAAGTCCTTCATATAGGAGACGTTGTCGCGAAGTTGCTCAATCGTGCTCATTCCTGACAGCACAGTGATGAGTCCATCGAGACTGGCAGCAAATCTAACTGCCCAAGAAGCACAAGAAGATTCGGGTTCAGCTTCCTTGAGGATATTGGCGACTGCTTCCGGTGGATTGGCAAGCATACCACCTTTGACTGGCTCCATTATGATGACAGGCTTGTTGTGCTTACGTGCAACTTCATATACACCGCGCGACTGAATGGCAGGATTGTCCCAATCAGCATAGTTTATTTGAAGTTGTACAAACTCAGCCTCAGGGTGTTTGTTGAGGATTTCTTCAAGCTCTTCGGGTGTTGAATGGAAAGAAAAGCCGATATGTTTGATCTTACCCTCTGTTTTCTTCTCTTGAACGAATGACCACATATCAAAGTCATCAAAGAACTTCGTTCTGCCTTCACCAAGATTGTGCAGAAGGTAGAAGTCAAAGTAACCGGCACCTGTCCGTTCAAGTGAAGTCTCGAATTGAGCAATGGCGTCCTCACGAGTCTTACAGTTTATCCAAGCTGCATTTTTAGTGGCGAGTTGGAACTTTTCACGCGGATAGCGCTCAATCAGAGCTTGGCGAATTGCTTCTTCACTACCTGGATAAGCCCAAGCGGTGTCAAAGTAAGTGAAGCCTGCGGCGAGGAACTCATCGACCATTTGTTTGACTTGCTCAATGTCAATTACTTCGTCGATCTTCGGCAGTCTCATCAGACCGAAGCCGAGCTTTTTAATGTTCTCTCCAAGATACATAATACACATGCTCCTTAAAATACATATTTCAAAGTTCTTTAAAGGTCTAATTGATTGATTCAAACTCAAATTTTGGAGTGAAAAATCTCGCAAAAGGTGAAGATTGCCATATGGAATTGATCTTTTGCTCAATACCGTCACATTCTTCTATGTGAGTTTCAGGCATCAAAACCAAGAACTGCTTCTTGCCATTTTGAGTAACGCAATCACTCGGCTGCAAACTATTTAAAAGTAACTCACGGAATCTATCAAGCGCATCGGAGTTTTCTGTATTGAGGGTGATCTGCATAATTTGAACATCTCGCCTATAATTACGCACCAGTCGAACGAGCATACGATAAATTTCTTTGAAGCCATTGATCTCAACAAAATATGCACTGTTGCCAATCATTCTTTCACCAAGAATCAGCTGCATGTCCAAAAGCTTTTTCCTGTCAGATTGATTAATATCTTCACCACCATAGAATGAGCAACTATGTTTGCCAGCTTGTTTAGCTTCATATAATGCCCTGTCTGCTTTCTTGTACAAGATTGAAAAATCAGTTCCGTCACTAGGAATAAACACCGTACCCATAGATGCACCAAACGGAATATTTATATCTTTGCCTACGATTCCCTTGGCAGCGGCTGATATTTTCTCATTGAGGAAGGTTGATTTATCCATCACCTTTGATTCATCTTGAATATCTTGGCAAAATACAATAAATACGTCTCCACCCATTCTTCCAGCTAAATCAGAAGCGTGAATGGTTTCCTTAATCAGTTCAGCGAAGCGAATTAATATTTTATCTCCAATATCGTGTCCATGCAGATCATTTATAAGTTTAAATGAATCGAGGTCGATTAACATCAAAGCGCCTGGGTGTTTTCGACAAGCTTCACTAATTTTTCGTTGAGCGGCAGTTTTATTTAAAAGTCCTGTCAAGGCGTCTATGTCGACAGCTTGTTTAAGACCGCGGATTTTATTTGAATTACGCAAGACATTTTGTATTCTGCGAATCAAAACATCTGCTTTGAAAGGTTTGTGAACATAGTCATCAACACCAATATCAAATCCACGTCGTTCACTATCTGAATCTTCGTCTGCTGTCATAAAAACTATTGGCACCGGTTCCATATTTTTTTCTTGCAAGATACGATGGAGTTCAAATCCGTTCATTTCGGGCATCATTAAATCAGAAAGTACTAAATCCGGTTTTTCTGTCTCAAAAAGCTCTAAAGCTTCTTTACCTGATGATGCCGTGACAGTTTGAAAGTGTTTTGAAACTATCAACGATGCCAGTCTGAGCATAACGGGATCGTCATCGACTATCAAAACTTTTTGCACTCATAACACCTCGCTTAAAATAAGTTTATTTATCCGCAATGACATCATAAAAAGTCGGATAGGAAATATTTACACAATCGGGATTGTCAATCTCAACGCCTTCAGCCGCTGCGCCGAAGACTGCAAGTGACATTGCCATTCTGTGGTCGTCATAGGTCTTGCTCTTAGCATAGTTGAATTTGTGACTACCGTGAATGATTAGGCTATCCTCAGTCGTCTCGAAGGCACCCGCCGCGATCTTGTTGTACTCGTCGACGATAGCATTAAGTCTATCGGTCTCCTTAACACGCAACTCACCGACATCATTAATGACAGTATCACCTTCAGCAAAGGCAGCCGCTACAGCGATAATCGGTATCTCATCAATTAGTCGAGGTATCATCTCTCCGCCAAAGGTCGTGCCGTGCAGTTGACTTGACACAACGTGTATATCCGCCGATCTCTCACCACCGCTGATTCTCTCGTTGATGTACTCAATCTTTGCACCCATATTCCGCATAACATCAATGATACCTGTTCGCGTCTCGTTGATTCCAACATTCTTGATTGTAACATTACTACCCTCAAGAATCGAAGCAAGCACAATCCAATAGGCAGCAGAACTTATGTCGCCCGGTACTTCGATTGATTTAGGAGCGGTCACCTCACTAGCCGGAGTGACTCTTATCTCATTGCTAGATTTGTCAATCCTCACTCCGAATGCCGCCAACATCTTCTCAGTGTGATCTCTTGACGGATAAGGCTCCACAATAGTTGTCATGCCGTCAGCATAAAGACCCGCCAAGATGATTGCCGATTTAACCTGTGCGCTTGCCACCGGCATTTTGTAAGTTATACCTTTTAACCTTGACCCTTGCTCCTTGACCCTTGTCCCTATTATAGTTATCGGCAGATTCTTATTTTGATTGCGCCCAACGATATTGGCACCCATCATCGAGAGCGGTGTGATGACTCTACCCATCGGGCGCTGCCGAAGTGAGTTGTCGCCGGTGAAGGTCGTTACAAACTTCTGCGGTGACAGCAAACCAAGAAGCAGTCTCAATGTTGTGCCGGAGTTGCCAGCATCAAGTACATCATTAGGTTCTTTGAGACCGTGGAGACCTCTGCCAATTACTAATATGCGCGTCTCATGCTCCTCAATATCAACGCCCATGGCACGCATACAGGCAATAGTTGACAGACAATCCGCGCCTTTGAGGAAGTTTGTAACTTCAACAGGCGTGTTTCCGAGACTTGAAAGCATAATACTGCGATGTGATATGGACTTGTCACCAGGAATATCTATCTCACCGCGGAGACCGTGTGTCATCTTTGATATGAGTTTCATAATCAAGCTCCTCAACCAAACAGTTCTTCCAAGGTTGTCAACACGCCGTCAGCTTCATTTGAAGGACAGGTGTACTTTGCAGCGTCTTTGACATTTTGCGGTGCATTGTCAACAGCATAGCTCAAGCCGCAAAACTCTAACATTTCAATGTCATTGCCACCGTCACCAAATGCCACACACTGATCGGGTGTCAAGTTCCAGCGTTCAACAAGTCTCTTGATACCGGAAGCCTTGTGACAACCTTGAATTATTAAATCAATCGCGCCGTGTCCACTCGTTACAGGAATCAACATACCGTTGAGCTTCTCACGAAGTAGACCATAGTAGAAGTCAGTCTTCTCTTCTGGAACGAACTGGGCAAACTTCAAAAAACGGTCGTCAACCTTCTTGAGGTTATCAACCCATTCGAGACGGTGATAGTAAATGCCCATAAGATCAAATGCTTCTTGTGACATACTGCCACGTTGAGCGTAGGCACTCTCTGCACCGCAGAGGAAGTTGTTAATCTCAGGATATTCGCTGCAAATATCAATGACGAAATCGACAGTTTCCCTTGGAACATCGGCAACAAATACTAAATCGGAATGATCCTTGACAAAGGCGCCGTTCTCCGCAACGAATGAGAGTTTGTCGTAATAATCCTCAAAGAAGTCACGAAGCTGATAATATTGATTGCCACTCGCCACGACAAAATTACAACCAGCCGCTTCCATCTTCGACAGTATCCTCTTGAAACGTAGCACATCATAAGTGTTGTCGCTATGCAAGAAAGTGCCGTCCATATCCGTCGCTACAAGTTTGATTGACTTACTCATCACGTACTACCTCATCAAAATCCCAAGTTGCCAAGCCACTTCTTGACATCTTGACGTACTGCTTCGGGTTCTTCCTGGCAGCGCTTACCTTGAAGACCAAGACCTTCGCGAATGGTTGCACCCTTAGCGAACTTAGGAATATTGACTTCTTTACCGGTCATATAGTCGCCAGCAGAGGTGCAGAATGGAATAATAGTCTTGCCACTGAAGTCATAGCTCTCAAGGAACGTATAGACAGCCATAGGAAAGTCACTCCACCAAATCGGATAACCCAGGAAGATAGTGTCATATTTACTCATATCCTCAACCTTACCGACAATCTCAGGGCGAATATCGTCAGCGAGTTCCTGCTTTGCTAGTTCAGTACATTCTTGATAACTCTCAGGATAAGGTTTAACGGTCTTTATCTCGAACATATCGGCACCTGTCGTCTCAGCAATCATCTCTGCCACTATACGAGTATTGCCCTTCTCGATCACACCAACTTGATAGTTTTCACCAGCACGTGAGAAGTAGGCAACCAAGATTTTACTGTCAGACTTTGCAGGAACAGTCTGTTGCTCAACCTTTTTGCTTGAATCGGATTTTGAGTTGTCGGGAGTCTCACCGCAAGCTGTGAACAACATCATTGTCATCATGGACAGAATCAATACAAATAACCTTTTCATTTTCAACGCAACCTTATTAAAAGATGCGTCTTCACCTCCATTATTTAATGACTTTTGTCAAGTATTTATCTGATAGTTTATCTCCAGAGAAATTTTACCATAACGAAGCTTACTTTTCAATATATAGTTGACTATCAATATCTTTGTAATTATTTCATACGGTGATGACAGATCGTCAGTAAGTGCCGCGGGCTTCGTCTCTGGTGATGTGTCCGTTTTCAATGGCAATGACACGTCTCTGCATGGCGTCAACTATTGCCTTGTCGTGTGTTGCCATGACAATGGTCGTGCCGACAGCATTAATTCGCTGGAATATGTCCATGATGTCCCAACTAGTCTCAGGATCGAGGTTGCCGGTTGGCTCATCAGCAATGACAATGGCAGGATCATTGACGATAGCTCTAGCAATGGCGACTCTCTGCTGTTCGCCGCCGCTGAGTTCTCCTGGAAAGTTCTTATACTTCTCTCTGAGACCGACAACATCAAGTACTGAATTGACCGTGCGCTGCATTAGCTTTCTTGGTGCCTCAATGACTTGCATTGCGAAGGCGATATTCTCATATACAGTCTTATCCGGAAGCAGTCGGTAATCTTGAAATATAACACCTAATTCGCGGCGCAGATAGGGAACTTCGCTGGATTTCATTTTGACGACATCTCTTCCATTGACGGTTATTTCGCCTGATGTCGGCAGTTCCTCACGCAAAAGTAACTTAATGAAAGTTGACTTGCCGGCGCCGCTCTGCCCAACGAGGAAGACGAACTCGCCTTTATTAATATCTATGGTTGCATTCTCCAAGGCAACCACCTTGCTTGGGTAAATTTTGGTAACATCTTTCAAATGTATCAACAATCTCACCTCTATTAATTCCACTTGTTATCCTATATCAACTAATTTACCTTGGCGATTGTTAAAAGTAAGCATTTTGGAATAACCGAAACTTTTAACGTAGTTGATCGCTTCATCACAGAAACTGCCACAATCTTCAGGTTTGTGAGCGTCGGAAGAGATTATTATTGGAAGTTCGTATTTGGCAGCGATCTTCATAAATTCAGGATAAGGTGATATCTCCTCGATTGGATAGCGATAACGTGTGCCGGTATTGACATCAATCGCCATATTTGATGCTTTTAGTGCCTTGGCTACTCTCTCAAGGTATTCAGTTACATCAAATTCAGGTATGTTTTTGAAAAGACGAATATTAAACGGATGGCCAAGTACATCGTAGAGTTTAGCGGCAGCAAGTTTTTCGACTTCTTGAGTATACCATTCGTAAATCTCATAGAGATCGTGATTATTCCACTCAGATTTAATCTCTGAAGAATCATAAGCCCAACCGCGCAAGAAATGAACTGATCCGATTATATAGTCGAAGTTATAAGCAGCAAGAATCTTCTTGACGGCAGATTGATCCTGGAAGTTACAGACTTCAATTCCAGTCTTAACGTTGTGATTTTTCTTGAGTTTGGTCATAAAGTTAAAATAATCATTAAGAGTGTGCTTGAATTTGTTCTTCTTGAGCCACTTCTGCTGGAATGTACCGACAAAGGAGTCGTCTAAAATTAAATCATCATAATAGAGTTGTTGAAACTCTGGGAAAGTGTGCGAGTGTTCAGTTATTCCAATCTCATCAAGACCGCGACGCTCTGCAGCATCAAAGAAACCTTGTACCCATTTTTCGTCATAATCACCATATTCAAAATGCATGTGATAATCTATCTTCATTATCAATTACACCTCCAAGATTTCACTTAATATCATACTTAATGATAAATCTGAAATACTAAATATCACAAAAGCCGCTGCACTTTCAAAGTACAACGGCTTTCACTTTGGATCTAAAAACACATTAAAACCTCTTTCCTAGACGACCGAGTAATGCCAATCATACCACATGACCCAGCCAAGCGACCCCTATCGGTCAAGCCTGCACTGCAAGCAATCTATTTCGACATGCTTTAACATCTCCGTGGACTATTTTAACTTCAAAAGAAACATTTCGATCGTCTCAAAGACTTGCTTCACCCTGTTTCAATAGACATCACTCCCTAAACTAGGATATATAAAATATAGCATATGCAATCACTTTTGTCAAGTGAATTTACAAAAAATTTTAAAAAATATTGTACATTTAAAATATCAAATTTTGAGTCCATGCTATCTGCATTTTTAAATTATCTTTCATCTGTATCATCAGTGTAATTGTAACCTTTTTTAAATTAGACAAAGAATTTTTTAACAAGCATTTGACTTTTTGACTTTTTTGTGTTAATATACATTTGACGGCAGGAAACCGTCACTTAACGAAATTAATTTGACATCTTGATTGGAGTGATATATATGGCAGGAGAAAAATATACCGCAAAGGCAGGCGCAGCAATTCAAGCAGCGCAGCAACTCGCAGCAATGAAATATCATCAAGAATGGAACTCACTGCATTTAATGTCGGTACTATCAAAAGAGCCTGAAGGTTTACTTGCTACTATTTTTGACGATTGCAAGACGGACCTACCAATGCTCAAAGTCCGTCTCGAAAAGGAACTCAACAAAATGCCAAGCGTCAAAGGACAAGAACGCCTAACTATGGGCGTTGATATGGCGCGTGTTATCGGTAAGGCTAACGGATATGCAGCTTCCATGAAGGACGACTACATTAGCACCGAACACCTATTGCTGGCACTTGCTGTTGATGGTAGTAATGAGGTGCAATCAATCTGTCAAGAGTTCAAACTCACTAAGGACAATATCCAAAACTCGATAAAACAGAATCGTAAGCAGAATGTCAACAGCGATAATCCAGAGGAAAATTATCAAGCACTTGCCAAGTACGGTAGAGACCTCACTAATGCTGCACGAACTGGCAAACTCGATCCAGTTATCGGGCGTGATGAGGAGATTCGTAGGACGATTGAGATACTTTCACGTCGTACCAAGAACAATCCGGTACTGATTGGTGAGCCTGGTGTTGGCAAGACGGCCATCGTTGAAGGTTTGGCACGCCGCATTGTCGCCGGTGATGTGCCTGAGTCGCTCAAGCATAAGGTATTGTATGCACTAGATATGGGCAGTCTAGTCGCTGGCGCCAAGTTCCGCGGTGAATTTGAAGAGCGTCTCAAATCAGTCCTCAATGAGATTGCAAAGAGTGAAGGTCAGATATTGCTCTTCATTGATGAAGTCCACACGGTCGTTGGTGCTGGTGCCGCTGAGGGCGCAATGGACGCAGGAAACATCTTGAAGCCTATGTTGGCACGCGGTGAGCTGCGCTGCATTGGTGCTACGACTCTCAATGAGTACCGTAAATATATTGAGAAGGATACTGCCCTTGAGCGCCGCTTCCAGCCGGTTATGGTCGGTGAGCCAACGGTTGAAGACACTATATCAATTTTGCGTGGTCTCAAGGAGCGCTACGAAGTCCATCACGGTGTAAGGATTCGCGATGCAGCGCTGGTAAGTGCAGCGACCTTGTCAGATCGCTACATCTCTGACAGATTCCTGCCAGATAAGGCGATTGACTTGGTTGATGAAGCAGCAGCGAAGTTGAGGACTGAGATTGAGTCACTACCTGCG
Source organism: Selenomonadaceae bacterium (assembly GCA_017475745.1). Classification (GTDB taxonomy): domain Bacteria; phylum Bacillota; class Negativicutes; order Selenomonadales; family Selenomonadaceae; genus Quinella. Next base: position 27,651 of record JAFVEZ010000037.1, read on the forward strand.
CCGATTGATGAGATTCGTCGCAAGATTATGCAGTTAGAGATTGAAGAGCAAGCTCTCAAGAAAGAGACTGACGAAGCTTCCGTTGAGAAGTTGCAGAGAATAGCCGAGGAGAAGACCAAACTTCAAGAAGAAGAACGCAACCTCCGCGAGAAGTGGGAGGACGAGAAGCAGTCGATTATAAGAGTTCGCGAGGTCAAGAAAGAGATCGACGAGATCAACAATCAAATGGCGGCGGCGGAGCGTGCCTATGACCTCAGTAAGCTGTCAGAGTTGAAGTATGGCAAGCTGCCGGAACTCCAGAGCAAACTTAAATCCATTGAAGCGGAGATTGCCAAGCAGTCCAAAGGTGAGAAGCTCCTAAAAGAAGAAGTCGGCGAAGAAGATATTGCCCGCGTTGTCAGTCGTTGGACGGGTATACCAGTTTCCAAGATGTTGACAGGTGAGCGTGAGAAGCTCTTACATCTTGAAGATACATTACATGAACGAGTTGTCGGTCAAGACGAAGCCGTCACTGCTGTCAGTGAAGCTATTCTCCGTGCGCGTGCTGGTATTAAAGATCCAAATCGCCCTATAGGATCGTTTATCTTCCTTGGACCTACAGGCGTCGGCAAGACCGAACTGGCCAAGGCTCTTGCTGAAGCTCTCTTTGATGATGAGCGCTCTATGATTCGCATTGATATGAGTGAGTATATGGAGAAACACACGGTAGCGCGTTTGATCGGAGCGCCTCCGGGTTATGTTGGTTACGATGAAGGTGGACAGCTCACCGAAGCCGTTAGACGTAGACCTTACTGCGTGATTCTCCTTGATGAGATTGAGAAAGCCAACCGCGATATCTTTAATGTTTTATTGCAAATCCTTGACGATGGGCGTTTGACTGACGGCAAAGGTCGCGTTGTCAATTTCAAGAATACTGTCATCATAATGACTAGCAATCTTGGATCGCAGGAGATATTGCAACGCGCGAAGATAGGTTTCATTACCAACAAAGACTTCGCCGAAGCCGAAAACGTCATTAAGGATATGCTCAAAGCGCAGTTCCGTCCAGAGTTTCTCAATCGCATTGACGACATCATTGTATTCAAGAGCTTGGCGAAGGAGCAAGTCAAAGAGATTGCTGATATTCTGCTGAAGAATTTGAGCGCGCGTCTCGATAAGCAAATCAAGATAAAACTTATTTGGACAGATGGAGCCATTGAAGCTCTTGCAAATCAAGGTTTTGATCCAAACTTCGGAGCGCGACCTCTGCGCCGTTTCCTGACACACACCGTTGAAACTTCCCTTTCCAAACTGATTATCTCCGGTGACATCAGAGAGAATGATATTGTACAAATAGACTATGATGGCACAAACTTCCTCTTTAAAAAGACACCCAATCTGACTAAATGAAAATCGGTTGACAAATATCAATGAATACTTTACAATAAAATCATCAGAAGCAATCAAACTATTTGGTAAGGTGATAAAAGCAAATGAGATATTTGTTCAAACAATTTGCAATAGCCGTCTTGATGGCGTCTATTTTTTTAACATCAACAACAGCAACTGTGTCAGCAATCACACGCGACGAGGCAGCAGTAGAGATTTTAAAATTAGTCAACATTGAGCGTGCCAAAGCTGGTTGTAAACCTTTGAAATTGTCAAAAGAACTCTTCAGACCCGCCGCTATTCGCGCCCGAGAGATCAAAAAGGTATTTTCACATACTAGACCCAACGGCTTGCCCTTCAACAGCACCTTCTACGGCATAGATTACAAAATCGTTGGTGAGAATATAGCGGCCGGTCAAACTTCTTGCGAAATGGTTATGCAGCAGTGGATGGACTCTCCGGGACACAGAGCTAATATTTTGAATAAGAAGTATAAATATCTCGGTATAGGTTACGTTTACGACAAGAATACTCGATATAAGCATTTTTGGGTACAGCACTTCAAAGGCTGAATTTAGTTGAAAGTGATTTAGATTTAGTTTCGATGACAAAATACAACGAAGTCGAGCAAAATATCCAATTAAAAAATCCGATTAAGGTCGATTTTAGCCGATAATTCGCCAAAAACCGATTTGTCAACGCAATTTTTGAGGTAATAACGTCAAATATTGCGTTTTTACTTTTGTTTGCTTGTAGTTTTGCTGATTTACATATGACAACAGGATATTTCGTACTTGTTATAATTTGCCTGCTTTGCTAAACTGATTGCAAGATTTTAGTCGGTTGAGGGCAGCTACCTTCGTTAAACCGCTTGTTACAATGAAGGCAGACGACATCTTCAACCAAAAGTTTAAAGAAACGGAGTAATTGAAATGAAGCTTAAGACGGTGACTAAAAGGTCGGGAACGACGGTTATTTATGACAGAAACAAAATATTTAATGCCATAGCCGGAGCCAACCGAGATGCCACTACGCCAAAAGACCGCCTGCAGGCTTCGGACATCGACGCTGTGACCGGCGCCATTGAATTTGCCATCTCTGATCGGGACAGTATCGGCGTTGAAGAGATCCAGGACGTTGTGGAGAAGAGTCTTATGGCACATGGTTTTTTTGATGTAGCTAAACAATATATTGTCTATCGTGAGAAGCACGCCCGTCGTCGTGAAGCTCAGAAGCGCTTGATGGACACTTATCGCGATATCTTCTTTGTCGATTCTAAGAGCGTAGATCTCAAGCGTGATAATGCTAACATTAACACCGACGCATCAATGGGTATCATGCTCAAGCTTGGTGCAGAAGGCGCAAAACATTTCGTTGACAACTACGTCTTGCCGGAAGAATTTGCCATTGCAGATCACGAAAACTATATTCACATTCACGATAAGGACTTCTCATTGATAACCTTCAACTGCTGCCAAATTGATCTATTAAAACTCTTCCACGGCGGTTTTTCGACAGGTCATGGCTTCTTGCGTGAGCCTAATTCCATTCGCTCTTATGCTTCACTTGCCTGTATTGCAATTCAGAGTAATCAGAATGACATGTTCGGCGGGCAGTCAATCAATGCCTTCGACTATGCAATGGCTGAGGGTGTCCGCAAATCCTTCAAAAAGTCAGTTCTCTCTGAAATTAAGCGTGCTTCATTCTATTGTGGTGTCGACGAAGTTAATGTTGATGAGATTGACTTTGAGATTTGCAGATATGCCGAAAACGAAAATCCTGCCGCGGTTGCTCATTTATCTGAGGTTTTGGGCTTCGATGAGAAGTTAGCCAAAGCGGTTTACAGTGAAGCTTGTCGCGATGTTGAAGAAGAGACTCACCAGGCTATGGAAGCATTGATTCACAACTTCAACACTCTTCATTCTAGGGCAGGTGCACAGGTGCCTTTCAGCTCAATCAATTACGGTATGGATACTTCACCAGAGGGTCGTCTTGCAATTCGTGAGGTATTAAATGCGACTGAAGCAGGCCTTGGAAACGGTGAGACGCCTATCTTCCCGATTTCGGTCTTCCAACTCAAAAGCGGTGTCAATTACGACTTCAACGATCCGAATTACGATCTATTTCAACAGGCTTGCCGTGTGAGTGCAAAGAGACTGTTTCCAAACTTCGTCAATATAGATGCGCCTTACAATCTGCAGTACTACAAGCCAGGTGACTATAATAGTTGCGTTGCCACAATGGGTTGCCGTACAAGGGTTATGAGTAATGTCAACGGTCCAGAGGAATCAGGCTCAAGAGGTAATTTCTCATTTGTTACGATCAATCTGCCGAAGCTGGCACTTGAAGCTAAAGGTGATGTTGATGTATTCTTTGAGCTGTTTGATAAATATATACAAATAAGTCACGATTATCTGCTCTTCCGTCTTAAAACTATTGAAGACAAGCACGTTTACAACTATCCATTCCTGATGGGACAAGGCGTATGGATGGGTAGCGACAAATTAAAGTTGACTGACGGTATTCGTGAGGTCTTAAAACATGCTTCACTCTCAATCGGCTTCTGTGGTCTTGCTGAGTGTCTGGTTGCCTTGATAGGTAAACACCACGGTCAAAGTGAGGAAGCACAAGAACTCGGCTTGAAGATAGTTGGACATCTCCGCGAGAGAACGGACAAATTCACAGCCGAAGAGCATAAGAATTGGACTACCTTTGCCACACCTGCTGAGTCAACTGCCGGTCAGTTCCAGCGCTCCAATCGCAAGAAATACGGTAGAATCAAAGGTGTCACCGACCGCAACTATATGACTAATTCCAATCATGTGCCGGTCTACTACAAGATGAGCGTCATGAAGAAGATTGAAATTGAAGCTCCATATCACGCTCTCTGCAATGCCGGACACATTGCCTATATCGAGATTGATGGTGACCCTGCCAAGAATCCTACGGCATTTGAAGCAGTCATTAGGGCAATGCATGACGCCAATATGGGTTACTTTAGCATAAATCACCCTGTCGACCGCGACCCAATATGCGGCTATACTGGAATCATCGAGAATGAGTGTCCTCATTGCCATCGCCGCGAAGTGACCGTCGGTAAATTTCACATCAATCGTTTACATTAATAATTGAAGAGACCAGAGTGAAGAGTGCGTCAAGCAGAAGCCCTCTTCACTCTTAACTATAAGGAGTAACAATGAACGCTATACACAAATTCAAACAGGGCAACGATTATATCCTGCTGGACATCAACAGTGGTGCTGTTCACCTCATTGATGAGATGATATTCAACATTATGGATATCTTTGACGGCACCAATGATGCCGAGGTCATCGACAAATTTAGGTATCGTTATGATTCCTCTGAACTCTCTGAAGCTCTCGAAGAACTTCATGAACTTATTGATTCTGGTTATCTGTTTGCGCCCAATATTGATGTGCCGCCAACCTTTGCTCAAAAAGGTATAGTCAAGTCACTCTGCTTGATGGTTGCTCAAGATTGCAATCTACGTTGTAAATACTGCTTTGGTGACGGCGGCAGCTATGGTAATAAGCGTGCAGTTATGAGTGAGGAAGTTGGACGCCGCGCCGTTGACTTCATTATTGAGAACTCAAGGAACCGCCGTCACTGTGAGATTGACTTCTTCGGTGGTGAGCCACTCATCAACTTCAAAGTAGTCAAAGCTGTAACCGCATATGTTCGCCAACGTGAGCTTGAGACTGACAAAGTATTCAAACTGACATTGACGACCAATGGTATGCTTCTCAATGACGATACGATTAAGTGGCTTAACGACAATAATATATCTTTGGTGTTGAGTTTGGACGGACGCAAGGAAGTTCACGACGCCATGAGACCAGATTCGACGGGTCACGGCAGCTATGATAGAGCGCTGAAGAACTTCAAGAGATTGGTTGATACTCGCAAAGGTGAGAACTACTATCTTCGCGGCACTTATACTAAGAATAACCTTGACTTCACTGCTGATGTTCTTGATCTCAATGACAAGGGCTTTGATATATTGAGTGTTGAACCTGTTGTGTTGAAAGACTCGCCACTTGGCTTCACTGAGACTGATCTGCCACGTATCAATGAAGAGTACGACAGATTGACTGCGGCTTATCTCAAAAGACAGCGTGAAGGCAAAGGTTTCTTCTTCTTTCACTTCAACATGGATTTGTCAAATGGTCCCTGTGTTGCCAAGAGATTGAGTGGTTGCGGTGCCGGTCACGAGTACTTCGCTGTTGATGTCAATGGTGATTTATATCCTTGTCATCAATTCGTCGGACGTGACAAATATAAGCTCGGTAGTGTCTTTAGCGGTGTTGATGATCCTCAAGGTTGGAGTGAGTATTTTCGTCAGTCTCATGTCCTCAATAAGCCCAAGTGTCGCGAATGTTGGGCAAGGTTCTTCTGCAGCGGCGGTTGTCACGCCAATGCTGATCTCTTCCACAACGATATAAGGGAACCCTACGAGATCGGTTGCGAAATACAAAAAAAGCGCTTAGAATGCGCCATATATGTACAAGCTCTGTTGATGACAGGTATTTCCTGACAGCTCCCAAGGCTAAAGTCTAGGGCTTTCAGTGCACTTTACGGTGATAATCACCACGAATAAATCACCATGCTACTATAGCAATACCTTTATCTTCAGCAAATGTGACTGTATTTTCACGATCAACCAATAAGGTTTTATCAGCTTCAATCGCTAACGCTGTCGCTCCAGCTTCGGCCATAACCTCAATGGTATGATAGCCAACAGTTGGAACATCAAAGCGATTATCCTGATTGGGTTTGGAAACTTTTGCAACGACTGCACCACCATTGGCAAGCTGACCACCTCGAAGAATACAGGCATCTGTACCTTCAATAGCTTCAAGTGCCATGACTGCACGACTTTTGACTACTACTGTCTGCCCTATGTCAAGGCGTCCAAGCTCTTTGGCTATCATAAGACCAAATTCCATGTCAGCACGTTCTTCTGGTGTAGGTTCACGCTTGGTAATTGTTCCACGATGTGGCATCAATCTTCTAATTAGCGCTGTCTGATCGAAAGTTTCCATACCTTCCTTGGCGAGTTCATTTACAAAAGCCATCATTATTGTATCATCGCTTCTATTTGGCAACGACATAATAAGCTGCAACATTCTTGCATCAGGTATTACGGCACCGGTAAACAACAACTCTTTTGTAACCTTGCCTATCATTGTGATCTTGTGCAAATCTTTAGATTTAAGATAATTCAAGATTGCATCAAGCTGACCGACACTTATGCTTTGAAAATCTGCCGAAAACTCAGCTATCTGAGGATCAGTTACTGGCAACAAACCAACTGCATAAACCTCATAGCCTAATTTTTTTGCAGCTCTTGCACATTCAACAGGCAGCCTTCCAGCACCTGCCAATATTCCAATCTTTTCCATAAACTTTTTTACTCTTTCTCTTCATTAATAATGTTATTAAAAGCACTTATATTTTATAATTTTTAGATGATATTGTCAATGATAATTTTTGCATGAACAATGACCACCACAACTACCACTATTAATAATTACTAATTTTTCATTGACAAAAATCACATTTTCCTATAATATATCTATGTTTTCAGAATAAATTTAGATTATATGGGGGAGGTGAAAGCGCAATCTTCGCTTTCTGTAAATTGCCTTGTTAAATGGGTATTATGAACGCGAGTTTCTTGCGCTTGTGATGAAGAAGATATTAGTTTTGATATTCTTTACTTTGATGTTATTAACGACTGCTTGCGGAAGTGATTCTTCCGACGATAAATTAAAAGTGATGCTTGGATCGAATATAGTGTCCCTAGATACTGCACAAGCAACCGATGTTGCTTCTTTTGAGATGATCTCTAACTGCATTGACGGTTTAATGCAACTAGACTCAAACGGTAAACCAATTCCTGCTATTGCTGAAAGTTTTGATGTCTCAGAGGACGGCAAGACTTACACCTTCCACCTGCGTGATGCAAAGTGGACTAACGGCGACGATGTAACTGCGGAGGATTTCGTCTTTGCTTGGCGCCGTCATTGCCAAAAAGCTGAGGAGTATGCCTATATATTCGGCTCAACCGTTGCCTGCGTGAAAAATGCCGACGACGTTATCAAAGGTGCCGATCCTTCCATATTGGGTGTCTCTGCACCTGATAGCAAGACTCTCATAGTCGAGCTAGATGCGCCTGTTCCATTCTTTCCGTCATTAATGAGTTTCCCGACCTTCTATCCAATCAACGAAAAGTTCTACAGTGCTCTTGAAAATGGCACTTACGGCACCAGCCCTGAGACCTTCCTGGCTAATGGTGCATTTTCTCTTTCAAGTTATGTACCCGGAGCTGCCAATATTCAACTCAAAAAGAATGATTCCTACTGGAATGCTGCTAAAGTTTCAGTGAATGACTTACAATATCAAGTAGTCTCCTCTTCCGACAATGCTCTGACTGCTTTCAAAAATGGCAGCTTGAATGTTGTCGAAATCAGCGGCAACCAAGTTGAGCACGTCAAACAAAATGCCGAGTTGTCACAAAATCTCCAGATAGTCCCTACTGGCTTGCTGCAGTATATTTCCTTCAATCAAGACCCAAAGAACAATCACGCCGGTGCACTTGCTAATGCCAACCTTCGCCTTGCTATTTCCAATGCCATTGATCGTGAATCTCTGGTTGACAACTACGTGATGGACGGCTCACAAGCGACATATACGGCTATACCGCGCCACTTTGCACCCAATGTAAAGACCGGCAAATACTTTGCCGAAGATCAGAAACAGTTTGCAGATTATGTCAGCTTCAATGTGGATAAAGCTCGTGAATATCTCGATAAGGCAAAGAAGGAACTTGGCAAGGATAACTTCCAATTTTATGTAATTTATGCCAATGACGGTGGCGACACGGTTGTGAAGGTCGTTCAAGCTATCAAATCACAAGTTGAAGAGAATTTACCCGGCGTTACCCTCAATCTTCAGCCAATGCCTAAAGCTGAATACTTGGATCGTCTCACCAAGAACAGCTATGATATTGCGGTTACAAACTGGACGCCAGATTATGACGATCCAATGACTTTCCTCACCCTGTGGACGACTGAAGGCTGCGTCATCGCCGAACACTGGAGCAATGCTGACTATGATAGAATCATTGCCGATTGCACGACCGGTGCTCTTGCTGCCGATTATGATGCCCGCTGGAATGCTATGTACAATGCTGAAAAAATTCTTCTTGAGAACGCAGTAATTGCGCCGCTTTACACCGGTTCAAATGCAATGCTGATTTCAAACAACGTCAGCGGCATTGATTTCCATTCCGCTGGAGTCAATCGAGTATTTAAATCCGCAGCGGTCAAATAATATGGCGAAATACATAACTAAAAGAATTTTGATGTCAATTTTGACGCTATTTCTAATAATCTTCGTGCTGTTCGTTCTGATTAGGATAATGCCAGGTAATCCGTTTCCGGTTGAGCGAATGAGCGCGGAGATGATCTTGCAAAAACGCGCCGAATTGGGACTCGACAATCCAATTTTGGTTCAGTTTGCCGACTACATGTCAATTCTCTTGAGCGGTAGTTTCGGAAATGGCACTTCACTTTACAACGGCGCACCGATTAAACCTATACTTTTGACCTGTCTGGAAAATTCCTTCAAGATCGGTGTGCTGGCTATTTTCTTTGGAACAGCGGCAGGACTTTTTATTGGAATCACTGCCGCTCTTCACCGCGGAAAGTTTCTTGACGGCTTCTGCACGGTTCTTTCAATACTTGGAGTCTGCATACCATCTTATGTATTTATGATCTTCCTACAATATTTCTTCTCGTACAAGATACCATTCTTTCCGTACTTCTTCGATCCTTCACAGTTTATATTCTCGTCGATAATGCCTTCATTGTCGTTGAGTTTGCTGTCAGTGTCAGTGATAGCGCGCTTCACTCGAAATGAAATGGTTGAAGTTATGAATAGTGATTACGTCAAGTTGGCGGAGTCAAAAGGCATTTATGGCTTCCAACTTATGCGGACACACGTCTTGAGAAATGCGTTAATCCCTGTTGTGACCGTCATTGCGCCTTTGGTAGTTGATTTATTGACGGGTGCAATGGTAATCGAAAAAATTTATGGGATCAATGGCGTCGGCAAGCTGATGGTCGATGCCATTGCCGGTGAAGGTATAGATTATAATTACGTTTTAGCACTTGGAATAGTGTTTTCCGCATTGTACATTGGCGCAATGCTGATACTTGACATTCTATATGGAATAATCGACCCACGCATAAGATTGGCGGCGAAGGAGAATTGAGTATGAAGACCTACACGCCGCAACAAGGCGACTTTGATTTTATTTCTGGACGAGATATAAACGTCGATTTAAATTTTGCTTCACAAGGTTATTGGAAGGGTGTTGCCATTCACTTCATTCGCAACCGCTTTGCAATGACGGGTTTGCTGCTTGTCGGTGTCATAGTTTTATTTGCCGTTTTCGCTCCGATTGTGAGTTCATACAGCTATCAAGACATCATATCCGTGACCGATACGAACGGCAAGCAGATAGTTGCTAAGAGCTTGGCGCCCCAACTTGCTGGCGAAGGTCAAGGACTCTTTGCCGACAAGACTTTTATCTTCGGCACTGACGATATGGGCCGCGATCTTTGGACGAGGACCTGGCAGGGGGCGCGTGTTTCTTTGATAATTGCCTTTGTGGCGATTTTTATTGACATGCTCATTGGAATGAGCTACGGTCTGTTCTCAGGCTTCTTCGGCGGACTTATTGATAACGTTATGCAAAGATTTATTGAAATTATCGGTAGTATACCAACTCTCGTCATTATCTCTATTTTGGCAATCTTCATGGATAAAGGTATTGGACTTGTTATCGCTTCATTGTTGATAACTGAGTGGATTGGAATGAGTAAAATCGCGCGTGCAGAGTGTTTAAAACTTAAAGAGCGTGAATACGTCCTTGCAAGTAGAACACTCGGCGCAGGCAAGTTGCACATCATCTTTAAGCAAATTTTACCCAATACTATCGGACCTGTGATAACTCAAGTCATGTTTTCAATACCTGTCGCAATCTTTACAGAAGCCTTCTTGAGCTTTGTCGGCGTCGGTATCGTTCTACCTCAATGTTCAATCGGTTCACTGATTGAATCTGGATTCAATAATATCACAATCCTACCTTATCAAATCTTGCCGCCAATATTAGTATTGGCAATACTTATGCTTGGATTTAACTTGATCGGCGACGGTTTTCGTGAAGCTCTGTCTCCGAAATTGGAAGACATGTAGGAGAGTGCCATGGAAAAAATCATTCTCTCGATAAGGAATCTTGACATCACCTTCCGTACGAATGCCGGCAATATTCATGCTATTCTCGGCATCAATGTCGACTTACCGCTTGGCAAAACCATTGCCATTGTCGGTGAGTCCGGCTCCGGTAAATCAGTCACGATGAAGGCAGTTACTGGTCTTTTAGATGATAACAGTGTTATCAATAGTGGTAGTATTATTTACCATTACGAAAGCAATGAGACTATTGATCTGCTGACTTTGACTAAAAAAGAACTGCGACAGAGAATTAACGGCCAACAAATAGCGATGGTGTTTCAAGACCCAATGACGAGTTTAGATCCAACAATGCAGATTGGCGACCAAATCATGGAAGGCATGTTTCTGCATAAGAAGATTTCCAAATCTGAAGCACGTGACAAAGCTATTGAATTGTTAAATCTTGTTGGCATCATTGACGCAGAAAAGCGATTTAAAAACTATCCTCATCAGCTTTCTGGTGGAATGAGACAGCGTATTGTTATTGCGATTGCACTTGCCTGTGAGCCAAAGATTTTAATCTGTGATGAACCTACAACTGCGCTTGACGTGACTATACAGGCAAGAATATTGGACTTGATAAAGGACATTCAATCAAAGATGGGTTTATCCGTCATTTACATTACTCATGATTTGGGTGTAGTTGCTAAGGTCGCAGATTATGTTAATGTGATGTACGCCGGCAAGATTATCGAATACGGCACGGTTGATGAGATTTTCTACGATCCGCGTCACCCTTATACTTGGGGTTTGCTCTCTGCGATGCCTGACTTAGAAACTGATGATGATAGGCTTTATTCAATACCAGGCAGTCCACCAAATCTTCTGCACGAACCAAAGGGCGATGCTTTCGCTGCGAGGAATAAATTTGCAATGAAGATTGACGAAAAGGCAGAGCCACCAATGTTTAAAGTTTCAGATACTCATTATGCCGCAACCTGGCTTTTACACCCTGACGCTCCTAAAATTGAATTACCCCAGGAATTGAAGTTGAGATTGGAACGATCTAGAAAGGCGGCGCGTTTTAACAATGAATAATCCTTTGTTGAAGGTGAAAAATCTTCGCCAATATTTCCAAATCTCTCGAAACTTCACAGTTAAGGCAGTCAATGGCGTGTCTTTTGAAATTTATCCTGGTGAGACTTACGGGCTTGTCGGTGAATCCGGTTCCGGCAAGACTACTATTGGGCGCAGCATAATTCGCCTTTACGATCCGACTGACGGAGAAATCATCTTCAATAACAAAAAAATTTCTGGCAACCTCGATAAAGAGTCTCATCAAATGCTCCGAAAAAATATGCAGATGATTTTCCAAGACCCTATGTCCAGCTTGAATCCACGCAAGAAAGTCAGTGACATTATAGGTGAAGGGCTTGATATTCACAGACTTTATTCAAATATAAAAGAACGCAGCGAGATTATCAGCAGTATACTGCAAAAGGTTGGGCTTTCACCAGCGCACGCTGAAAGGTACCCTCAGCAGTTCTCTGGTGGTCAGCGACAGCGTATAGGTATTGCACGTGCTCTTGTAATGAATCCTAAATTGATAATTGCTGATGAATGTATTTCCGCCCTTGATGTCTCGATCCAAGCGCAAGTGGTTAATTTAATGAAAGACATACAAGAGGAAACAAATTGCGCCTATCTCTTCATTGCCCATGACTTGAGTATGGTCAAGTACATTTCTGATAGAATTGGTGTCTTGCACAAAGGCTGGTTAGTTGAGACAGGCACGGCGAAAGAAATTTTCTCAAATCCAATTCACCCTTATACAAAATCCCTGCTTTCTGCCGTTCCATATCCAAATCCTAAAATTGAAAGACAAAGGCAACTCGTAGTGTATGATTCGAGTGATGTAAATTACGAAAACAGCACTATTCAACAAATTACGGATACTCATTTTGTGATGACAAACTGATTTAAGAAGCTCTGCAAAATGCATAATCAATGCAACATGCAGAGCTTTTCTTAACGTTAAAACAGCCGCCACAACTGACGACTGATAATTTACAAATATTTGGCAGGGGCAGAAGGACTTGAACCCTCAACCAATGGTTTTGGAGACCACTACTCTACCAATTGAGCTATACCCCTGAGTGGGGCGATTGGTGGGGATCGAACCCACGCATGCCGGAGCCACAATCCGGAGTGTTAAC
>JAFVEZ010000038.1 GCA_017475745.1 Selenomonadaceae bacterium
CGGGCGTGTTGGCAATAGCCGTGTGTATGCTGAAGGTGCCGTCATTCGCGTCAGGTTCACCGTCGGCAAATTCCTTCGGCTTCTTGATATAAACTATTGCGTCAATTCTAAACCCGCCGACACCCTTATCAAGCCAGAAGTTGGCGGCGTCGTAGAGCGCTTGACGAACTTCAGGATTTTCCCAATTCAAGTCCGGCTGCTCAACTGCGAATGTGTGCAGATAGTATTGTTGCCTCTCCTCGCACCAAGTCCAGGCGCTGCCTCCAAAGATTCCGCGCCAATTAGTAGGAGCACTACCATCGGGCTTGGAGTCACGCCAAATGTACCAATCGGACTTTGGATTATTGCGGCTCGATTTGGATTCAAGGAACCACTTGTGCTGATTAGATGAATGATTGTAAACCAAATCCATGATGATTTTGATATTGCACTTATCTGCTTCAGCAACAAGACGCTCAAAGTCTGCCATAGTGCCATAGCGTGGATCAATCGCGGTGTAGTCGGAAATATCATAGCCGTTGTCAACTTGCGGTGAAGGATAGATCGGCGTCAGCCAGATTGCACCAATGCCAAGACTTTTGATGTAGTCGAGGTGGTTGATTATGCCTTGAAGGTCACCTGTGCCGCTGCCGGTAGTGTCGGCAAAACTTTTCGGGTAAATTTGATAGACTGCGGTTTTTTGCCACCACTTAAGATTGTTCATAAAAATGCGGCGACCCTCTCTCTATGAAAGCCACCGCGCACCTCCTCTTAAAAATTTACTGTTGCTTGTCTCAAAAATCTCTAATATTTAAATAATCCACTCCGACTGCCTCTGCGCATAATCCATCTCTATCATCGCGGTCGCCAATGAACAAAACTTCATCAGCCTTCAAGTTCAGCGATTTAAGAATATTCCTAAGTCCGGCAGGATCGGGTTTCATACATTTAATTAAATCATCATCGCTATAAAATGTGTGCTCCGGTGTAAAATCAACAGCAGCAATCTTTTCATTCACCGGATAATCAGAATACACTATCATTTGAATTCCCTGCTTTTGGTGCTGAACGATACTTCTAATCAAATTCTTTCTCTGGAATATTTTTATAATAGGCAAGGGCTTTTCAAAAAACCAGAAGTGTAACAATTTCTCTACTTCACTCACCGATAATTTGTATTTGGTTGCGATTCTTGTTAATTGCTGTCTATTAAAATCTCTCTCATCAGCTGCAAAGAGCTCTTCGCGAAGTTGCCTATAATTTTGAATTAACATTATCTCCGAAATGCGCCATGGACGTATTATATAGTAGGCCAGAATCATCAAAGCCATACAAATTCGCAAAGGCAGTTGATAATATAAAGTACCGTCAAAATCCAATATCCAGGCTTTATATTCAGAGAGACTTTTTTTATTGTTCATATAGTAAATTAGTGAAGCTCCGGCCAGTAACCTTTATTTGCTTCGATTAAGTCATCAAGTATCAACTTGGCAACACGAGCACTCGGTACAGTCTTTGAAAGCGTTATTGCCTGCCAAAGTTTAATGTAAGAATGTTCAATCCAAGCATCAACTGCTAATTTCTCAACAGATACTTGCTGCTCCATTAAACCCTTCTGAAATTGTGGAATATCACCGACGACAAGCGGTTCCGGTCCTTGATTGCCAACGATACAGGGAATCTCAACCATTGCAGTAGGATCAAAGTTTTTAATTGCGCCTTTATTTTCGACAATCAACAACATATTTGCTTTAGTATTGAAGGCAATGGCTGTTGCCAAATCAACAATGAATGAGGCATGAGCGTCAACCTCAATGTTGGTATCTTTGGCGCTGCCGACTTCCTTGATTCTGCGACATTCAGTAAATACCTTCTTCTCACGGCCTTCCATGACTTCATTGGCGCGAGTGTGATTTGGATCAGAATGTTTGACAATCTCATCTTGACAGAGGTAATACTTGAGATACGTATTCGGCAAAGTATTCGGATCAATCGGCGCAAATTCCTTGACCATCTCAAATGTCACAATCCAACTCGGATCAACATGTTGAACGCCTTCATCACCCTTCAAATACTTCATATTGTAACCATGCTTGTAAACGTATTCTTTAATCTTCGGCATTAAATCATTGCCCTGTTTGTCTCTGATACTTGTCCACCAGCCAAAATGATTGAGCCCAAAGTATTTGAATTCTAAATCGTGAAGTGATTTAGAACCGGCAATCTGTGCCATTTTCTCTTCAATATCAACCGGCATATCACAGATGTTGATGATTTTTGAATTTGGACAGAGACGGCGGGTGGCTTCAGCAACAATCGCTGCAGGATTGGAATAATTAAGAATCCACGCATTAGGCGAATATTTCTCCATATAATTGACAATCTCAACGATACCGCCGATTGAGCGCATGCCATAAGCAATTCCACCGGGACCGCAAGTCTCTTGACCTAAGACGCCATATTTAAGTGGAATTTTTTCGTCTTGCTCTCTCATTGCATACTTGCCGACACGAATATGAGCCATAACGAAGTCAACATCACTGAAAGCAGTCTCTGGATCAGTTGTTGCGACAAATTCAATCTCAGGCGCACGTTCTTTGAGTACAATTTCCATAGCATCTGCAATAATTTGTTGGCGTTCGGGATCATTATCGTAGAGTTTAAGCTTACGAAGTGGGAATCTGTCTTGATGAGAAAGCAACATCATCACAATCCCAGGTGTGAAAGTGCTGCCACCGCCGGCAACTACTACTGAAAATTTCTTATCTTGCATTTTGATACCTCCAAATTTAAGTGGTAAGGGTCTAGGGTCAAGGGACAAGTACGCTTTCCGTTATTTACTTGCTCCTTACTCCTTGTCCCTATTTGAGTTCCTATTTCTTATCATTAGTATCAGGAGCATTTAGAAGAGCTTCAAATCTTTCACGAACTTGCGGAACACTCAAGCCAACGATAACTTGAATTGCGCGTCCATTATGAACGAGACCGTGAGCACCGTGCTCAGTGAAAGTTGCCGGACTTGCAATAATGCTGTCATCTTTGACTGTAACTCTCAAGCGAGTTGCACAGTTGGTGACATCGACAATATTGTCCTTACCGCCGAGGTCTTGCAGGAAGTATGCAGCCTTAATATCGCGCTCATCGCCGGAAGGTGCTGCCGTACTGCTGGCAGTTGCTCCGCTTTGTCCTTCGCGAGCTTTATAATCAGCCTTAGTAAATAATTTGTCTCCGCTAGAATCTTCACCGCGACCGGGCGTCTTGAAGTCAAAGTGAAGTATCAAGAATCTGAACACGAAGAAGTAAATTGCCGTGAAGCAGAGACCAATTAAAATCTGTGTAATGTAAGTGCCGGAATGATTCGCACCAAGCGGAATCCAGTTTTGAAAGAAGCAGTCAATTAAACCGCCGCCGAAGTAGCCTGTCACTCCAAAAGTATACATTGTTGCCGATAATGTTGCCGCCAAAACTGCATGAACTGCAAAAAGTGCAGGAGCTATGAATAAAAATGTAAATTCAAGCGGTTCAGTGATACCACAAACAACAGCAACCACCGCTGCCGGTACAACAAGAGCTGCTATCTTTTTGCGACGCTCAGGCTTTGCAGTGTAATACATTGCAAGGGCAATACCAGGACAGCCGAATACTTTACTCATGCCGTGAAGAGAAAAACCGCCTTGAGGGAAA
>JAFVEZ010000004.1 GCA_017475745.1 Selenomonadaceae bacterium
GCCTTTGTTGCCACCGTCAATATACATTTGGACAACTTTTCTGATTTCCTCATAATCTTTAATAGAAATATTTTTCATACAAAAACACTCCTTAAAATCTGTATTTTATAGATTTAATCACATATCTTACGAGATAACAATATCTGCTGATATGTGAAAAAATTGTCCTTCAAAGACTGTTGCCGTCAACTTTTTTACCAAGTTCATAAGCCTGATTTAGTTCTTTATGATCCTTGATGTCGCCGACTTTCATAACTCCGCCAGCTAATACGTGACCAAGTTCAGTCCAACCGAGATGTTTCATCAAATTTTGATAATATTGCAATGCGTCATCAAATCCATAACCTTCAGCAGCCATCAGCAAAACAGATTCTTTTTTCGGATTTCGATAATTTGGATCACATTCGGCAACAGCAAAAAGTCTGTCAAAAGTTGTGCGAAGTTGTCCGCTGAAATTCCAATAATAAAGCGGCGTCGCCAAAACGACAATGTCAGCTTCACGATAAACCGGATAAATTTTGTCCATATCATCTTTCTGGACACAGGGACTTTCGATATTTTTTCCGCCACCGAAACAACCTTTGCAGCCGTGAATGTTCATTTTGTCAAGCTGAAAAATTTTAACTTCGCAGCCAACTTCCTCAGCTCCGCGAGTAAATTCATTGACAAGTGCAGAAGTATTTCCTTTAACTCTCGGACTGCCATTCAAAATTATAATTTTTTTGCTCAAATCAAACTCTCCTTTGACAAATTTTTCAATTCGCAATACAATCATAGCAAATATTTTATTTTTGGCAAGTACGCACAATTATGTTATATACTTACTATTAGGAGAGTGAAGATAATGAACCGCTGCATTGCAAATGAAAATTTCAAAGATACAGGATTTTACTATACTTTGTCACTGATTAAAGGAAAATACAAAATGACGATACTCTACACGCTTATGGAGTTTAAAATCGTCCGTTTTAACGATATGAAGCGTTACATCGAAGCGATTTCTTACAAAACATTGAGTCAAACGCTCAAAGAATTGGAAAATGATGGATTGATTAATCGTAAGGAATACCCACAAATTCCACCCAAAGTTGAATATTCTCTCACGGAGCGCGGTAAATCTCTCATTCCAATTCTTGATAGTCTTTGTGAGTGGGGTGACAATCATAAGATTTAATTGCTGATATTATGACAATTTGCAAGTTAGGAGAGATGTTATGCAATTCATTGATAGAACTAAGATAAGCGTCAAGGCGGGCGACGGCGGAAATGGTAAGTCTTCATTCCGCCGTGAAAAGTATGTGCCGAAGGGTGGACCCAACGGTGGCGACGGCGGCAGAGGTGCTGATATTGTCTTTGTCGTTGATCGCAATCTCAACACCTTGCTGAACTTTAGATACAAGCGAAACTTCAAAGGCGACAACGGCGAAAATGGTGACATTAAAAATCAATTTGGTCGCAATGCAGAGCCTTGTCTTATCAAGGTGCCGCCTGGGACGATTGTCAAGGACGCTAACACCGGTGAAGTCCTCGCTGATTTAACCAAAGTAGATCAAAGTGCCGTCATTGCAAGAGGCGGTCGCGGTGGACGTGGCAATGCCAAGTTTAAATCCTCAGCGCGTCGTGCTCCAACTTTTGCTGAGTTCGGTGAACCTGGTGAGTCTAAAGAATTATTGCTTGAGTTGAAACTTCTTGCAGATGTCGGGCTTGTCGGCTATCCGAGTGTCGGTAAGTCAAGCTTGATTGCTGCTGTCTCTGACGCGCGGCCGGAGATTGCTGATTATCACTTCACTACTTTGACGCCTGTGCTTGGCGTTGTTAAGACTGACTACGAGAAGAGCTTCGTCATTGCCGATATACCAGGTCTAATTGAAGGTGCTGCCGATGGCGTGGGTCTCGGTCACGACTTCTTGAGACACATTGAACGCACAAAGTTAATCCTTCATCTCGTTGATGCTGCCGGCATTGAAGGGCGCGATCCTGTTGAGGATTTCCACAAGATCAATGCTGAGCTTCAAAAGTACAGTGCCAAGCTCTCAGAGCGCACTCAAGTACTCATTGCGAACAAAGTCGATATTCCTTCAGCGGCTGAGAATCTTCCAAAACTTGAGAAGCTTGCAGAAGATGAAGGAATTAAATTCTTTGCAATATCCGCCGTCACTCATACGGGTTGTGAGGAGCTAATGAACTTTGTTGGCACTTGGCTTGATGAGCATCAAGAGGAGCCGGAGCCTATTACCATCGAAGGTGTTAAGACCTTCAATCTTAACGAGGAAGATACTGCTGATACGATTGAGATCAAGCGCAATGACGCAGGTGACTTTATTGTACGCAACAAGAATCTTGAAAAAATCGTTGCAATGACGAACTTCGACAATGATGAGGGTCTTCGTCGCTTCCAATATATCTGGCGAATGAAGGGCATTGACAGTCTTCTCAAAGAGCGTGGCATAAAGGAAGGTATGACTGTTCACATCGGTGAGATGGAGTTCACCTGGCAAGAGTAGCTGTCAAACCAAGTTTCAATTTAGTGATTGACAGCTCAATAATTTACAAAAAAAAGCGTCCTGCAATGGACGCCATTTTATTTGAGAAGTTCAAACTAACTTATATGTTATTCAATATTAGACGAGACCCTGTGCCATCATAGCATCAGCAACTTTGACAAATGCAGCGATGTTTGCACCCATAACGAGGTTGTCAGGATCGCCGTACTTCTCAGCGTTGGCCTTAGCCTGCTTGTAGATATTAGTCATAATACCTTCGAGTTTCTTATCGACTTCCTCAAAGGTCCAGGCAAGTCTCATTGAGTTCTGTGACATTTCAAGTGCTGAAGTTGCAACGCCACCGGCATTTGCAGCTTTGGCAGGTCCAAAGAGAATCTTGCTCTTCTGATAGTGTTCAATAGCTTCAAGAGTAGAAGGCATATTTGCACCTTCGGCAATGAGCTTAACACCGTTGTTGACGAGAATTTGAGCGGATTCGAGATCAATTTCACTCTGAGTGGCACAAGGCAGGGCAATGTCACACTTGACAGTCCAAACGCCTTTGCAACCTTCATGATATTCAGCAGACGGAACTCTTGCGGCATATTCCTTGATACGACCGCGCTCAACTTCTTTGATCTGCTTGACGACATCAAGTTTAATGCCTTCCGGATCGTAAACGTAACCGTTGGAATCGGAGCAGGTGACGACCTTCGCGCCATATTCCTGTGCCTTTTCGATTGCATAGATAGCGACATTACCGGCACCACTAACGACGACAGTCTTGTCTTTGAGCGAATCGCCTTTATCGGCAAGCATATTCTTAACGAAGTAAAGAAGACCATAACCGGTTGCTTCTTTACGAGCAAGTGAACCGCCATAGGTGAGACCTTTACCGGTGAGAACGGCGTCATCATAGGCGTCGCGGATTCTCTTATACTGACCATAGAGGAAGCCAATTTCACGACCGCCAACGCCGATATCGCCAGCAGGAACGTCAGTATGAGGTCCAATATGACGGAAAAGCTCAGTCATGAAGCTCTGACAGAAGCGCATGACCTCGTTGTCACTCTTACCCTTCGGATCGAAGTCAGAGCCGCCTTTACCACCACCGATTGGCAGACTTGTCAAGGAATTTTTAAAGACCTGCTCAAAGGCAAGGAACTTCAAAATGCTAAGATTGACGCTTGGGTGGAAGCGGAGACCGCCCTTGTAAGGTCCGATTGCGCTGTTCATTTGGACACGATAGCCGCGGTTGATCTGAACTTCGCCCTTATCGTCCTGCCAAGGAACACGGAAAGTCACAACGCGCTCTGGCTCAACCATGCGCTCAAGCAGTTTAACTTCTTTATATTTTGGATTGCTCTCAAGAACCGGCACGATTGTCGTAAGAACTTCTTTGACTGTGTTCTGGAACTCAACCTGATCGGGATCGCGCTTCTTGACGAGATCAAGAACGTCTTGTACATATTGTTTCATATCTGCCACGAATAACATCTCCTCAAAACTATGTAAATTTAATTATAGTCTAGTGTCGTTTCGACGAAATTTATTATAGCTCAAAAATTTATCCTTGTACAGATGTGTAAGTCATAAATACTGTATACATTATTTTCCATCTTGTACACCTTTAACAACATGAGCATGTCCTTTGAGCTTAAAGTGTCTGAAACCATCGGTACTCTCAGCTATATCTCCACTTGCCTTAACATCGTCTTTAGTGATATTGACCTTCTCTGTGGCAATTAACTTATATTCAGCACCAAGCCAATCCAACTTAGCGCTGGTGAGTTTAGCGCCGTCGTCAGTAGTGACAATCACGTCACCCTCAACATGGACATTCTTTGTGGCAGTGTCATAAAAGCCAAACTTTGCAAGTAGTTTGATAGTTCTGCCATCTTTCTGATAGAAGTGTCCTACCATATTTTGAAATGCTATATTTTTCGTATATATGTCAACTATTGATTTCTCCGCTGTCAACTCCCAAACCTTAACGCCGTCTTTCTCTTCACTGATAGTGTTATTTGCATACTCCATTATCGCCGGAGTATCAATCTTATCAACAGCAGGTGGGGCATCTGGTGTAGTCTGTACAACCCAAACTACAAGACAGACGAAAGCAATACCCAGCGCTGCCAAAGCGATCTTCCATTTTGTATCCATTCTCGACCTCAATATATCAATATTTGTGCACTATCTTAACGCATTTAGGTATTGTTGTCAACCCAATTAAATAGACCTTCAACCGAGATTGAAAGTCTATATATATTAAGATTTAATATATCTCAAGTTCCGTAGTTGGTCTTGCCACCAATCATAGAAGCCAGCACTTTAAATATCACGATCAACAGGGCAGTACCTATGATAGCTGAAAGTATGTATCCAAATACCTCCGGCATACCGCTAACTGAGTAGTCCGGAAACATTGATTCAAATTCAAAGCCGGTCTCCATACCCAAGGGCGTGTAACCTAGAGCTTGTCCGTTTGATTCAACTTCAGCGATCTCGTCAGCTCCCCATTCACCCCAGGCTGTACCCTCTGCTAAGAGTCCAAGCGGTGTCAAGACTATCATTGCCAGCGTCAATAGATAAGCCGGTTTTGAGGTTGAGGTTTGAGTATCTTGGAATAAGTTTGGTGAAGTCTTTTGTAAATACTTCAGCACCGCCGTTGTGAAGATCACCTCAGCCAAGCCAAAGATCGTCAAGTGACCAATCATCATCGCTGGAATTGATATCGATAGCGGATAAGGGCAGTATAAGGCCTGACCGGCAGAATCAACAAATAGGAGCGGTTGGATACCAAACTCAATGGCAGCAAAGAAAGCAGCAAGGTTGATCCCGATAAATGAACCAATACCTGCCGCGGCTGTCTCTGATACTTTTTCCTTTAAGGCCTTGTAAACGAAGTAGCCGCTGAAAGGCAGGACGAAGGCCATATTGAAACAATTTGCACCAAAAGCCAAGATACCGCCGTCACCGAAGAAGAGCGCTTGAATGAAGAGGGCGACACTCACGGCAAGACAAGCAGAATAAGGACCGAAGAGGATTGCAATCAACGTACCACCAACGGCGTGACCTGTTGTGCCGCCGGGCAAAGGTATATTAAACATCATGCTCAAGAAGGAGAACGCCGCGCCGACGCCTATTAATGGCAGCTTGTCCTTTGGCACTTCGGACTTTACTTTTCGCACTGCCATAATCCAAATTGGCACCATTGCTGCGCCCAGCACTGCACAGGTTGAAGGGCTAAGATAGTTTTCGGGTATGTGCATACTTTTCACCTCTCAAAAGATTTGGACTCATTGTAACATGTACGATTGATTTACGGAAGCCACCAAGGGGGATAAAAAATGCATAAATATAGCAAATTGTGTCATAATGCACTTTCAATATAAAAAGTGCCAATCCTAGTCTCAAAGATGAGGTGAGTATATGAAGAAGATCGCAATAAAAATGACGATAGAAATTGTTACCATCGTCACGGTCTTGACGATAAAATAGCAACCTAGGCCCAAACTAGGCTGCTGACAATCTAATCGACATACAATACTCTATTGATGCAGAGCGTTTTTATCATGTCTAAGATACAATATCCTTACACATTTTCAAGAGTAATTTTGAAAGTTTCTTTGGACTTCTTTGACGGTTTTAGTCTCTGTGCTCTTTGATCCACTTTTCAAGTTGTGGGCGGTCGTTGTTTTTAGGTTGTTCAAACCACTGAGAGCAGAGATAGTAAGTCACTCCTCTGATTGGCACCTTTAGCTTGAAGTAGTTGGCAACATTTGATTGGTTGCGTTCCGTTACCAATAGAGGGTAATTAATCCCGAAGGTATCGCTGCTATAATCCAAGGTTAGCATCTTCTCGACTTCGGCATCGTCTGCCTTACCTGCCATTAAAAGATCGCGAAGTACATTTTTGGCGAGGTCTCTGATTTTAATATCCTTGTACTCAGGCAGAGCATTGGCTACGGCTTCAACTTTGTCAAGCCAAACCTCAAGCTTGTCTCTTTGATCTTCAGTCCAAGCACTGCAGAGATAGAACTTGCTGCCGCGAATTGTGACTGGATTTGAAAAGTATTTAGGTGAATCATCATAAGTCAAAGCTTTGACTCTTAGCAAAAGCGGAACTTCTATACCGAAGGTCTTCTCGCTGTAGTCAATGAAGCGCATATCGTAGACTTCGTCCTCGCTGACGAATTCTTCCTCAAGGTACTTCCTCATTTTTGTATCCACAAGTTCTTGGACGGTCTCCTTCGGAATGACCTTATCATCAACTATAATTTGCTTTTTAAATCTTGCGGGCAGATTTGCAGTCAAAGAAGCGGGCTTGACGAGATGTGTTGATTCATGCAACGCCATGAGTCGCTCCAAATTTGATAGCATTTGATTGGTCATCTTCTCTTTGATAGGTGGCTTTTCGGACTTGGTCTTTTGAGTTTTAACTTCGGGTGGTGCTGAATTTAGGTCTTGTGCCAAGAAGTCTTTTAGATATTGTAGTTCCGCCAACTCAGGACTTTGACTTAACATCTTCTGTAGGAATATATTTGCCAGAGTAGGATTAAGCTCAAACAGATAACCCTGCTTGACATTGCCGTTGATATTGAAGGCAGAAAGTTCCTCACGCCCATACTTCAAGATATCATCTTTAAACTGAGAAAGCTTTAAAACACGTTTTAACTCAGTATAATCACACTTCAACTGCCATCCTTGATTAGACCAATCATTTTGTTGAGCTGTGTCTTCTGGTATAGATATTTCGTGGCATTTCTCAGAGACTTGACCGACAGCTCTGAGACCGGCAGCATAATGAATGATTAGGTCCCCCTTGTTGACCCTGGTAATATTGGTCCAGTATGACCTCTCTGCGCCGTCTTGTCGGCAGCGAGGTGCCACGAGGAAGCCGCCTTTACATTCAGCTTCGTAAGATTTGCCTTGTGATACGAACCACGACTTAATCATAATAATCTCTCCTGATTGAGTATAGAATCACCAATGATAAGGCTCACCGCGGTTTATCTTGAATGTGCGGTAAATTTGTTCGAGCAGTATCAGTCGTGTCATTTGGTGGGTAAAAGTCATCTTTGAGAGACTCAGACGCATTGCCGCAGTCTCTCTCAAAGTTTGACTTATTCCAAATGCACCGCCGATTACGAATGTCAACTTGCTTTGACCACTTAGGTTCAGATCAGCAATCGTCTTCGCCAAGTCCTCAGAAGAGATAGGTTCACCCTGCACGTCCAAGACGCATAGCCAAGAATCGGCAGGCACTCGCGCAATAAGCTTAGAACTCTCCTCATCGACTGTCCGACACTCCGGCACCTCGATTACCTCAACTGTAGCATACGGTCTGAGTCGTTTAAGATATTCTTCGACGGCAGCCGTTAAATATTTCTCCTTGAGCTTACCGACAGCTAGTACTGTTATTCTCATCAGCCGGCGTCATTGGTGACCTGTGGCATTTCCTCAAGAGTGATCTCTGACTCTTGTTCGATGCCATTGTGCTCATACTTGATCTTGACCTTATCGCCGACCTTGTGAGCAGCTATCTCATTTCTGACCTCAGAGACGGTGTTGACTTCCTTGCCGTCGATTGAGAGCAGTACATCGCCGCGCTCAAGTCCCATGCGACCGGCAGGACTATCAAGGCGGACCTGGAAGATATAGACACCTTTGTCAATAGTAAGTTGGTAGCCGTACCTTGCGGCAGTTGGCTTGTCGAAGATTGTCACACCGAGATAAGGTCTAGCAACGTAGCCTTTCTCAAGAAGCTCATCAATGATAGTTTGGACGGTGTTAATCGGAATAGCGAAGCCCATACCCTCAACACCATTGGAAGCAAGTTTGGCAGAATTGATACCGATCACTTCGCCGTCAGCATTGAGCAAAGGCCCACCGGAGTTACCTTGGTTGATTGCAGCGTCAGTCTGGAAGAGCTTGACGCGGCGGTCACTAAGTTCAAGAGTCCTATTGAGGGCGCTGATGACGCCAACCGTTACGGAACCTTGGAACTCAAGACCCAGCGGGTTGCCAATAGCTATCGCAGGCTCACCGACCACAACCTCATCGGAGTTTCCGAACTTTGCAGCGGGCAAATCTTTGGCGTCTACCCTTACCACAGCGATATCAGTCATCTCATCGGTGCCGACGAGTTCAGCATTGACGGTGCGTCCGTCTGAAAGTGAGACAATAAGCTCCTTGGCGCCCTCAATGACGTGGTTATTAGTGACGATATAGCCGTCGGACTTGAAGATAACGCCGCTGCCGACGCCTGTACTCTCGAATTGTCGATTGAATATATCGCGAGCAACAGCCTTGTTGGTGATACCAACCACGGCAGGGCCTACCTCACGGGCAACGCGGACAGCAGGAGTCTCGCGAGCGCTACTTAACTTGGCGGAAGCCGCTTGAGCTGTGCCTTCAGAATGTTTGGTGTCAGTAGAAGTTCTTGTCACTGAAGCGGTTTGAGTTTTTTGAGATTCTTCTGTAGTAGAATCGTCTTCGATAGGGTTGCCGGCAATATCAGTGCAGCCGGAGATTGCTATACTCAATGCAATCAGCGCGGCTGTAAGTGTTTTCTTGTAAGTCTTGTAAGTTGTCAATGTAACCTCTCCTCTCGATTTGAGTCTATTCGACATTGACCGTTGAATTCCTGCAAATACGTTGACTTTGTTTGAAGAATTTGATATAAATAGTTTATTGTGGTCGTATTAATCTGTATGGTTTAAGTTGACATCATATCTATAGGTATTGTTATGATTAGAATTAAGAATCTTTGCAAGGTGTTTAAGTCAAATAAAGTCGCCGTTGACGATCTGTCCTTCGATGTCAACGACGGTGAGATATTTGGACTTTTGGGCAAGAATGGCGCCGGCAAGACAACTACTATCAGAATGTTGACGCTTCAGACTAGGCCAACGAGTGGTGAGATCATCTTTGAAGGTGCCGCTGATGACTTGGCTGTCAAGAAGATGATAGGCGTTGTGCCGCAACACATCAACTTCGATCAAGACTTGACGGTTGGTGAGAATATGGAGCTTCACGCGCGTCTACATCACTTAAACCGTCAAGAGCAACGGCAACGAATCCATGAACTGCTGGAATATATTGAGCTTGGCAATGTAGTCAATGATGATGTTAGAAGTCTCTCCGGTGGCATGAAGCGGCGCCTATTGATTGTTCGTGCGCTGATTCACCGACCTCATATCCTATTCCTCGACGAGCCAACTGTCGCTCTTGATCCTCAAGTACGTCGAAAGATTTGGCAACTCATCAAGCAACTCAAGGCGCAAGGCGTGACCATTGTCATTACTACTCACTACATTGAGGAAGCAGAGCAGCTCTGCGATCGGACAGCCTTTCTCAGCCGCGGCAAACTCATCGCCCTTGACTCTCCTGCAAATCTCTGTCGTCTCAACAATGCCGCTAATCTCGAAGATGTATTTATAAGATTGATTGAAGATGATAAGATTGATTGAAGATATTTGTACCGTGTTTTGGCGCGATTGGATTGTTCTCAAGCGGCGCCTGACGAAGTTCATTCTATCACGAATGGTCGCGCCGATTCTCTATCTCGTTGCCTTTGGTTATGGTCTTGGCAGGAGTATCTCAGTTGAGGGTGGGACTTATATTGACTTTCTCGTTCCTGGTATACTGGCCCTTAATTCAATGAATATCAGTTTTAACTCAATAACGCCCGTTCATGCCGAACGCGTCTATCACAAAAGCCTGGAAGAGTACATCTTGGCGCCGATAGCACCTGCCGCCTTCGTCATTGGTAAAGTACTGGCGGCAATGCTGCGCTCATTCATATCATCAGCGCTGATATTGGTGTTGGCGATGTTGTTTGGAGCGTCATTGCAGCCTTTGTCTTCACCCGTCGCAATGGTGACATTCTTATTGGTGCTACTGATCAACTCTGCTATCTTTGCAGGATTAGGTTTTATTGCAGCTATGAGAATCAACACTTACGAAGAGATGAGTCAAGTCAATACCTATATCCTGCTGCCTATGTCCTTTCTCTGTGGCACTTTCTTCAAGACTTCAACTCTTCCGGATACTGTCCGCTTTGTGATTGAACTTTTGCCGCTCACTCACACAAGTTACCTACTGCGAGGGCTGGGCACTGGTAATGAGGTATCAGTGAGTTCTATTGTCGTTTTGATGATTTATCTAGCGATCGTACTTTCAATGAGTTTAAGGGCTTTCAATCGGGTTGAGTAGTTTAAACAGCTCTAGGTGATTGTACTTTGACCATTACCATTGCTTGCCGCTAGTAGACTTCTTTTCGACTTTACTCTCTGACTTGGCAGTAACGCCGCTATAACTCAGTTTCGTCTTGGAACTCATTAAGCAGTTGAAGAACGCTCTGAGCACTTTGCTGCGATTGTCATCATCAACGCGTACGCCCTCTTCGGCAATGTACGTTAAAACCGTCTCATAACTAATTACACCACATGTCTGCAAAGTCGTCAGAATTGCATAATCCATGTGCGTCTGTTGAGACTTTCTCTTGAGCAGTGTCTCCTCACCGAAGCGCGTCGGCACCCATTCTTCGGCCTGTTGATAGGCGCTTTCAAACTTGGAATAGGCGTTATAGTCCTCAACCTCGTCAATACCTTCGTCAATCGACACGCCCGCGCCAAGGACGTTGCGATTGCTAAAGATCGTTCTCATCTCTTGAAGGAAGCTATCCTTGAGCTTGACAGGCGCGCTAAAGTGCAGCTTATCGAAGTGGCGCTCAAAGTACTGCTCTGACAGATCCAGCACATGACTTGATACCGTAGGTTCCGACGGCCGTGTTGCTGGTGTCGAAGTCAATGCAAAGTGTCGATTCAGCAGGCTTGAGTTCAGCTAAATCAATCTGACATTCAATTCTCCAAACTTCACCGTCATAGTCTTTACCGCTCTCAAAGGCATTTTGGGAACTTTGCGGAAATATCACAACATAGAAGCTTGTCTGTCCGCGGAAGGCGTCATAATCAATGTCTTCAGTATCAAGCAAGATATGTGTCTTACCTTCGTTGACTTGCAGTCTGCCAACCGCAGCCACTTGGTGTGGTTGAGACATAGTGACCAAGGCAGCAGCGCCGTAGTAGACTGACAATTCCGAAGGAACAATCATGTAGAAGTCATTTATCAGCGTGACGCAACTAGTCACCGATTTCGACCAATAACACCCTCTACAACGTGCAGCAACTCACAGTTCGCGGCACGGTCTGCGACCGCCACTCGGACATACCGTCCACCTAGGCCGCGCCACCCTTCACCGCTCCGGATGAGCACCCTGCGGCCCCTAAGGCCATTCACGAGCCTTCGGCCGGCTTCGTCGCTTTCACACCTCAGCAGTACGAAGTTCGCCGTCGGCCCGTAACGACTTAACGTTCCAATATCATTACTCAGGCGCCTGCGAATGTAGGCGCTCTCTTTTTCGAGGAGCCGCCGTGTCTCTTCAGCGTAGCCGACGTCACTCAGCGCCGCGACACCGGCCCTCTGCGCCAGCAGGTTGACGTTCCAGACGTCCTTGTTGAGCTCTAGACCCTCGATGATCGCTCTGTCGGCCGCCGCGAAGCCCAACCTCAGCCCAGGTATCGCGTAGAACTTCGTCAGCGATTGCAGCATGATGAGGTTGCTATAGGCCTTAAGGAGACCTCGGACCGAGTAGCTGTCGCCTAAGAAGTCCACGAACGACTCGTCGACGATGACAGCCACACCGGTGACAAGCAACCTCTCAACGTCCTCAACCGCCAAGAGCGTACCGGTAGGATTGTTGGGATTGCCAAGAACGACGCAGTTGATATCCTTCGCACGGACGGTCTTGATGAGGGCGCCGAAGTCGACCCTAAAGGCGTCCGCAGCTTCGGTAAGGTGATACTCGACTTCACAGCCCGCACCTAAGGCAGCTCTCTCGTATTCGCTGAAGCTTGGCACAACAATGAGGACACGGCGCGGTCTGAAGGTGTTGAAGTAGAGGTACAGGCCCTCAGCCGCGCCGTTGAGAGCGATAAGTTTCTCAAATGGCAAATTGTATCTCGCAGCGATAGCATTCTTGAGTTGACGAGCTTGAGGATCGGGATAGTGAATGAGACCGTCAATGCCGCTGAAAATAGCCTTCTTGACAGTCTCGCTTAATCCTAGAGGGTTGATATTGGCGCTGAAGTCCAACCAGTCCTCAACTTGCCCGTCGGTGCCGTAAATATTGCCACCGTGCTCAAAGGCCTTCACTTCTTGACCTTCTTTGCAGCTTCCTCTAGTTGTTGAAGTTGTTCCTTGAGTTTCTTGATCTCTTGAAGGTTCTTAATGGACTCAGCCGAAGCAGTCTTGAAGTGCTCTTCTGCTTCCGAGAGCTGTGACTGGAGCTTCTTATTCTCAATTTCAAGGTCGCTGATCTCCTTCTCTTGATTCTCAACCTTTGACAGATAGGTCTTCAAATCTGTTCTATACTGCTCAAGCTTGCTC
The DNA here is from genome assembly GCA_017475745.1 of Selenomonadaceae bacterium. Taxonomy (GTDB): domain Bacteria; phylum Bacillota; class Negativicutes; order Selenomonadales; family Selenomonadaceae; genus Quinella. The sequence continues at coordinate 12,939 of JAFVEZ010000004.1, forward strand.
TCGTCGTTCTGATATTGCGCCTTTACCTGCTCAAGCTTGGTGACAAGGGCGTCGTTGGCACTCTCAACCTCAGTAAGCTTATCTTTGAGTCCTTCAATGACACTATCTCGCTCCTGCTTGTCCTTTTCAAGTTCCCTAATCTGCCTAACTTGATTGTCATAGTCCGCTTGAGTTCTCAGTCCTTCTAGGCGGAACAACCTCAACTTTAACTCATCAATGAAAGCCACATCATCTAAACAATCGAACACAATCTTTTTAACATCAACATTATCCATGTTATTCACTCCTTATAGCACCACAAATTACTAAGACAGAATATAATATCTGCTCTTCATTGTCAAGCCGTTTGACATTTAAAATCCAAAATAGTATAATAAATTCAAATATCATCGTGAGGTGAACAAGTAATGAGAGCCTTCCTTACAGCAACTTTAATAATATCTTCTCTGCTCGCTTGTCTTATAACCACGGCTTCTGCAGAGAAGAAAATCTTGATAAACGCAGCGTCAAGGATACTCTGTCTTTATGACGGCAATGTCAGACTTCGTCTTTATCCCGTCGGTCTTGGCAAAGTCACTACTCCCACTCCAACTGGCTATTATAGTATACTTACTAAAGAAATCGATCCACCTTGGATAGACCCTAATAATCCCGAATATGAAGTCCCTAGCGGTGCTAACAATCCTCTTGGATACAGGTGGATGCAAATCCAAGGTAATTACGGTATCCACGGCACCAATCGCCCTGACAGCATTGGCTTCTACGTTTCCAATGGCTGTGTCCGAATGAGAGAAGCCGACGTTGAAGACCTCTTTGATATCATAGAGGTCGGCACGCCCGTCGAAATAACCTATAACCGCGTCGTTGTCGAAAAGGCGGACGATGGCAACGTCGTCTATTACATCTATCCTGACGGCTACGGTCAACAGGCCCTAGATGTCAAATATGTCAACTCTTGGTTAATTCCTTGGGGTGTCAGTGCCTTCGCTGATGATCGTGAGATCGAAAAGGAGATAGACAAGTCAGCCGGTACGCCCGTATACATCGGTAAGCCTTACTCAATCGAACTTTCAGGTGTAACTATTCCCGCAACCGAACAGAACAAAAGACACTTCGATAATAAGGCCATTGAACGCGGTGGCATAACCTATCTTCCTGCAGTTCCCATTGCTATTGCCATGGAAATGAAGCTGGAATGGCGTCACCACACCACCCTTGCCACTAAATACGGCCAAGTTCCTGGTATCGAGAAGAAAGGTCAGCTCTACCTCAACGAAGATGACGCAAGCATATTATTCAGAGTTGAAGGCTGGAAGGACGGCAGTGTTTATAAGTTGAAGCCGCTTCCTGCTGAGTCTGAAGCTACAAAAGACAACACAACTTATCAAGACGGTCTTGATAATCAAGGCACGCAGCAGATAGATGAGGATAATACTAACAATCAAACTCTGTCGCCTGTTGAGGATAGCAACACTGACAATCAAACACCCACTGAGACTGAAAGCAATACCGAGGAGCCACAATCTCAAGAAAATCAACTCAGCACAGACGATCAAGGCAACACAACAGAAGATTCCAATACAAAGAAGAAGGGCGATCAAAAATGATTATCATGGACGGCAGCAGTATACTTTATCGTTCTTATCACGGATTGCCGGACTTAGTAAATGAACGCGGTGAAGGTACAGGCGCGATCGTTGGATTCATGAACGAACTACTAAAAGAGAAGAATGAGCTTTTAAACGAAACTATTTTGGTTGTAATGGATAGAGGTGGAAACTCTAAACGTAAAGAAATGTATGAGGGTTACAAAAATAACCGACCCGAAATGCCCGACGATCTCCGCCGCCAAGCTCACGTCCTCAAAAAGCTCATCAACGCCCTTGGAATAGACATAGCCTATGCTCAAGACGGCGCTGAGGGTGACGACGCCATTGGCACCTTGGCTTCAAAGGCAAACGAGCCTGTCCGGATAGTCACCATGGACGCCGACATGCTCCAGCTCATCAACGACAACATCAATGTCGAGATTCTGAGGAAGGCAAAGCGTGAACTCTACGATACAACAAGGTTCGAGGAAGAATACGGCATTAAGCCCTCGCAGTTCGTCGATTATAAAGGCTTGCGCGGCGATACGAGTGACAATATCCCCGGTGTGAGTGGCATTGGCAATATCACTGCAAAACGTCTGATTCAGTCCTATGGCAGCATTGAGGGTATTTACAGCCACATTGACGACATCAAGCCCGCCAGAATTAGGGATATTCTCAAGGCTGGTAAGGACGCTGCTCATCTATCACTAGAATTGGCCAAGATTAGTACTGATGTTGAACTCGATTGGTCGAATGCTATAGAGAACGAGTCTAAGGTCAAGGAGATTTGCGACCAAGAGGGTCTTCTGAGTCTCAAGTCTCGTCTCTTCGGTAAAGAAGAGGTATTAACTCTGCCAGATTATGAACTCTCAAACAAGTATGTCTATAGGTTGAAGACTGCTCTCAAGGCCGGTGAAAAAGTTGACGGCGTGAAGTATGATCTGGAGCTGATGGCTTATGTCCTAGACGCTGAACGCGGTGTCAAGAAGCTGGAAGGGCAACTTGCAGTAAAAGGACGACTAATCGACAAGATCGGTGAGCGCTTAGAAGCAGAACTTGTGAGTAATAATGAGCTGGGACTTTACGAGAATATCGAATTACCACTAGTTAGAGTGCTTGCGGACATGGAAGAACGCGGTGTCAAGATAAACCTTCAGCGCCTAAAATCCGAGAATGTACTCATGAGCAAGGAACTTGTGCAACTTGAAAGTCAGATATATGAGACTGCCGGCAGAGTGTTTAACTTAAATTCGTCGCAGCAGTTGGGCAAGGTCCTTTTCGATATCATGGGAATAGAACCCATCAAGCGTACCAAGAACGGTTACTCAACTGACGCGGAAGTCTTGAAGCAGCTTGAAGGGCAATACCCGATAGTTGCTCAAGTGCTAAGATATCGCCAAGTCTTCAAACTCAAGCGTACCTACCTTGACGGCCTTGAGAAGCAAACTGACGAGAACGGTAGAATTCACACTACCTTCAACCAAACGCAGACAGCGACTGGAAGACTCTCAAGCAGCGATCCAAATCTGCAAAATATACCTGTTCGCACACCTGAAGGCAAAGTGATTCGCTCTCTTTTTGAAGCAGGTGAGGGTTATGATTGCCTTCTGAGCGCTGATTACAGTCAAATAGAACTCAGAGTTCTAGCACACCTTTCGGGTGATGAGCGCTTGATAGCAGCCTTTGTCAATGATGAGGACATTCACCGTAGTACTGCTGAAGAAGTCTTCGGTAATGGTGAGCTTCGTAATAGGGCGAAGGCAATAAACTACGGCATAGTCTATGGTATAAGCGACTACGGTCTTGCCAAGCAGCTTGATATCGGTCGCAAAGAAGCCGGTGAGTACATAGAGCAGTACCTTGAGAGATATAGCGGCGTGAGAGACTATATGACTCGCTTAATCGAGGAAGGACGCCGTCTTGGTTATGTTGAGACAATGTACGGGCGCCGTCGTCAGCTCCCTGGTCTTGAGAGCAAAAATCAAAATGCCCGACATTTGGCAGAACGTCAAGCAATGAACAGCCCAATCCAGGGCAGTGCAGCTGATATAATCAAGTTGGCAATGTTGGCCGTTGAACGAGAACTTCAAAAGGGCGGTTACAAGAGCCGAATGATCTTGCAAGTCCACGACGAACTCGTCTTAGAAGTGGTAAACTCTGAGATTGAGACAATTACTGAGCTTGTAAGAAGAGAGATGGAAGGCGCCGCTCAAATGAAAGTACCGCTTAAAGTTGATATCAAGCTTGGCAAAACTTGGGCAGAAGCTAAGTAGCAGTTGATGACAGCGATTAACCTATAATCTGACTGCTGTCTAGCTGATAAATATATTCTAAATTAGAGGTGGTATTGTGAATATTTACGATTTCAAAGTCAAGACCAATCGCGGTGTGGAAAAGTCTCTTGCCGACTATAAGGGCAAGGTAATTCTTGTCGTAAATACGGCAAGTAAATGTGGCTTCACTCCGCAGTTTGAAGGTCTTGAGAAACTCTACAAAGCTTACAAGGATAAAGGCCTTGAGATTCTCGGCTTTCCTTGCAATCAGTTTGCAGCACAAGACCCAGGCAGCAATGAGGAAATTCAAAACTTCTGCCGTCTCAACTATGGCGTAACTTTCCAAATCTTTGAGAAAGGTGATGTTCGCGGTGAGACGGCACAGCCATTATTTAAATATCTTACCGCGCAGAAAGGCTTCAAAGGTTTTGATAAAGATCACCCGATAGCGGCTAAACTTACAGAAGCCTTGAAGGCAAACTTCCCAGAATACCTCGAAGGTGACGGCATTAAATGGAACTTTACTAAGTTCTTGATTGATCGTGAAGGCAATGTGATCTCACGCTTCGAGCCGACAACCGATCCTGAGAAAATCGCACCGGAGATTGAAAAACTCTTGTAATGAATGTGAAGTAAACAATAACCCCTCACGGCATACGTTCCAAGGAAGGAACGCAGCAAAGGGGCTCTCTTTTTTTGATTATAGAAATTAAAAGAACATCAAACTAAAAAACTCAACTAACACAACAAATAAATTAAAAAATTTTCTGTCAATTAGAGGAATATATTTAAGAACGTGGAATTAAATTTGAAGAAAGAGTTAAAATAAATATCTACACTTCGTACAGTGAGGAGCGCGTAAGATATGGCAATAGATACAAGCAGTTTCGGTGCTTACGACATTCGTGGCATTTATCCAAAAACAATCAATCAAGAACTCGCCTATCGAGTCGGTCGTGTTTTTCCTGAACTGTTCAACGCCAAAAGTGTTGCGGTCGGTCACGATGTCAGATTATCCAGCCCAACCCTTAACGACGCTCTAATCAGAGGTCTCACTGAAGCAGGCTGTGATGTCTATGATATTGGTCAATGCGGCACCGAGATGATTTACTTCACTGTCGGCTCCAAAGGTCTTGACGGCGGCATCATGGTTACTGCAAGCCACAATCCACAGGATTATAACGGTCTTAAATGCGTTCAGAAAGAAGCTCGCCCAATCAGTCCCGACACAGGTCTATTTAAGATTCGTGATGCAGTTGCTGATGAGAATCGCGACTGGTCTCATAAAAAAGCTACTGGCAACATTCATCGCATTGATATTATGCCAGATTATGTTAAATGTATTCTGTCATATATTAATGTTGACAACCTCAAGCCCTTCAAGGTGGTCATCAACACTGGCAATGGTGCTGCCGGACCTGTCATCAACGAACTTGAAAGACATCTTCCATTTGAGATTGTCAAGATTTACAATGATCCTGACGGCTACTTTCCAAATGGCGTGCCCAACCCACTTCGTCAAGATAATCGCGCCGCCACTGCAAGGGCCGTGATAGTCAATCATGCTGATTGTGGCATTGCTTTCGATGGAGACTTTGATCGCTGTTTCCTCTTCGATGAGAAAGGTGGATTCATTGAGGGTTATTATCTTGTCGGCTTCCTCGCTCAGAACTTCCTCAGCAAGAATAAAGGTGCCGCCGTGGTATACGATCCACGTGCAATTTGGAATACCATTGACATTGTTGAAAGCATGGGCGGTAAGACTTATATGTGCCGTTCAGGACATTCCTACATAAAAGAGATGATGCGTAAAGAGAACGCCATCTACGGCGGTGAAATGAGTTCTCATCACTACTTCCGCGACTTCTACTACTGTGATAGCGGAATGATCCCTTGGCTTTTGGTGCTTGAATTGCTCAGTCAAACTGACAAAAAACTCTCTGAACTCATCAAGGATCGTCAGGAGAAGTATCCTGTCTCTGGAGAACTTAACAGCAAGGTTGCAAGCAACGATGTCGTCAAAGAAATTTTGACCAAAATTGAAAGTATATATGGTAAGGAAGGCAAGATTGTCCGAGTTGACGGCTTCGGCGTCGATTATGATAATTGGCGATTTAATCTACGCAGTTCGCAGACTGAACCTTATATTCGTTTAAATGTCGAGACCAAAGGGGACAAGGCGCTGCTCAATGAAAAGGTAGATGAATTACTGAAAATAATTCGCAACTCATAAACGCGCCAATCTACGAAAAAAGCGCATATGACGTGCAAATATAAGAATTATATAACGCCCAAATATAAAACTCAAAATCAACCGGAATACAAATAAAAGTTAAGTTTGACCTTCATTGTGAGGAATGAGGGTTTGCTTATAGATAAGGGTATAAACAATATTTATAGTTTGGAGTGTGATTCAAGTATGGCATTGACATTGTTATCCGGTTTCTCATTCGACTACGACAACCTCTTCGGCGAGGGTAAAGTGACCCCGGCTGATCTCGACAGCTACAAAGAAGACTTGCGAAAAGCTCACGAAGCCATGAAAGTCATGCGTAAAGACGGCTTCATCAAGGCCCACCTTTCCAAAGACGGCAATCCCGAAAAGGTTTACTTCTCCAAGCTGCCTTACATTACTGAGGAGAATGGCAAACTTAATCTCAATTCGCCTGCCAGCATCAAGAGACTTCACGACTTCACCGAGCGTATCCGCAACAACGTTGATGCAGTTGTCTCACTTGGTATCGGCGGTTCCTTCCTCGGCAACAAGGTACTCTTTGATGTCTTCTGCGGTGAGTTCTGGAACACTTGGACGAAAGAACAGCGCAAGGGTCTTCCAAAAGTTTACTTCAGCGGTCAGAATATCGACACGCGCCGCACCCTTGACATTATCAACCACATCAAGGCAATGGCATCGACAACCGAGTCTCATGAACACCGCAAATATAAGGTCATGCTGATTGTCATCTCCAAGAGTGGTGGCACCCTCGACACAATGAGCAACTTCATGGTGATGTATGACGCCTTCCTCAAAGAGAACAACATTGAAATTGAAGTTGTCGCCGTCACCGATCCTAATATGGAGAAGAAGACTCTTCTCAAACAGCTTGCAGTTGACAATGGTTGGCAGACCTTCGCTGTTCCTGATGGCGTTGGTGGCCGCTTCACTGTCTTCTGTGAAGTTGGTCTAACCACTGCGGCAGTCATTGGTATGGACATTGAGAAGTTCCTTGAGGGCGCCCGTCACATGGACGAAGCTTGCCAAAACGACAATATTTGGGAGAATCCTGCAATGCTTAACGCTGCATTGAAGTTTGCTGCAGCGCAGAAGCATGGCCGCAACATCGAGGTTATGATGCCTTACGGTGACTACCTTAAGAGTGTCTCTGAGTGGTATATCCAGCTTCTCGCTGAATCACTCGGCAAGAAGTTCGACAAGGACGGAAAGGTCGTCAATTATGGACGTACACCTCTCGTTGCAGTCGGCACTACTGATATGCACTCTCAGACTCAGCAGCACCAAGAAGGCTCACTTGATAAGGTTGTACAATTCATTAAAGTGGCAAAGTGGGATAATGATCTTGTGATTCCAAATGTTTTCCCGAAGGCACAGAAGCTTGCTGACATCTCCGGTGTGACAATGAGTGAAGCTCTTGAAGTAGCGCGTCAATCAAATGCTGATGCTCTCAAGTCTGATAATCGTTACAATGCTTGCTTCACGATTCCAGAGCTTAATGAATATCATCTCGGCGCTTTGTTGTATATGCTCGCAATGTCAGTTGCCTATGAAGGTGAACTCTCCAACGTCGACGCCTTCAATCAGCCTGGTGTTGAAGCCTACAAGCGCATAATGGGACCGAAGCTCCAAGAACTCAAGAAATCCAAAGGTTTGTAATTTGTTCGTGGTTTTAGCCATGTGAATTATAAGTAAATTTAAAAGCGGTAAGTGCAACTTGGCATTACCGCTTTTTTGTGTTTCAATTCATCTTTCAGATGTTACTAATCTGATACTTTATTTACCTTGGAGAGCATCCCAGGCATCATTGGCACGCTCAACGAATATCTTCTGTATCTTCTTATTCTCACCAATTCCGTGGAGATAAGCTCTAACTTGGAAGCCTTCCTTCTCCAGAATTGACTTATGTGAATCGTCCTCACTGCCAGCCATGTCATTATTAGCGTGATCTCCAGCAACCATCATAATCGGAACCAGCAAGACCTTCTTGAAATCCTTACGCTTGAGGAAGTGAGTTGCCTGTTCAATTCTCGGCCAGCCTTCAACAGTGTAAACATAGGCATTTTTCATTTTGGCATAGTGTAAGCGCGTGTTGATGACGGAGTAATAAGCATTGGAAGGATGAGGTGTACCGTGTGCCATGAAGAGGATTGCTTCGTCTTTGTCAACTTTTGGCAACTCTGCTTTAATCGCTTCAACAAATTCCATCACATCATCAGATTGTTCTTCTTGACCCTGCCAGTACATCAGCGGAGTTGAAAGAGTCATTGCTTTGAACTGTGACTTATAGTTGTTAAAGACAGCCTTGGCGTAATCATATTCCATACCTGGTATCACATCAAAAGATACCAGAGCAATACGGGTGTATCCGCGCATCTGAAGGTCTTCCAAGGTCTCTTCAGGCGTCTTAAAGTCACATTTACCCTCGTTCTCCTTGATATGTTTGATGACGATGTGACTGGTGAAGGCTACATTGACATCAACATGAGGGTGAGCTTTTTTAATTTCCCTTGCAGTTGCCATGATCGTCTTGTCGCGGGTATCTTTATAGGTAGTTCCAAAGCTCAATATGACAATAGCGTCCTTATTCTTGGCATTTTTCATGGCTGCATTGGGATTTTCATACTTGAGAACGCCAAGTTGTGAAGCTGTCATAAGCGACGGCGTAGGGTTGGCAACCTCGTCATTGAGAGTATAAGCAGCACTCGCAGGTGTCGTGCCAAAAATCGCCGAGCAGGCAACTCCCAAAACCAAAAATTTCTTCCAATTCTTCATGAATACATCTCCTCAAATAAATATTTCACGCCCACACATTTCATATTAATATTCTTAATTATATTACACGCATTTGATAATTTTGTCAATCAAATAAAAAGTTTGCAATAATTGTTGTCATGTGGTAGGATAGAGCAATAGCAGATAATTGAGAGATTGAATATTAGGAGGATTCGTTTAATTGGAACAGAAAATATCAGAGCTGCGACAGAGAGCAAGCGAAGCTATCAAAAATGCAGCAAGCAATCTGAAAGAACTGGATAATATTCGTGTTAAGTTCCTTGGCAAGAAGGGTGAATTGACATCACTACTCAGAGGAATGAGTCAACTCACCGCTGAAGATCGTCCACGCATAGGTAAGATTGTCAACGAAGCACGTGCTGAACTTGAAGCGCTAATCGCCGAAAAGAATGACAAGCTTAAGGCAAAGGAACTTTCTGACAAGCTGGCAAGTGAGAAGATTGATGTCACCTTACCGGGGCGCCGCGTTACTGCCGGACACCTTCACCCGCTGACTTTGACTCTCAATCGTATCAAAGATATCTTCTTAGAGATGGGTTATACCGTTGAGGAAGGACCGGAGGTTGAGACAGATTATTACAACTTTGAAGCATTGAATCTGCCAAAAGACCACCCTGCACGCGATATGCAGGACTCATTCTACATCACTGAAGATATCTTGGTGAGAACACAGACTTCACCTGTCCAGGCAAGAACCATGGAAGCTCACGAGCCTAACTCACCAATCCGAATGATTGCACCCGGCAGAGTTTATCGTCGTGATGACTATGATGCTTCACATTCTCCGATGTTCACTCAAGTTGAAGGTCTCGTCATTGACAAAGGTATTAGATTCTCCGACCTCAAAGGAACTTTGGAGCACTTCTTGAAACAGATATTCGGTGAGAAGGCACAAGCTCGACTTCGTCCAAGCTTCTTCCCGTTCACAGAACCGAGTACTGAGGTTGATGTCAGTTGTATGATGTGTCACGGTCATGACGCCAACTGTAAGGTTTGTCATGGCAGCGGTTGGCTTGAGATACTCGGAGCGGGTATGGTTCACCCTGATGTATTGAGCATGAGCGGTTATGATCCGAAAGTGGTGAGCGGATTTGCCTTTGGTATGGGTGTTGAGCGCATTGCAATGCTGTCCTATGGCATTGACGATTTGCGTCTCTTCTATGACAATGACGTGAGATTTTTACAGCAATTTTGAAATATGGGAGGAATTGTAAATGAAAGTAACAGAGACGAAGCTGAAAGGTGTATATCTGATTGAGCCAAAGGTCTTCGGTGATGAGCGCGGTTGGTTTATGGAGAGCTGGTCAAAGCAGAAGTTTGAGAGTGCCGGTCTCAATGTTGAGTTTGTCCAGGACAATCACTCATTCTCCGCGGACAAAGGTACTCTTCGCGGCCTTCACTATCAGATTGAGCCTATGGCGCAAGCTAAACTCATTCGCTGCACTAAGGGCGCTATTTTTGATGTGGCTGTCGACATTCGCAAGGGTTCACCTAACTACACTAAGTGGGTGGGCGTTGAGCTTAATGCTGAAAACAAGAAACAGCTCTTCATTCCTCATGGTTTCGCTCACGGCTTTCTCACCCTCACCGATGATGTTGAAGTGCAATACAAGGCAGATAATTTCTACGCTCCGCATTATGATGGCAACATTCGCTGGGACGATCCCGATATTGATATTGATTGGCCGTTCGATCCGACTGTACTCTCCGATAAGGACAGAGAAGCTCCTCTGCTCAAGGAAAGAGTCAATCGCAACGAATTAAACTTCATGTTTGATGAGGACATCAGACTGTGGAATATGTGAGGATAGGCACAAGGTCAAGCAAGTTGGCACTTTGGCAGGCAAACTTAATAGCACTAGCACTGTCAACCAAATATCCAGAGGTGAAAATTGAGCTTGTCCACGTGACAACGAAGGGTGATAAGGTACTTGATTCACCTCTGTCGAAGATTGGCGGTAAGGGTCTCTTCACTAAGGAGCTTGAGTTGGCAATGCTTGAGGGCAAAGCGGATTTAGCAGTACACTCTCTCAAAGATGTACCTGTAGAGCTTCCACCGGAATTTACCATTGCGGCAGTCACCAAGAGAGAGGTACCGTTTGACGCCTTCGTGAGCAATAAGTATAAGTCGTTTGCTGAGTTGCCGAAAGGTGCAAGAGTGGGAACTTCCAGTCTGCGTCGTCGTGCTCAACTTCTTGCAATCAGATCCGACTTGCAGATTGACAACCTTCGCGGTAATGTCGACACCCGTCTCAAGCGGTTGGACGATGGCGACTTCGATGGTATTATCCTTGCGGCTGCAGGATTGAAGCGCCTAGGACATGAACGCAGAATTACTGAAATTTTGCCGACTTCCTTGATGTTGCCCGCCGTCGGACAGGGTGCCATTGCCATTGAGACCTTGACGAATAACACCGAGCTTGTCAATATGCTGCGATTCCTTAACGACAAGAACACCGAAGCTGCAACCAACGCAGAGCGCGCATTTCTAAAGGTCGTCGAGGGCGGCTGTCAAGTGCCAGTTGGTGTCTTTGGAAAGGTTGAAGACAATAAAATAACCGTCGCAGCAGTGATTGCTTCAATCGACGGTCAAAAGATTATTAGTGATAAATTAATCGGCAGTGTGGAAAATTCAGTCACTCTAGGTAAAACACTGGCGAACAAGTTACTTGACAACGGCGGACGAGAGATATTATCTGCCGTGTTGAGCTAAACGCTGAAGATATTGGCCATATTCGTTCTTAGAGAGCGGCTCCGCAAGTTGTAGGAGCTGCTCTTCGTCTATATAGCCCATTCGATAGGCAATCTCCTCAATGCAGGAGATTTTGAGACCTTGTCGAGTTTGAATAGTGTGAACGAATTGACCGGCCTGCAGAAGTGACTCGTGTGTGCCGGTATCCAACCACGCATAGCCGCGTCTCATCTTCTCAACGCGAAGTTTTCCGCGATTGAGGTAAACCTTATTGACATCTGTTATCTCCAGTTCACCGCGTGCAGAGGGCTTGATAGACTTGGCAACATCAACAATAACATTGTCATAGAAGTATAAGCCGGTGACAGCGTAATTTGACTTTGGATTCTTCGGCTTCTCTTCGAGACTTATGGCATTGCCGGTCTCACGATCGAACTCAACGACACCGTAGCTCTGCGGATCGTTGACATAGTAAGCAAAGACTGTAGCGCCGTCATCTTGCGAAGCAGCACGTCTGAGCGCCTTGGTCAAGTCCGCACCGTAGAAGATGTTGTCACCAAGTACGAGGGCGCAGGCGTCGCCGTTGATGAACTTCTCACCAATCAGGAAGGCTTGAGCGAGACCCTCCGGCTTAGGCTGGACAGCATAACTAATTGATAAACCAAGCTGACTGCCATCGAGAAGTAAATCCTGGAACATTGCTTGATCGTGTGGCGTAGTAATGATTAATATATCACGAATACCCGCTAACATCAAAACCGACAGTGGATAGTAAATCATCGGCTTGTCATATACGGGCATTAATTGCTTGGAAACTACCTCAGTGAGTGGATAGAGCCTTGTGCCGGATCCGCCTGCCAAAATAATACCTTTCTTTATCATCAAAAAATACCTCCCAAAAGTAGTGGTCAGTTGTATCAGTAGTCAGCAGTCTGTATAGTTATCTTAAATGATCAACTATCTGCCATCTGCCGTCTACCATTAGCCACCATTAAAAAAAATCAGTGAATCTTGAAATACAGTGGTGGCTGTATATAAACGCTGGTGAGACGCTTCAAAATTCACTTAAATTTAATATGTCTGTTAATATTTTGCATTACGCAAGACTTCCTGAGAGCTCTTCGGCACGCTTGTCAAAACGGCTCATAATCTCATTGTAAGTCCTCTCAGTGATGTCCGGCATTTCATTCAAGCCAGTGGCATTATTCCAAGTGATACCGGCTTGATTGAAACCTTCCTCGACAGCTGCACGCATAGTGGCAAGTTTTTCAGGATCGCCACCTGCAATGGCATCAGCCAAGTCGAAGATACGCGTTGCGACGGCATCAACGCCCCAATCACCATCATCAGCGACAGCCTTGGCAGCATCTTCAGGATTAGTTGCTACCTCTGGCAATCCGAAGCGTGAAGCGTCGATTTGAATACCGTCAAAGTTGAGAATACCAACGCCATCGTCGAGCCAGCCCTGGAGCTTGTCGTTGTTGTCCTGCAGAGCTTGTATCATCATGTTAAGCATAGTCTGCTGGCTTACAGCGATGTCGTTTTGAAGAGCTTGTACTTGATTGGCAGTGAGCCCTTTTGTTTTTTGGGCTTCTTTCGCTTCATCGGAAATATCAACCGAATAGGCATCACCAATATCAGAGGACTTTTGCTCTTCATCAGTGTCAGCGGCAGGAGTGTTCTTGGTGTTATTGACGCTGCTGAGCTGAGTGGAATAGGCACTGATACCGATTTGTTGTCTTGCAATCGCGTTTACATCCATGTTCATCACTCCTTGGTAGAAAATCTGGATAGACTCATCTCAAATAGAAATAAATCTATGCTTATATATTAACGCAGATAGTTCACCAAATGGGAGCAGAAAGTTACTTTAACTCAAAATAACAGACTGAAGAGGTCTTCATGCGGCTTCATGGTAACAGCAGTATTACCGGAAGCTGTAGGAGGAGCCGTTGGATCAGCAACAGCAATGAGATGTGGCTTCTTTACAAACTGCTCTACTATTTCTCCGTCTTGAATCTTCAAAAACCGAATCGACCCATCAGGCATAATCCGCTTGATAGTTTCAGTTGATTCAACTGAAGAGACCGCGGAATTGCCATCTTGTCTCGTTCCGGTGAGTTCCTCGTGAAGTCTACGATTAAAGTCGAGTTCCTCCTGCATTTTGTTCATCTGCTCCATGTCGTTTTTAGCGGTGGCGAGCTTCTCTGCGAGGATTTTAGCATAATCCGATTTTACCGAATTTGAGGGCTTATCTCTCGAAGAGGAAGAGACAACTTGCATTGAATTTGCTGAAGTAACTTGCCAAAGTTCCATTCTCAACACTCCTTAATGAAAATATCAATAAACTTCTTGTACAGTTTATCGGAACTTTAGGACCTTTACTTAAGCAAAAATACTTGTAATTTATTATAGAGCAACTAAAAAAATTTTTCAAGTCTTTTTTATTAAATCTGAAAAATAATTGGAATAATTTGTTTTCAGAATAAATTTAAGGATAAGAAACAAGCAATGAAGAAAATTACTTGCTCCTTATCCTTTAGTTATGATCCTTATCATTATTATTATTATTTGTAAGACTTTTGATAGATGGCAAGCATGTCCTCATCACTAAGTTCAGCAGGATCGAACTGCAATAGGAAGCCCATAGCATCACGAGTATTCTGCACCATCTTCGGGAATTCGTCCGGCGTGATACCATAGTCACTCATCTTGAGATCATCTACGCCGCAAACCTTTTGCAGAGTCTTGAGTGCGTCGATAAAGTCACTAGCCTTATTAGCGTTGGCATTGCCCATAGCTCGCGCCATGTCAATGAAGCGATCATCACAGGCATGCTTCCCAACAAAGTGAGAGAAATATGCAACAGAGATCATAATCAGACCAGCGCCGTGTGGCAATTCTTGATGATAAGCACTGAGGGCATGTTCAAGAGAGTGCTCCGCAGTACAAGTACCCAAATCCATAGAGAAGCCACCGAGAGTATTGGCAAAGGCAACCTTAGTGCGCGCTTCGAGATTGTCACCCTCATTGACGGCAATCGGCAGATACTTAGCAAGCAATCTAATAGCCTCCAGTTCAACCATTGCAGCAGCTTCATTGCAACCCTTTGAGATATAGCCCTCAGCATTATGGAAGAAGGCATCAAAACCTTGATAGGCAGTGAACTTTTTAGGAACAGTTAGCATATAGTTCGGATCAACGATGGCGATGTTAGGAAAATCACGGAAGAAGGCAGTCTTCTCATTAGTAGCAGGATTAGTTACGACTGCACCCGCGTCAACTTCAGAGCCAGTACCTGCTGAAGTTGTAATGGCGATATAAGGCAGTGATGGCGCCGTAAATGTCTTCTTGCCGCCTGTACCGAAGATGACATAATCCCAAACGCGACCTTCTTTCTGTGGAATCATTGCAGCAATAACCTTGCCAGAATCGAGCACAGAACCGCCGCCAAGACCAACAACGAAGTCACAGCCATTCTCACGACCAAACTCAACACCCTCTTGAATTGTAGGTTCAAGTGGATTAGCTTGAATCTTATTGAAGACGACGAAATCAGCACCCCAAGCCTTCAGCTCTTCTTGGAGCTTATCCAGGCTGCCATTAGTCTTGGTTGATTTACCGTTAGAGATGACGATGAGCGCCTTCTTGCCAAGCGGTGTCTCTTTGTGGAGTTCGCCAAGTTTACCAGCGCCGAACAGCACTTTGGTTGGAATATTCCAAGTGAAACTCATATTAACCTCTCCTAACTCAATTTGTAATTCATTAGTTATTATTATAATAACACTTGGAGTAAAGTACAAGGCAAATATTTTTTGATTATTTTTTGTTTTGTTCTCCATTATTTGACAAAGAAGAGTTATCCAGTTGATTGAGAGCATACTCACAGCACTGAGTAACCAAGTTATTCATAGAAACGCCTTTTTCTTGAGCAACGATGCTCAAACGTTCCACTAAGTCCAGTGGCAGTCTGAAGGTCTTGTTTACCATTTCAATTTTTTTTACAGAAAACATATTATGAATTCCTCCTTATCTTTTTACAGATTATTTTAGAGGAATTTTTTTATTTGCTATATACCACAAAAAGCAAGATGATTTTTCTTGTTTTTTACACTTGATTTTATACATATATTATGATACATTTACTGTAGTGCATATAGGAATTGAATATTTTTTACACAAGGAGTGAATTTTATGGCAACGATCAAAATCACTGGAAAAAATTTTAGGTATATTTCGTATAGTGATGATGATGAAATGATTATGGTGGTGTGTACCAAGCTAGTGTTTCTGGTACTTCCGGTAACGATGTGATCAGTGCCACCGTTCCTGTTCCGACGAATTTTCCTCGTGTGGACTATGATGAAGACGAAGACGAAAATGAGAGTTACAGTGATGACGGTTTCAATAGTTATTATGCCAATATTAATGCCGGTGATGGCAACGACAAAATCACTCTCACTTCCAAAATAAACTACAGCAGTCGCTATCACACATATGCTGTCAATTATCTTTATGGAATTATTACAGGCGGCAAAGGCAATGACACAATTACCAGCAATGGAAATTTTACCTTTAATTATGCTGATGGTGACGGCAATGATGTCCTCAATCTCAGTTATATGAAAGGCTATAATAATTGTCATGCTTACGTCAACATAACTTCCGGCACGATTGATAATTACAATTTCAAAGGAAAAAATCTCACTTTCAATATTGGAAATGGTAGCATTAAGTTCAAAAACATGAAGACTAGAACTTTTGTTTGGCTCAATGCTAACAATGAAAAGAGTGTATATATAAACGGCAAGAAATTTAATAATAACGTCGTTGATTATGATCATTCTGAGAATGGCGAGATTGTATCTTCTGAAGATATACATGAATATGAAGATAATTTTATTCCGGCTTCGCTCAAAGGCGATGTAATTGGTTATCATACTTATACATATAGATATGATAATGAACAACATTCCATCAGCGGTACTACAGGCAATGATTACATTGATGTCAGCAATAATGGTGAATATGAGCAGTATGGTCATGTTACGGTCAATGCAGGTTTGGGCGACGATTATATAGATTTATCTAAACATAATGTATCAAATGCAGTGATTAGATATTCTTTGGGTGACGGCAATGACACTATTCACGTTAGTGACTATTGGCATGTAAGTTACGATGAAAATATAGAAGATATTCCTACGATACAAATTGGTGCCTCTTATAAGAAGTCAGTCAGCGGCAAGAATATAACCCTCAAAGTTGGCAGTAACAAAGTACTTCTAGAAAATGCCAAAGATAAAGTAAAGATCGTGTCAATCGACGGCGATGGTAATGTCATTCTCGATGGTTTGAGTTATAATTCTGATTCTACTGCCGTAACTCTTAGCAATGATTTTGTTGGTAATTTCCTTGTAAGCAATTTCAAATCTTCAATCACAGACATCAGTGCGGCAAAGAGGACTAAACCTATCAATATCACTGGCAGTGCTTCAGCCGATCTCATCATCGGCGGCACGAAGGCAGATTCACTCCTCGGCGGCGACGGAAACGATACTCTCAATGGTGGTAACGGAAAAGATAGCCTTATGGGTGGTGCCGGTGATGATTCCCTTCTCGGCGGTGCCGGTAATGACTACCTCAATGGTGGAACTGGTGATGATATCCTCAATGGTGGTGCTGATAATGACTATCTCTATGGTGGTGAAGGTGATGATGCTTTAATTGGCGGCAATGGCAATGATACTCTCTACGGCGTCGACGGTAATGATTCACTTCTCGGCGGTGCTGGTAATGACAGACTTTTCGGTTATTATGGTGACGATACTCTTGTCGGTGGTAAGGGCAATGACACCCTCAGAGGTGGTTTCGGCAATGATGTCTTCCTCTATACCAGCGGCGACGGTAACGATGTTATTGCTGATTTTGTAAATTCTAATATTATAAATTCTAATGATATCATTAAATTAGGCAATGCTAAGACTAAAGTCAACGAGAAGAAGTCAAAAGTCAGCGGAAATGATTATATCCTTGCAATCGGTAGCAATACAATCAAACTCAAAGGTGCCGCGAAGATGTCTATCACTGTTGTCGACTACGACGATACCTCTAAGGTCTACAATCAGCAGAGCAGCTACGAGGAACGCTGGTTTGATGATGACGACAACTTCATCACGAATGAACTCACTAACGTTCTTATTGATAGTTCAAATAGTATCGCCACTTCTTGTAATTTCAATGAAGTGGATTACCAAAATAAATATCTACTTACAAAAAGTGAGATTTATGACGGAATTGAAAATCAACAAAAGCAAATTTAATGTAATTAAATCACAAATTGGAATTTCTTATTCCTATAAAAATAATCTGCACATTAAAATTTATAATCTGTTGACTAATCGAAATTATAGAGTCTATAAAATCAATGACATCGAAAATGATAATACCATTGATTTTGAGAATGTAAGATTATTTGTATAAACATTAACATTGTATGGAAGCCACTGTTGGCTGTATAAATAAAATCTCAAAGGAATGATAATTAATGGCAATGACAATCTTAAACAACTCGGCAGCAAATATGACGCTTGGCGAGCTCAACAAGAACATCAACAAAGTCGGTAAACAACTGACGAAGTTAGCAACAGGTCAAAGAATTACTGGTGCTTCCGATGATTCTGCTTCGTTCGCAATCAGTGAGAAGATGCGCGAACAGCTCAGGAGCCTTGAACAAGACATTCAAAATGTGCAAAATGGCTCCTCAATGCTCAAAACAGCACACGGCGGAATTGAAAATATCGTTGAAGAGCTTCGCAGTCTCAAGGAATTGGCTATTGACGCAGCTAATGACTCTAATACCGATGCAGATAGGCAAATTATTCAGAAGGAATTTGACCAGCGCCGTGCAACGATTGACGAGATTGCCACTTGGACAAATTACAATGGCAAGCCTTTACTTGATGGTACATATTTCAGCGGTAAACTTACTCACGAAACTAAACTCGGAGCGGTGGAAACCAGAACTGTTGTAACAGGAACCAGAATAGAAACGATTCATTATCCCGGCAGTCAAACAACAGAATATCAAAGAATAACTGTTGACAACACGGTGACAGGTATAGTTGATAATTTTGAACCAGTTGAGGGTATTGAACTTCCTGATGACTTTCAAGCACAACCAGTTAAGTATGCCAACAGAAATACTTCTTATGATGGTAGTGTTTGTAATCAAGTACTGGTTGGTGCATCTTCTTCTTATTCTAGTAATGGCTCTTCAAAAATAGCAGTTAGAATTGACTTTTCAGGTATGGAAACTGCAGACGGCAATGAGATAGATTTCTCTGATGAGGAAAGTGTTGCCAATTTGAATGGTCAAGGCTTTACTATTTTGTGCGGAAGGTGCAATCAGTTTATAAATATAAAATTCAATACTGAATCAGCTGATACGACTTACGGTAGTGCCGCTGGAAGGTATGGTTCCCGTGAATATGAAATTGGTCTAGCAAATTTTGGTAGCTCTGAAGAAGAATTCATTGCAGCAATTTTTGATGGCATTTCAAAAGCTAAAGGTAAACCGACCAGCTCTTATTATGCAAGCGTTGGTGATACTGGAAACAGCGTAATTCTTGACAAAAGTCATGATGTACGTATGGCTAAAGATGATGATGGTAATTATTATTTCCTCAAAAATGATGATAAATGTGAATTCTGTTTCTATGATCAGGGCTTGTATCAAGAAAGAGCTATTGTAACAACTATTCCAGCAAGAGATGTAAATAATGTTGTTCTTGAAGAGACAGAAATCTCCACTCGACAATTTTATGAAGTAGACAGTTGGAGTGATGGCAATCCTCTGTGGATTCATCACGGTACCAAGGCAAATCAAAGGATTAATGTTTATATAAATGATATGCGTAGCGAGGCACTTGGAATAAATGAAGCAAGTGTCACTACCAGAGATAGAGCTAAAGATGCGATTGAGATAATTGACCAAGCGATTGAATATTCCTTGAATGAAGCGACAAATATGGGTGCATATCTCCAGCGGCTTGAATACACCGAAGCGAACGTCACCACACAAGATGAGAATGTTCAAGCAGCGGAATCTACCATTCGCGATGCCGATATGGCAAAGGAAATGACCGAGTATACCAAGCAGAATGTCCTCAGCCAAGCGGCGCAGTCAATGTTGGCACAGGCTAATCAAAATATGAGCAGCGTCCTCAGTCTGCTGCAGTAAAATAGAAAGGTGATCTTATGGCTTTAAAGAAAAAAACTCAAAAACTCAAAAATTGTTCTAATTGCGGTAAATTATTCCTTCAAACTCATGGTGAAAAGCTGTGTAGAGAATGCACCATTCAAGAGGAAGAAAAGCAACGCGAAATAATGGATTATATCCACGATCATCAAGGCTGTTCCATAACAGAGGTTATAGAAAATTTAAATGTGAGTAAGAAATTGGTCAACAATATGATAAATAAGGGCTTTTTCGGTAACCTCAAAAGGAGCCGTTCATCTTATACCTGCCAGTCTTGCGGTAAGCCTATAAGTGTTGGAAATACTTATTGTAGAGATTGTTTGAAGCGACTTCGCAGTGAAACCAAGAGAATAGCAGAACAAAGAGAGATCAGGATGAATATCAGCGCCAATAACAACAACAGAATCGAGAAGCCAATGTCAACTATAGAGAAGATCGATGCACAAGTGGAGAAAGAGCTGGAGATCATTCGCGAGCAGAGAAAGAAAGCTGCCGCTGCCGCCTCCAAGAGGAGCCTTTATGAGGCAATCATGAACCAGAGAGGTAGTAGGCGTTAAGTATTAATTTGAAAGTATTTCATACACATCAAAGAGAATGTGGCTGTTTTTGATAAGGCAGGTGGTTGATGATTGAGCTTCAAGAATAGAGGGTGAGTAAGAATTATTTAATGCAAAGGAGTGGTTTATTTTATGGCTAATATTAGCAACTCAACAGCCAATACGCTTGTCACAGGCACATCAAGTGCAGATAGTATTTATAATACTGGAGGAAACGTTACTATAAATTCAGGCAGTGGTAATGATACTATCAACAATCAAAGTCAGGATTATACTAAACGTGTTACCATTAAAGGCGGTGCTGGTAACGATTATATCTACAATTCTAGTACCAACCATAATTATGTAGTGGCATATGGTGAAGCCGGTAACGACACAATTAAAATAGCTTTTGATTCAACAGCTAGAGGTGGAACAGGTGACGATGTAATTGATCTCTGGGCTGATGGTGTTGTAGAATATGCAAATGGCGACGGCAATGATACTATCACCAATTATGCCTATTATAATACCGGCAATGACTCTGCCAGTGGTAACATCATTAAAATCACAAGTGGTACAGTCAGTTCGATCAGTGGAAGTGGAAATGATGTTCTTTTAAAAGTTGGAGACGGAAGTCTGCTCTTAAAGAACGTAAAAAACAGACCCGTCCAATATCAAGAAGGAAGTGCTTCAATTAAAACTATCTATTATGACGGTAATAAAGTTTATGATGCAATTTATAGTGATAGTTATGGTGGTAAAGTCACTGGTACCAACAATGCCGATTTCATCTTTGAAGATGGTGGAAGAGCAACGATCAATGCAGGAAAAGGAAATGATACCATAAAAACTCACTATGCTGAAGTACTTCAATACAATTCCGGTGATGGCGATGATGTCATTTATGGCTGGGGTCATGATGATACTCTTTATGTTACAAGTGGAACTGTCAACAGCATTTACGGCAGCGGTGATGATGTCATTGTTAAAGTTGGAAGTAACAATATTACTTTCAAAAATGCCAATCATGGAAAGAGCATAATGACGATCAAAGATTCTTCCGGTAATCTCAAAAGCTTTATCTGCGAAGGAACTAACACCATTAAGGCTTTTACGAATGATTTACATGCTGAAAGAATTGATCTTAGCTCATCGAATTATGGTTATTATTATAAACTCGAAGGCTCTAATGATAAAGACTTCATTTATAATGGTGCTACTTACGGTCCTGTGTTGGGTGTTTATGGTGGTGCCGGTAACGATACGATTTACAGCTACGCTCAGTCAACAATCGAGGGCGGCGAAGGTGACGATTCCATTAGCGGTTCTCATAGTAATACAATAATCGGCGGTGCAGGTGATGATACTATTAGTTTGAGAGAAGGTGCTATGGGGTCAGGAAATATCATTAGATATAAAAACGGCGACGGCAACGACGTTGTACTCAACTATCATTACGTCAACAGCAACTCTAAAGACACAATTCATATCATTGATGGTAGTGACTATTCAACAGTTGAGAACAACAACGACATTATTATAAAAGTCGGTACTGGCTCAATCACTCTCAAAAATGCTAAAGGTAAAACACTCAATATTGATAATACACCAATAGTTGACGGCATTATCCGAAACTACAATGACAACTCTCTCGTCAGCGGCACTGCCAACAATGACACCATTTACAACGAAGGTAAGAATGTCACAATCAATGCCGGTGCCGGTGATGACAGTGTTTCTAATAATGCTAACTACGTCACTGTTAATGCCGGTGCCGGTGATGACATTATCAGAAATATGGGAGATAATGTCACCATTAATGCCGATGCTGGAGATGATTATATAAGTAACTTCGGCGATCAGGTTGTGATTAATACCGGCGATGGTGCCAACACTATCTATAGCGGTATGGGTGGTGAGAGAGTCACAATTAATGCTGGCTCCGGAGATGATTTTCTTGAAGTTTGGAATTATCATGTTGTAAATCCCGGTGGCGGTAAGAATACTATTATGCTCTGCGGTGGTGATGACAATACTGTTAATGTTACCACTGGCGATGATACTATCAAGAGTACTACTTGGGTTAGCGGTTTTGTTAATGGTGATAACAATGCCAATAAGATCACTATAGCTAACTGGAATACATTGAGCTATCTTAATGAAGCCAGTGTACTCATGACGGTCAACGGCGGCAAAGGTAATGACACAATCACCGGTAGCAGCAGCAACAATGAAATCTACCAATTCAAGAGCGGCGACGGCAATGATGTCATAGTCGGCTACAACACCGGCGATACTATCCAAATCATCGATGGCTCCGAATATTCAACCACCGAAAGCGGCGATGATATTGTTGTGAAAGTTAGTTCCGGCTCCATTACCCTCAAAAACGCCAAAGCCGGCGGTCAAACGCTCTACGTTGACGGTGGAATACTTAACGATATTAATATCATCAAAAACTCAACCGACAATATTCTTATCAATGGTACGAGTATGAGAGACAGTATCTATAATACCGGCTGGTATGATACCATTGATGCAGGCGACGGCAATGATACTATCTACAACTCCTACGGCTACATGGCTACTATCTACGGTGGTGCCGGAAATGATTCAATCTATTCCACTCATGCTGTCAAGTTCATTGGTGGAGAAGGTAATGATACTATCCATGCTATGCGCTTTGATGATGATTACTACTATGATGATGGCGATGGTGATGATATTATCTACGGACACAACAGCAGCGACAGGATAATCCTCACCAGTGGCACGCTCACCAATGTCACAGGCAGCGGTAACGATGTCGTTGTAAAAGTTGGCAGCGGATCAATGACCTTCAAGAATGCCAAGAATAATGTTGTTGCTGTTTACGGCACAGATGGCAACGTCACTGCCAAGCTCTTCGACGGTAACAAAATGCTTGATGTAATATACAATAAGACATACAAAGCAAATGTCACAGGTACCGATGGCGCCAATTTCTTCTATACTTACAAGGACGGCTACAATTCAACCCTCAATGCTGGTGGCGGCAACGATACCGTTTATAATGCTGCTTATGGAACATATATGTTACTGGGCGACGGCGACGATTATATTTATGATGGCACAAGATGCGGCGGCAATATGACCATAAACGGCGGTACTGGCAATGACACCTTGAGCTTCACGCAGTACAAATACAACGTCATTCAGTATGCCAACGGTGACGGTGATGATGTTGTTCTCAACTATCACTCTGAAGACAAGATTCAAATTACTGACGGAAGTGAATATACCACCACAACCAGCGGCAATGATGTCATTATTACAGTTGGTGATGGCTCTATCACCCTCAAAGACGCTAAAGATAAGACAATCAACATCAATGTGAATATTCCTATTACTTTACCTGCTGCAGGACTCACCTACAATGCTGACAATACTGCCGTAACTGTAACCGATCCATACAAGAATAAGTCTCTTGAGCCTGCAAACTACCTCTCAACTGTTGTGACGATTGATGCTTCACCGCGTACTAAAGCTCTCGCCATCACCGGCAACGATAACGATAACTTCATCAAAGGCGGTAAGGGCAATGATACCCTCACCGGTGGCGCAGGACACGATTACTTCATTTACACCACCTCAACCGGCAAGGACGTCATTACAGACTATAACAATGACGAAGATTCAATCGAGATTTTGGGTGGATCAGTCACTAAGGCAGCTCTCAAGGGTAGTGATATAGTCCTCACTGCCGGAAAGGGCACTCTTACTATCAAGAATGTCTCCGGCAAGACCACTAATGTCACCACTCCTGACAATAACCTCAAACT
This sequence comes from Selenomonadaceae bacterium, assembly GCA_017475745.1. Lineage (GTDB taxonomy): Bacteria > Bacillota > Negativicutes > Selenomonadales > Selenomonadaceae > Quinella. Next base: position 37,145 of record JAFVEZ010000004.1, read on the forward strand.
CAAGACCGACGGCAAGAATGTATACAATGAGATTGAAGATAGCAGCCAAAACGTTATCGGCACCGTCCTCAACGACTCTATCTATGCTCGCAACAACGGCGACTCTACGATCAACGCAGGAAAGGGTAATGATACTGTCAATGTCTACTCTCGTAGCAGTGATGTAATTAAGTATGCCAAGGGTGACGGAAATGATGTCATTTTATCGCCGGATAAATCTTGGGAATCTTTGCTTGACATCACAAGCGGCAAGGTCTCCTCTGTCAAGATCAAAGGTGATGATCAGATCGTTAAGGTCGGCAGCGGTTCTATCACTCTCAAGAACATTGGTGCAAATGCTCAAGTCAAAGTCAAGAATGACGGTAACTACAGTGTTTATATTGGTGGTAAGGCATTCAACGATCTCAACAAAGGCAAGAGTTACTATGACAGCAAAGGTTATACTTCTGTAAATGGTACCAAGAACAATGACTATACATATACATATGGCAACAGCTTTACCATTGACGGCGGTGCAGGCAATGATTACCTTATTGAAGGCGGATATGATTCTAAGATTTACGGTGGCAAGGGCAAAGATACTATCATCAATGATTCTACCTTCAGAGGATTTGTCGATGGCGGTGAAGGCAATGACTACATTCACAATGTCGTTTATGGTTATATGACAGTCGTCGGCGGCAAGGGCAATGACACTATAGAACTCGATACTTCGTTCAAGTTCTCCGGCAGTGTAATTCAATATAATGACGGTGACGGCAAAGATGTAATTGTCGGTTATGAAAACAATGATACCATTCAGTTGATGTCTTCAACAACCTCTATCACCAAATCTGCTGTAAAAGGCGATGATGTTATCCTCACAATCGGTAAAGGAACTATTACTCTCAAGAATATGAAGGATAAACCTGTAACTGTCATGGATTCAGCGGGCAATGTAACATCTGCGATCTATGGCAATGGGATAATTGGCATAACTGGAACAGCCGGTAATGACTATTTGGTAGGTACAGCTTCAAAAGACTCAATAGATGCTCTGGCAGGAAATGATACCCTCAACGGCGGCAAAGGCGATGACATTCTAACCGGTGGCGAAGGCAACGACACCTTCATTTACACCAATGGTGATGGCAAAGATACCATCACCGATTACTCTGAGGGTGAGGTATTGAGAATCACCAACGCTGCCGTGAAGAAAGTTGTTGCCGGAAGCAAGAAAGCTCCCACCGATGTAGTATTTACTGTCGGTAAGGGCACTATCACTCTCAAGAACGCTGTCGGTAAGAAAATCAAGATCACTGAATATGACAGCATTACTTCTGCACAAGTCTATGGTGATACCCTGACAACTGTCTTCGATGGTGATGGTGATACAATCAACACTAGCTTGAACACCACCGTCTTGAAGATTGACGCCTCTGAACGCTTCAGCGATGTGGCTCTAGTCGGCAATGCCAAGAATAATACTATCCTCGGCAGCAAAGGTAATGATATTCTCACCGGCGCTAAGGGCAAAGATACCTTCGTCTATGCTGAAGGTAATGACACTATCACCGACTACACCGCCAAGCAGGATGTCGTCAAGCTCAACAATGTAGAGATTGTGACCTCAGAATATGTCGACAATGACCTCAAGTTCACCTTCAATACCGGCAATACTTTGACGCTTCTAAATACAATGAAGAGTGGCAATCCTGTAAAGATCACATTGATCGATAAAGATGGTATCACGACTTCACGTGCTTATGGCTCTGCCACTATCACTGCCGATAACTCCGATGGTGACACTATCAGAGCAACAAATGAGATCAATACCATTGACGCTTCCAAACGCAGCAAGCCAACTTACATCATTGGCAATGACTCTGGCAATAATCTTTTGGGTGGCAAGAAGACTGATACTATTATAGGTGGAACAGGTTCTGATACCTTGAGAGGAAACAAAGGCAATGATATTCTCACTGGTGGCACCGGTGCAGATGTCTTCTACTACACTACAGGCGATGGAAAAGATCTTATAACTGACTATTACGCTTCAGAGGGTGACATCATACACCTGGGCAAGAACACATCTATCAAAGGTGCAAGCTATAGCGGCAATGACCTGATACTTACGATTGGCAGCGGCAATATTACGATTCAAGGCGGTGCTGATCAAACAGTTACAGTTATTGACGAGTACGACCTCGAGACCACTTACAAAAAGCACAGCAAAACTGTTGGCTTCGTTGAACGCTGGTTCATTGAAGACGACACCAACTATATCACTTCTGATGTTAGCTCTATCATCAATACCGATTCCAATATCACGAGTGAAATTTATAAATACACTTCATTGAGATTGAACAATGATATAAATCATCATCTCGTTACCAACTCTGCAAAATAAATAAGCAATGGTATAAAGTAAATAAAGGCTCCTTCTATAACGAAAGTCATCGAAGGAGTCTCTATATTTATTTTAAAAGAAGTCCTTTTGATATACATAACAAAAATCAAGATACTTTTCATTAGCAGTTATACTTGATTTTACGGTAAAATTATGATAGATTTACTACAATACAGATAGGAATTATTATTTTGACACAAGGAGTGAACTTTATGGCAACAATTAAAATTACTAGTGAAAATTTCAACAAATATGGTAAGGTTACTGTCACTGGTACATCTGGCAATGATGTTATTACCGTTAAGCCGCCCAAGGTCATCGGCTTCGATTATGAAGCTAATATTAATGCCGGCGATGGTAACGATAAAATAACTATCAACACCAATGGAGGTTTTGGAGTCTCTGGTACGATTATTGGCGGAAAAGGCAACGATACCATAATTAATAATTCATCTGAAGAAGTTTCAAGTATCTACTATGCCGATGGTGATGGCAAAGATATTATTAAAGGTAGTGACAAAATTCATATTACTTCAGGTACAGTTAAAAGTTACAAAATAAGTGGTACAACTCACACAATTAAGGTAGGTTCCGGATCAATAACTCTTAAAAATATCAAGAATAAGGCAAATACAAGAGTTTATGTTGAAGCTGATTCTAGTGTTTATATTGCAGGCAGGAAGTTTAATGATACCGATTCTGCTCGTATTTATTATAATGGCGGTGAAACATTGATTGGCACATCTAGTGATGACTATATGGTCGCCGTTAATGATGATACAGTTATTGCTGGCAAAGGTAATGATTATATCGTGCTTGATGATGGTGACAGTTGCATTCAATATACTAATGGTGATGGTAACGATACTATCACTGGTTATGAAATTTTTTATAACGATGATGATATTGGTGTGATTAATATTGATACAATCAAAATCATTGGAAGTTCGTACACAAAAACAACTAAGGGTAAAGATGTTATACTTAAAGTTGGCAGTGGATCAATGACAATTAAAAACGGCAAAGGCTGGGATTTTGATATCATTGCGGTTGATGATAATGGAAAAACCATTCCTTCAGGCTTGTCGTATAGCTCCGATTATGCTACTGCAACCTTAGATAACAACTTCAGCGGTGACTTCCTTGCAAGTAATTATAAATCTTCAATCGCGACAATCAGTGCGGCAAAGAGGACTAAGGCTATTAAAATCACCGGTAACGCAGCGAACAATCTCATAACTGGCGGTTCAAAGGCAGATTCTATCAACGGTGGTGACGGCGCTGATACCCTCAAAGGCGGTAACGGTAACGATACTCTCTCAGGCGGTGTCGGAAATGACTCACTCCTCGGCGGTGCTGGCAATGATAAACTCTTTGGTGACTCTGGTGCTGATACCCTCGTTGGCGGCAAAGGCAATGATACTTTCACCGGTGGTGACGGCAATGATGTTTTCTTCTATACTACCGGAGATGGGAATGATGTGATCGCTGACTTCACAAGCGGCGACATTATTAAACTCGGCAGCAAGAAAACCAAGATCAACGAGAAGAAGTCGAAAGTCAGCGGTAATGACTATATCCTTACTATCGGCAGCAACACAATCAAGCTCAAAGGTGCTGCAACAAAATCTGTCACTGTGGTTGATTATGCCGGTACATCTAAGGTATATAATCCTCAGAGTAGTTACGAGGAACGCTGGTTTATTAATGGTACAGAAGGTAGCATACAAACTGAAGAATTGTCTCAATTCCTCAAGAGTGATGCCAATATAATAAGCTCTAATTATGGGTACAAACAGCCAGCTTCAAATGAATCAATGAATCAAATCCTAGTGAATACTGACATTTATCTCAATCAGTGATATTTGAAATATTTGCAACACAATACTTACTTCCACTTTTACATGCAAAATCGTACTGTCAGGTAGTTGAAGCTTTATTGTTGCAAAGAAGCTTTCTTTATTTGATATAACTACATCGAGTATAAAACAAAACTCTTGACGCTTTGTTTCCGCAAGGCGTCTTTCTTTACTCATTGTGTCACATCTAAATAATTTATCAACCTTCAAATTATGATATAACCTTACCTATTCCGTTACACATATTATTTTATAAGCTTCTTTAATGTATTTTCATGACCTTCAAATGTTTCATATAGAATTGATAGGCAAAGCAGAGCATAATCGTAGTTAAAAGCCAGCTCAAAGGATAAACCGTCATCAATGTCTCATAATTCGGTGCAGTTGGGAAAATGGTATATAACCATGTTATGCGGACTCCGCAGACGCCGATCAAAGTCAATACTGCAGGCGCCATTGAGATTCCATAGCCGCGCAACGATCCAGAAATTATCTCCATTATTACGTTTATAAGCTGCGGTGAGACGATATAGAGCAGACGCAATTTGCCTAGCTCTATGACATTTGGATCTGAATTGAAAAATTTTAGTAATGGTTCAGCAAAAATCAAGATTGCTGCAGCGACCATGACAAAGAAAATACCGTTAATTAGCATTGTGACCCAAGTTATTCTTTTACATCTCGGCAGATTTCCTGCACCGTAATTTTGGCTAACAAAAGTAGTCGCTGCTTGACCAAATGCACTCATAAAGCAATAGACATTAATTTCAATGGTAAATGCTGCGGCCGAAGCTGCCATTGCATCAGCGCCAAGACTGTTTATTGCCGCCTGTATCAGTAGATTTGATATTGAAAATACCATTCCTTGGATACCAGCAGGCAGACCGATTCTGACTATCTCTCTGAGTAGTGCTTTGTTGAATGTCATTGCCTTGATGTCAAGATGTATTATTCCACCTTCGTGAATTAATGCTCTAAATAAGATTGCAGCACTCACGATATTGGCGATCACGGTGGCAGCGGCCACTCCAGCAACCGCCCAATCAAACACAGTGACAAACACGAGATTGAGGGCGAGATTCAGCGCACTTGCGATAATCAGAGCAATCATCGGCGTCTTAGTGTCACCTCTAGATCTAAAAATCGCCGACTCAAAGTTATAGAGACCTATTGCGGGCATACCGAGGAGATAAATTCTCAAATATGTTTCCGCCATCGACCAAACATCAATCGGAACTTCCATATATTCGAGTACCGGATCAGTGAGAAGCTCTCCGATAATCGTAATCACAAATCCAACTATCAATGCGATTATAAAAGCTGTAGATACAGCCGCATGTGCTACGTGTAACCTATTTGCGCCGATATTTTGTGCAATCACCACATTGGCACCTAGTGAGAGACCAAGAAACAGGTTGACCAGCAAGCCGATAAGTGATATATTATTTCCGACTGCAGCGATTGCATTCTTGCCGACGAACTGTCCAAGAACCGCCACATCTGCTGCGTTGAAGAGCTGTTGCAGTACACCCGTAAAGGCAAGCGGCAAGGCAAATATTATGATTTTATCCCATAGTGAGCCATTGAGCATGTCCAGCTCATTGCGTTTTGACTTAACTTCTTCCATAATTCCACTTCCAAATCTATAACTTTACATAATATATTATAAATTTGATAAATTTACAAGGAGCGAATCAAAAATGAATAAAATTAAAAGTTTGCTTAATCAGATTCACCCTGAGTTCGACTATGACAAAAGTGACGATTTCATCAGTGACGGTCTCATTGATTCAATAGACATGCAAGAACTCTTTGCGCTTATTGAGAAGGAATACAATATTGAACTTGCTGGCACTGATCTTGCACCTCAGAATTTTAGAAGTCTTGAAACAATCGCTGAATTGCTTGCCGCTCACGATATCAAGGTAGAAGATTGAAATGAAGACTATTACTATATTGGTGCCTTGTTATAATGAAGAGGCAGTTTTAAAGAAATTCTATGAGCGCGTACAGTCAGTGATTTCAAACATCAAGGAATATAACTTTCAGTATCTCTTTGTTAATGATGGCTCAACTGACTCAACCCTCAATATAATGCGCGATCTTCAATCTGCTGACTCAAATGTTCACTACATCGCCCTATCGCGCAACTTCGGCAAGGAGACTGCACTAATTGCGGGTTTCGATCACATTGATAGTGATGCCGTTGTTGTCATGGACTCAGACCTTCAACACCCACCAGAAATGATTCCAGAGATGATCTCCTGGTGGCAGAAAGGCTATAAGGATATTTGTACCAAGAGAATTAGTCGCGATGATGAGCCGCCTTTCAAGAAATTTGCCTCAAAGTTATACTATGTGATTCTGCAAGAGATGACTAGCTTCTCTATTCAAGTCAATGTTGGTGACTTCCGCTTACTTGATCGTCAGTGTATTGAAGCATTGAAGCTTTTTCGAGAGTCTCAACGCTACACTAAAGGTATGTTTAGTTGGATTGGCTTTGAGAAGAAAGAGATACCCTACCAGCCGGAAAGTCGCGCTGCAGGACAAAGTAAGTGGAATTATTTCAAATTGGTTAATCTTGCCATTGAAGGTATTACAAGTTTTACTATTTTACCGCTTCGCATTGCCTCACTGTTAGGTTGTATTCTCGCCTTAACAGCTATGCTTTACATGCTCTTTGTTATTGTGCAGACATTTCTTTACGGTGGCGATGTTCCTGGATATCCTTCGCTCATTTGCACCATACTTTTCATTGGCGGTGTGCAAATATTCTTTCTCGGCATAATCGGTGAGTATTTGGGTCGTATCTTCAATGAAAGCAAGCACCGACCGTTATATTTACTAAAAGAACGAGATGGCAAGCCTGTTATCAAACAAGAATTTCATTAATTTGGTGGAGTATGTTAAAAAAAATATTATTGTCTTTCATAATCACGGGATCACTGCTTACAGCATTGATGGTATATTCGGGCTTCGCCCCTTTTGGCCATTCTAGTTTCGCTATATATGATGCTGAAATACAATATCTTGATTTCTTTGCCTATCTAAAACATGTCTTGGAAGGTGAAGCGTCCGTCACATTCTCATTTGATAAAGGTCTTGGCGGCAATATGTGGCTAGTTATGACATATTATCTTCTTTCGCCACTCAATTTGTTGGTTGTTTTCTTTGATACAGGTGAACTGCATACATTTTATGATTTACTCATAGTGCTTAAGTTGAGTCTGTCGGCTGCAACCATGACTTATTATCTTGAAAAGAGATTTGAAGGCAAAATTGATAACTGGGCATTAACCATAATATCTGTCGGTTTCGGTCTCATGCAGTACAATATGGATCAGGCTATGAACATAATATGGCTTGATCCCGTTTATATGTTTCCTATCATGATGTTGGGTCTCCACAGACTTCGTAAAGATAATGATATAAAACTGCTTGTCATATCTTCTGCGCTGGCGATGCTGTTTAATTGGTATATTGCCTTTATTGCTATGATGTTTGTTGGCTTCTTTTCCATTTGGGAATATGTATTTCTAAATGACAGATTCATTTGGAAGGATTTTTGGACATTTGAGGGCAAGGTAATTCTCGCCATCATTCTTGCGGTCGGTTTAAATGGGATATTGTTCCTGCCAACCCTTGAGGTCCTATTTGTCGGGCGTGGCAGTTCCATTGACTGGCTCCTGCTAAATATGTCATGTGAGAAGTTTTTAAATATATTCCAGGGTTTAACCTGGGGCAGTACAAGTGGTTATAATCAAGTTTCTCTATTTACGGGTGACCTTGTTACCTTCGGCGCTATTGCCTTCTTTGTTCAGAAGAATGTAAGCCGTCGTCTGTTGATTGGTGGCATAGTATTGGCTCTGTTTACTTGGCTGATGTTTTACTGGAGACCAATGCTATTTCTATTCTCCATGTTGAAAGCTCCATTTGTGTATTGGTATAGATATGGATTCCTTGGCAACTTCATTCTGATTTATATTGCGTCGCTCTTCTTCATACATCGTGCTGACAATTCAAGCTGGCGTTTTCAAAATCACAATCTCTATTTCCTCATCTTTGCGATATATCCGATCATTGTGATATTTAGGCAGTTTAAGCACCCACTTAACACTTGGGACAACATTATTGGTACTTTTGTGGTTTATTCGATGACGTTTCTCTTCTTTTGCATGTATGACAAACTCAAGGATAGCAGTTTAAAGGCATTTCGTGTCATTTTGACGGCAATGCTTATATTTGGCATTTCTTGTAGTTCCGCTCAGATAATGAAGCGCTTTGCCAATGACCACATTGATCGCTTCAACGAATATTCAATTCAGCAAAAGCAACAGATAGAAGAACTCAAACACTTTGATGATGGTATATTTAGGATAGGGCAATCAAGACCTTATGAGAATCTTAAACCGGACGGAAGATATGGAAAGATTTATACGACGGTCAATCACAACGAAAGCTTGGCTTACAATTATCATTCCATTACAACTTACACTTCCAGCCCGATAAATGCCCATCAAGAATTTCTCAATCACATGGGTTACAGAACCCTACTTCGCTGTATGAACGGCGCTACTGTCTCAGTCTTGCCAACAGATTCATTGCTCGGCGTCAAATATATCTTATCTGACATTGATATTCCGATTTTAAAGAGGATAGATTCTCTCAACACTTATAACGATAAATCTGTCTATGAAAATGATTTTGTTATGCCATTAGCTTTTGTCTGCAATGATTTTGATTTAGATGGCATCAAATATGACAACAATCCATTCCTCTATACCAACGAAGTTTATAATCATCTATTTGGTTTGAATGAGACTATTTATCAAGAGATTCCTTACGAGATCATTTCAGAATCAATGAAAGAAAGCAAGATTATCGTGAAGCCTAAAGACAATCACAGTCTCTTATATGGTAATATACCGACAAAGAATGAGATTGCATCAGTAATTACAGAGATCGAAGAAAAGCCAATGTATTTCCTTTCATACAGAACATCAGTATTTTACATTCCACACTCTGGTAAAGATACAATCAATTTACATCTCTATATTTGGGACGATATCTTTGAATATAATTTCTTGGATCATCAATTCTACATGTTAAATGATACGGCGCTTTCCAAGGCAAGCAAACAGGCACAGTCGCGAGCGGCACAATTTACAGAATTCAGCGACCACGAAATCAAGATGATAGTCAATGGCAAAGCTGGAGAGAAGCTATTTACAACACTTCCTTATGAAGGTTGGAATATCACTCTTAATGGTAAACCTGTGAATTGTGATGTAATTCTCGGTTGCTTTGTAGGATTGACTTTAGAAGAAGGCGAAAACTCTATTGAGATGTCTTACTCCATGCCGGGATTTAAACCCGGTTGTGTAGTTTCACTAGTGAGCTTGATGTTATTTATACTTTATTTACGTAGGTACAGAAATGAAACAAGAATTATTTAGATTTGCAGTGGCAGGCGGAAGCTGTTTTATATTGGAATTGGCAGTATTATATTCTTTGACAGAATTTGTCGGTATCAATTATCTTATTTCGGCAATGTTCGCCTTCATTGCGTCGGTGATTGTCAACTATATAATGTGTGCATATTGGGTATTTCCGGCAAAAAAGCGCTCGCTGACAAAGACGATTATCTTTGCTTCAACGAGCGTAGCGGGTCTAGGTATCAATCAACTTTGCATGTGGACTTTCGTGGAACTTGTAGGACTGCACTACATGCTGGCGAAGATCGTTGCTGCCTGCATTGTAACAATTTGGAACTTCATCACCAAACGAATGGTATTAACTCATTAGTTCCTGTTCTGACCAGAAATATCTCATTTAACGTTCAACGTTTGATTTTAATGATATATCACAATGATTCAAGGATTAAATTGTTTTGACATGGCCTTCAAGAGAGTTTCTTCAGCACGTTCCATGTGGCGCTCTGCTGCGTCTCTTGCTGCTTCGACATCACCATTTGCAATCGCCTCAACCATTTCGCGATGTTCCTCAAGAGTATCTTTGAGCCTACCTGGATAGGACATTGACAATTTACGGAACCTGGCGAGTTGCTCTTTAAGGTTATTGATAATCACTCCAAGCCGCTCATTCCGACTGACTTGATACAATAGATCGTGAAACTCAACGTCAGTTTTTACGATATTGTCAATATCATCGTTTTCGATATAGCCCTCAATCAACGTCAGTAACTTTTGAAGTTGTTCAAGTTCTCCACTTTCAATTCGGCGTGCAGCCAAGCCTATGGATAGAGACTCAAGGGCAGATCGAATTTCAAATATCTCTTGCACATCATGTACCGAAACGCTGGAGACGTAAGTGCCTCGTCGCGGTAACATGATGACATAACCTTCTTGCTCTAGTTTTCGGATTGCCTCTCTAATCGGCGTACGGCTAATGCCAAGCTCCTCAGCAAGCTGCACTTCCATAAGCCGTTCGCCAGGTGCCAAGATGCCGCTGCGTATTGCTTTTCTCAACGATTCGCAGACAGCTTCTCTAAGTGGCTGATATGTATCAAGATTGATTGGTTCAAGTCTGTTTTCGTTTGGCATTGCTCATCACTCCATTAACTTTTATTAGATACGTTTACTGATAAATTTACCTATATAATTAATCGCTTGCTGACCTTCAGGTATAACGGGCGCGAAGAATGGCCATATATGTGTCATACCTTGAGCAACGACCATTGTTGTCTTAACTCCGTAATATTCTACCTTTTGTGAAAAGATTATCGCATCATCAAGCAGGACTTCACGTTCACCAACCATCATTAAGATTGGCGGTAATCCGCTCAAGTCTGCATAAAAGGGCGATACAAACGGCTTGCAGCGGTCACCATCCTCACCGACATAACAGTCAGCAAAATACTTCAGTAGATTGTAATCCAAGATAGGATCAACCTCGGCTTTTGCTTCGATACTTTTTCCAATTAGCGCTAAATCGGTCCAAGGTGAAATACAGACGGCAGCAGCAGGCATCTTGAGACCAAGGCTGCGGATTTTCAAAAGTGTCGCAAGAGTCAAACCGCCGCCCGCTGAATCACCGGCAATGATAATATTCTGTGGTTTATACTCTTGACTTAACAGCCATTTGTAAACTTTTATTGAATCTTCCAAAGCAGCTGGAAATTTATTTTCGGGTGCAAGGCGATAATCAACGGATAATACCTTTACCTTTCCGACTTTTGCTAATCTTGTTGTCATGTCGCGATACATTTCGATCGTGCCCATCACATATCCGCCACCATGAAGATACATCACCACCGCTGTAGGTTTGCTCTCTGAAACATCAACCCACTCTGCGCGTACACCAGCTGCATCAACTTCCTTGAATGTTGTACCATCAATGGGTGGAAAGCTTACAGCAAGATTGTTGTATTCTTCCCTCAAGGTCTCCAGTTCAAGTTCAGTTGACAGACGGTGTGTCTTGAAGACCTCGTACAATTTATCAAATGCTTCACTTGTCGGCATTGACTATTCCTCCTCAGGATACTTCATACCCCAATCATTGCGAATTTTCGTCATAATATCCATAACGTCGATTGTGTAATCGAGGTGCATTTCGTTGCGTTCACCGCTGACAGCCGCTTCCATGTCTTGTACTTCATAGCAGAGAGCTTCAGAGGTATCACCAGCAGTTATTTCTTCGCGTCTGCCATCTTCAGTCCAAACGATGAAAGCTTTGGAACTACGAGGGTATTCAAAAATCTCTATATATCCCTTATCAAAGGCGATCGTACCGCGTTTGGGTTGCTTTGCATGAAGTGACAGTATAACAGTCGCCATCTCTTCATATTTGTTCTTGAGAAGAATACTTGCCTGTTCGTCGACACCCGTTGGAGCATATTTAACTTGAGAGAGAATGTCTGTCGGCGCTGAGGTCATAAACCAACGGACGAACGAAAGAGCATATACACCAATATCCAGCATTGCGCCACCTGCCAGATTGCGATTGAAGAAGCGATTTTTCATATTGTATTCCTTATAGCTGCCAAAATTCATTTGAATGAGTCGAAGTTCACCAAGAGCGCCAGATTTAATGACTTCGTTGAGCTTCTTGTAAATCGGCATGTGATAGATAGTCATTGCTTCAGCAAGTACAAGATTGTTGGATTTAGCGAGATCGACTGCTTCTTTGAGTTCAGCAGAATTTAAAGTTATAGACTTTTCACAGAGAACGTTCTTACCGGCAGCAAGAGCTTTACGAAGATAATTTATGTGAGTGTTGTGAGGTGTTGAGATATAGACGATATCCACGTTGTCGTCGGTGAATATATCATCAATATTGTCGTAGACTTTACCGATATTGTACTTTGCCGCAAATTCATCAGCCTTTGATTTAGTGCGATTGCCAACGGAATAGAGATTACCGCCGAGTTTCTGCACAGCTTCAGCAAGCTGGTGACCAATTACACCGACACCCAAAGTTGCCCAATTATACTTTATTTTTGACATTTTAAGCGCTCCTTTGTCTTTTAGTTTTCAAACCTTCCGACAGTTTTAGTGACAAATACTTGAACGCCGCTTTCTTTGAAAGATTCAGCAATTCTGATGGCGTCATCATGACTCTTGGTAATGCCGAAGAGCGAAGGACCGCTGCCACTCATCATCGCTGCAACTGCGCCTGCTTCAAGTAACCTATCTTTATAAGTGTCGATTGCAGGGTACTTCTTTACGGCTACACGTTCCATGACATTAAATATCAGCTCACAGACCGCCTTTGTATCACTCAAATTAATTGCCTCACAAATGGCAGCGGTATCAGGGTGCTCGAAACTTTTATCGCTGTCATAAGTCTTGTAGGCCCAAGCTGTTGGTATTACACCACGCGGCTTTATTAACACTATGGGAATTGTAGGCAAATCCGCAAGTCTCTTCAACTTTTCACCGCGCCCATAAGCTAAACAAGTACCACCGACAATGCAAAATGGCACATCAGAACCAATCTCAGCGCCCAACTCACACATCTCATCTGTCGTCATGCGGAGTTTGAAGAGTTTATTCATTCCGCGAATGACTGCCGCTGCATCAGTGCTACCACCCGCAAGACCTGCTGCAATCGGTATCCTCTTGGTTAATCGAATGAAGACACCGGAATCTAACTTGTAATTATTCATTACAACTTCAGCAGCACGATAAGCAAGATTGTTTTTATCATTTGGCAGTGTCTCAACACCGGAAACGTCCTCAGCAATCATATCAAACTTGATGCCGCTATCAATCTTGGCAAGCTCTAACGTGTCGGCAAGAGCAATAGACTGCAGAACCAATTCAACATCGTGGTAGCCGTCTTCACGCTTGCCTAATATATCAAGAGTTAAATTTATCTTTGCATTTGCACTAATCGTCAGCAGTTTAGCACACCTCAATTCAATCAATTATAAATATTCTTTATTTTAACACGTCTTTTGTTGACTTGCAAGATGACAGTTGATTGTATACTAAAATACAAAAATTATTTGATTTAATATAACCATTACTGCATATTAAATATAATTTGCTCATTATATTGCAAAAAAGTTTTCAAAATAAATAAGAATTTATTACTTCGTTAATTAAACGATTATTGATATTCGGCAGGAAATTTTCTCGTTGCGTTGAAGTCATTAAATATGAAAATTTTATATAAGTAATGGAGATAATAAATGCGAAACAAATTAATAGCCTTGGCAGTAGTTGTGCTAATAGCGTTGAGTTACATGATTGGTAGTTATTTTGTTGACTTCTCAATGAGACGGACAGACCCGAACGATATTGACTCAGGTCCGCCTGCTTGTGCAAATATTCACGATCCAACGCGGACAGTGGCCAAGAAGCCGGATTATCCAAATGATACCTGGTCTATAGTCTCTGAAGATGGACTCAAGCTAAATGCAACCTACTTTTCACCGGACAACCCAAGTCATCATTGGGCAATCTTGGTACATGGTTATGGTAGAGATCAGCGATATGCCTGGGATTATGCCGATCCATACCTTGAGAGAGACTATAATGTACTCACTCCAGATTTGCGTGCATCTGGCACTAGTGAAGGTATATATCTCACAATGGGTGTCAAAGAGAGTAATGATTTGCTTCTTTGGATTGACAGGATAGTAAAAGTCGACCCGAAGGCAAGAATTACACTTCATGGTGTCTCAATGGGTGCAGCTACAGTCATGATAACAGCCGGAAAGTCCAAATCACCAAACTTAGTGGCAGTAATTGAGGATTGCGGTTATACTAGTGCGTACAATATGTTTACCGCGCAACTCAAAGTAATCTTCAATCTGCCGGCCTTCCCGATAATGCACATTGTTGACATTGTGAGTCATTTGAAGACCGGTGCTTCAGTAACGGAAGCAGCTCCGATCTTCTACGTCGGCAATATAAACATTCCTGTCCTCTTCATTCACGGTACTGAAGATAAACTCGTGCCATATTATATGATGCAAGAGTTATATGACGCTTGTCGTACTTCTGTCAAAGAGATATTCACTGTTGAGGGTGCCGGTCATGCCGACTCGAAGGACACTAATCCGACTTTATACTTCAATCGAATATTCTCATTCCTAGATCAGTACATTGAAGTTGATGATATAGAGAATAATGCAAAGGAAATGTAAGTGGATAAAAATATTTCGCCGATTGCAGAAGCTATGAGGAGATACTCAAAAGACGGTGCTCTTGCTTTTCATACGCCTGGTCACAAGCAAGGTCTTGGAGGACACCCACTGCTAAAAGAGCTGATAACCTCGGAAGGCTTAAGACGTGAAGTCTCATTAATGGAAGAACTGGACGATTTACATGATCCTCAAACTTGTATTAAAGAAGCACAAGAAATGGCAGCAGAGCTTTGGGGTGCTGATAAATCCTTCTTTATGGTCAACGGTACAACCTCAGCAGTACAGGCAATGATTCTGTCAACTCTTAATCCTGGCGATTTGGTATTGGTATCTCGCAATGCCCATCGTTGTGTCATGTCAGGATTGATTCTCTCTGGAGCAAGACCAATCTACTTGATGCCGGAAGTTGATTTACACTTCGGAATATCATTGAACTTGACGGTAGAGACAGTCCGCAATGCCATTGATAAATATCCACAGGCAAGGGCACTTATAATCATATCGCCGAATTACTATGGAGTAGCTGCTGACTTATCAGCTATAGCGAAGCTTCTTCATGATCGTGGAATGATGTTGCTAGTTGATGAGGCACATGGTGCTCATTTGCACTTCAGTGATGAGCTTCCAATATCGGCAATCGACGCAGGCGCTGATCTTGCAGCTCAGAGTACTCATAAACTTTTAGGCTCATTGACTCAAACTTCAATGTTGATGGTAAAGTCAAACTTAGTTGACATTGAGCGTCTCAAGCGAACAGTAAGTCTGCTACAATCTACCAGCCCAAATTATCTGCTACTGGCATCACTTGATATTGCACGCCTTCAAATGCAAGAAGCAGGTCAGGAACTAATCAAAAGAGCTGTTCAACTCTCCAATCGCCTAAGAAATGCAATCAGGCAGATTGACGGCTTACAGACCTTCAGTAATGTGAATGGATTTGATTTAGACCTCACCAAAGTCACCATTAATGTCAGTGAATTGGGTATGACAGGTATGGAAGCAGAAAAAATCCTTCGTTACCAATATAAAATCCAATGTGAGTTATCTGATGTAAATAACTTGTTGTTCCTCATAACTTTTGCTGATATTGATGACAAGATTGATAGATTGATAGTCACTTTGCAAGCATTATCCTCAAGTCGAAGACAAATAGAAATTGATTTAAAACCAAGTCTTGTACGTCCAATTCCTAATTCTGTTTTAAAACTCACACCGAGAGAAGCATTCTATTCGTTGAATAGTACTGTTGATATAGATGATGCCGTCAATAGAATCTGTGCTGAGGAAGTGACTTTCTATCCGCCGGGTATTCCAATATTACAACCAGGTGAGTTGATAACTGCTGACATTATAGACTATATCAAGTCAAACAAAAATATCGGCAGACGTCTCATTGGTGCCGCCGATACTTCACTCAATACGATAAGAATATTAAAATCTTTATCAAGGCGAGACTCTTAATATTAGTGTCTTGCTTTTTGATTAACTTAATGATTGTTGAGCAGATTGTTTAAGTATCTTATCTGCATATTTTGATTTGCTAAACCTTGCATCATCAAAAGTTCAATCTGTTCCATTTCAAAATTTTTTTCGTCATGACGTGTACCTGTCTCAATGTCATCAAAAACCTTCTTCCAAGCTCCTGAAACATCGTAATCAATAAATTGCTGAATACTCTCACGTGCTTCAACTGACATTTGACTTCTCAGATCATCATCTGTCAAAATCTTTACTATAGCCATTGCCGCACCGTGTCTATCGTACTGTCTAACACTTATATAGCCCTTGCCACGACGGAAAAACTCCAAGTAGGGAAGTTCATAACAAACGAGCGGCAAAGCGTTTAATTTGCCTTCAGCCACAACATATGAAAAGCCCTCAACTACAGAAGTCATTAACATCAAATCTGCTTCTTCAAAGAATGGCTGTACCTCTTTATGGAAACCGCAAAGAATAACATTCTTTTCTAATGAGTTTGCTATCACAGAATCTTGAATATTTTTAAATAATGTTTTATCATCTGCATCTGCTAAAACATTAATCTTTGCATCAGGAATATACTGCACTACTTCTTTCATAATTGGAATTATTTCTGAAGGTTGTTTATTATTAGCAATCTTTCCAATCCAAAGTATTGTCTTTCTATTCTTTCTAGGATTTCTAATTGGCCTATTTTGTATCATCGCTGTTTCTATTGGATTAAATATCATATAGCAGTTACAACCGTGATTAGCCCAGAACATCTTCTCGATGCGCGACAGAGTAACAATTCCATCAGCTAATCTATAAACTTTATCCAATTTTTTATTATATGGAACTATAACAGTAAAGACACTGTGCATCTCAACAATTACTGGAACATCTAACATTTTAAAGAGCAAGATTTGGTATATTGGTGGGAATTTTCCATAATAAGCATGGCTACAGAATAGATCAATCTCATACTCATTAACATAACCTTCTAACTCTTCAAGACGGCCCAAAAAGTTATCATAAGGAGTTTGTATCACAACTCTTTTAAGATTTTCATTTTGAGGTAAAGGATAATCTCTTTCCTCATCAATATCGTCTGTAATTAAAACAATCTTATAACCCATATCAAGGAAAATAGGAATAATCAACGTAATAAATCTGGCAATTCCATTGTTAAACATACTATAATAGTAAAGTGCAATAGTCTTGATTTTTCTTTTTACTGAAAATATTTTATCCATGTTTTCAAAGAAGAAATCAAGTAAATCGTCCATGTTGCTATCGTCCATATAAGTTGCTATTGAATGAGTAAGTTGCGCTGCAGTGAAATTATTCTTCATATGAGAAAAGAATTTTAATCTATCGTCAGAACGAAACCAGACGTTAAATAAATCAGACATTATCTCATTAAGAATCATGGGCTTTACATTTGCAGGCGAAAAGTTCAAAGAGGAAATTTTATCATATACTTGCTTATAAGTTGTAATCACATTTTCGATTTTTTTATCATTTAATACTAATCTGGGTTTAAGCAAATTAACATTGCATTTTTCAGAAACAATTTGCTGCATTTCAGCTCTTGTGATTGTCGGAATGTCATTTATAGAGAATGGTTTCTGCAAAGGTTTGTTTTGAATCATTTCTATCAACATGTATCTTCATTCCTCTCTATGAAAGTTTTTTCGGGTTTGACTTATGAATTGCGAACTGAAATGGCAGCGGCATGAGCTTCGAGACCTTCAGCATTGGCAAGACGTTTAATATCTTCAGCGGCGTCGAGGAGAGCAGGTTTGGTATAGGAAATCAAGCTCATTCTTCTCAAGAAGGTTTCAACATTCAAGACAGAGTAATACTTTGCAGTGCCGCCAGTCGGCAAAACGTGATTTGGACCGGCAAGGTAATCACCAAGCGGCTCTGGTGAATAATGTCCAAGGAAGACCGCACCGGCATGTTTGATCTTCGGCAGAACAGTAAACGATTCATTAACTAAAAGTTCCAAATGTTCTGGTGCCGAAATGTTGGCAAAATCAATGGCTTCGTCAATATCCTTGGCAACAATTATCAGACCATTTCGCTCAATCGAGGTAGATGCAATCTCTCGACGCGGCAACTTTTCAAGCTGACTTTGAACTTCACTAGCAACCTTCCTTGCAAGTTCAGAATCAGTTGTAATGACAATACTGCAAGCCAGTGGGTCATGTTCAGCTTGACTGAGCATGTCGGCAGCCGTGTATATAGGATTTGCCGTCTCATCAGCGACAATAAGAATCTCACTAGGTCCGGCGAGCATATCAATATCACAATGTCCGTAGACTTCTTTCTTGGCGAGCGTAACAAAAATGTTACCGGGACCCGTTATCTTATTGACACGCGATATGGTCTCCGTACCGAAAGCCATAGCTGCTATCGCCTGCGCTCCGCCGATTTTGTAGATTTTGTCAACGCCGGCAAGTTTAGCAGCAATCAAAACGTAAGGATTAATTTCGCCGGTTTTGGTCGGTGACATCATCACAATCTCACCTACACCGGCGACTTTTGCCGGAATGGCATTCATCAACACACTTGAAGGATAAGCTGCCGTGCCGCCTGGTACATAGATTCCAACACGATCAAGCGGAACTATTGCCTGACCGAGAATTGAACCATGCTCTCGATAAGTTATCCAAGACTTTGGAAGTTGCTCTTGATGAAAGCGCTTGATATTTTCTGCTGCACGTTTCAGTGAGTCAACTACTTTATTATCAACTTTCGCTTCAGCAGCAGCAAATTCTTCTTGAGTGACAAGGAAGTCTGACGGATTTAATTTAACGCCATCAATCATCTGGGTGTATTCAATGACAGCAGAATCGCCTTTGGACCGTACATCATTGACTATTTTGCGAACAATCTCTACTGCCGTTAAATCAGAACCAAATATCTTTTTGTTTGCTTCGCGGATTTTGGGTGACAATTCAACCTCATCAAAAGATTTTTTAGTTAGAAGTTGCTTGACTTCATCAAAACCAACTTCAAAAGAATCAACTATTTTCAATTAAAACACCTCCAAGGTGAAGCATTGACATTAACAGGTATTTTGTTTAAAATTGTATTGTGAGGTGACGAATTATGGACGATATTTTCTCAGTGATATTATTCATTTGGATTATATATTCTATTCTTGAAGGTGTAGTTCGCAAAAAGCAAATGCCCAAACTACCTTCAGATCAAGATCAGGCTCAACAAGACAGCGAAAATGCAATATTTGAGATACCGACTTTGGCAAATGATCCCAATTTACAACAGTTGCCTGTGCCCTCTGAAGAAGTGATACAGGTCGAACGTGGCGACAGTATTGCAGAAATATACCAAAAGCGTCGAGAAATGCTCAGAACCGCTTCAACGCACACAGAACAACCGACAATAAATCGAGATAAGCAAAACTCTCAGCAGAGTGAGAAATCTTCTTTAAACTTAAATTTAACTCCAACTGACACCATGAATGCAGTGATACTATCTGAGATTTTCAACAAGCCCAAGGCTCTTCGCAGACGTTAATATCATAAAATACCAACTACAATTACTGATACATTATCCTTGCCGCCATGATTGAGTGCAGTCTCAATTAGATCATCGGCAGGATTTTTTGTTGAATGTAATATATTAAAAATCTCTCTATCATCGACCATATTCGTTAAGCCATCTGTACATAGTAGGTAAACCTCACCGCGGTTGACTTTAAAACTGCCAACATCAATATTAATATCTGGCATTGCGCCTACTGCTTGAGTTAAGACGTTTCTCATTGGGTGTGACCTTGCTTCTTCTTCAGTGATCTCGCCCTTTAGAACCAAATCTTCAACATATGAGTGATCCCTGGTTATCTGTTTAAGGTAATCATGTTCAAGTTTATATAATCGACTATCACCTACATGAGCGTAAAATGCACGTTGAGTTATGATTTGTGGCTGAGTTTCCTTGGGTTGTGCTATGTGGAGGATCGTTGCTGTCGTACCCATTCCTTCATATTCTGAATGTATCTTTGCTTCGGATAGAATCTTCTCATTAGCCTTCGATATTGCTGCACTCAAAGTCTCTTCATTCCAAGGCAAAGGTATAGAGTTTAATTCATTCTTTACGGTTTCTATTAACATTCGGCTTGCTATCTCGCCAGCAGCCTGTCCGCCCATTCCATCTGCGACGATGAATGTATCAGGCTCAATGACGGCTATAGAGTCCTCATTCTGTTTGCGAACCAATCCAACATTTGTCGCCTGTTCATACTTAGTCAAAATCTTCACCTCGCACATTCTCTCAATTTATATTACTTCGTAAGTAACCAATACACTCCCAACAAGAATTTTATCACCGTGTTTTAATTCCTGTTTATCAATCAATTTCTTGTTTATGTAAGTACCATTCAGACTGTTAGCATCATGTATAATGTGTCGATGTCTTTCATAGGATATATAGGCATGTATACGAGAAACGCTCTCATCTGCAATAGACAAATCGTTATTCTCTTTACGTCCTATATAGAATTGCTTCTCGCCAAGAATAAACTCCTCTTTACTGTCATCATTTTGGAGCGTTAGTTTAGCAATCTCATATTCCATTTGACGTGGATATGCAGTCTTTGTCGGGGTATTGAAATCACCTTTGTCAGCGATGATAGTCTTTTCATTTTCCTCAACCAGAGTTTTTTGAGCAACTAATGTATTTGATATGACATCATTTTCTAAATTGATAGTATTCTCGTCAACTCTAACATCATCAATGTATTTGGATTTTATCACAATGACTTCATTGCCTTCGTACATTTTTTCGATTCTAACCGATAAATTGCCGTCCATAAAGCAATTTTCGCGAATGACCTTGCGCTCAACCGCCTCATGCAGTGCTTTGAATATACGAGTTGCCGAAAGTCTGTGGCAATCTTCTTCACAAAGATAAATTGTATAATCATTCGGAACAACTAGCCCGTTATCGGTCTTTTCTTCTTGCATAACAACTTCTCTCTCTAATGCCTTGATTAATGCTGAAGGTTCAACTGTTCCGCGTTTTTGAAACAAGCTGGCAATTTGTCCAGTGATTGCCGATTCAAATTTTGAAAATCCCAAATATAAAACCACCTTTATTTATTGTGATCTCATTTTGATAAAATAAAAAGCCGCTAAATAAGGACGGCTATTGTTAAATTAGCCTTAACAACCAATACGAAGTTTTTTAATCGCTAAAGGTAAATCATTTAAAATATCTGAAGCAATGAGACCATCACTCTTCGCAGCAAATGCCATATCTCCAGCCGTACCGTGCAGATAGACACCAGCAATCGGAGCAAAAGGCGTCTGCTTCATTAATCCCGCGATAGTTCCTGCCAAGACATCTCCACAACCAGCAGTCGCCATGCCTTCATTGCCGAGAGCTGAGATAAATACTTCACCATTAGGATAGGCAACAATAGTGCTCTCAAACTTAGCAACAATAATTGCCCTGTACTCCTTAGCGGCATTGCGAACGATTTCAACCAAGTTATTCCGCAACTCTTCAATAGTTATTCCGAGAAGTGCAGAAAGCTCTCCGAGATGTGGTGTCAAAATTGGAATTTGCTTGCATAATTTAAGTGCTTCCATTTTACCATTGTAAGCATAAAGAGCATCTGCATCAAGAATGAGCGGCTTGTCTACCGTTTCGACGATCTTTTGAACTGTCTCAAGAGTTTCCTTTTCACGACCAAGACCACAACCTATCAGTATGGCATCAACTTTGTCAACAAGAGTCAAAAGTTGACTGACCGCCTTGTCTCCACCAATTAAACCGACTTTGACCTCTGGCAGAGGAGCAGTCATTACCTCAGTGAGTTTAACCTCAAAGATTGGATTTAAACTCTCTGCCACGGCAAGAGTAACTAAACCTGCGCCGGCTTTAAGCGCAGCCTTAGAAGCAAGAACAGCAGCACCCGTCATGCCGCGTGATCCTGCTATGACCAAAATTTTACCGACGCTGCCTTTATATGAATCTTTAGGACGAACGGGCAGCAAAGTGACTGCCAATTCTTCATCAATAGCTGTCTGATGTATATCGTCATTGAGTAACTGCGAAGGAATACCTATATCATCAACAATCAACTTGCCAACATAAGATGCTCCAGGACATATATAATGTCCAAATTTAGGCAAGCCTAGAGTTACGGTAAAACTCGCATTTATCGCCGATTCACCGACTTCTCCGCTGTCTGCTTCTACACCACTTGGAATGTCAATGGAAATAACTGGCTTGTTTGTTGAATTAACAAGCCTGACAAGGCGCAAAACGGCCGGTCTTAACTGTCCGGTAAAACCCGTGCCCAAAATACCGTCAACTATTGCATCTGAGAATCTCAACGTTACTTGCAAACGTTCCCAAGCTCTGTCCGTTTCGAGAACTTGCAGTTCTGTACCCATAGCTCGAAGGGTTTTCATTTGTACATTGAGGGATTCCGTTCTATGATTCTTATTGCCGATCAAAAATACCTTTATTCTAGCACCGAGATTAGATAAATAACGCGCAGCAGCAAGAGCATCACCGCCATTGTTTCCACTGCCGGAAAGAATACATATACTTTTCTTAGAGACTGTCCCCAAGGCTTGGCAGACCACTTCGGCAACTTTGCGGCCGGCATTTTCCATAAGTACAATTTCACTGATACCGAAATCTTCGATTGCCTTTTTATCAATCTCACGCATTTGATTTGCTAAAGCTATCTTCATTACCAACGTCTCCATCTATCAATAAGATTTATCATTTTTCTATGACACAAGTCGCAGCGGCATAATCTTTTGAGTGGCTAAGAGAAATGTGAATGGTTGTCGCTGCTACTCTTCTAAAAAATTCAGCCGCCCTGCCTGTTAAAAATATCTGAGGACACCCTAAATCATCGTTTAAAATCTCAACGTTCGTCATACTGCAAATAATTCCTGTACCCAAGGCCTTGAAAAAAGCCTCTTTACCGGCAAAACGTGCGGCATAAGAGGCTGCTGCTTGTCGTCCTCGACTTTCGCAATAATTTTGTTCTTTGACAGTATATACACGTTCGACAAAGTGTCTATTATTTATGGCTCGGTTTACTCGCTCTATCTCGATAATATCAGTTCCAACACCAATAATCATAAAATCTCACTTAGCAACAATATCTGCTTCCGATGGTGAGGAGAAACCTTCATTCGGATTGAATCTCAAGGTACGAGCAATCAAAATCTCAACGCGTCTATTGGTTTGTTTACCTTCTGCCGTGTCATTGTTAGCAATAGGTCTATATTCACCATAGCCAATAGCTGAAAATCTTGCTGGATTCAAATCTTGATTTATTGATAGCAGATACTTCATAAAAGTCAATGCACGGGTTGAGCTGAGTTCCCAGTTAGAAGGAAATCTAGCATTATTAATAGGATCAGTATCAGTGTGCCCTGAGATTAAAACTCTTTCCGGTATAGATGCCAAAAGTCCAGCAACAATCGGACCTATTTTTGCTGACTCCGGCACAAGGTCTGCCGATCCGGACGGGAAGAGTGCTCTTTCCTTAATACGAATCATCAAACCTTCTTCTTCAAGCTGAGTTGAAAGTTGATCCTGTAGATTGTTCTGTTGAATATATTCTTCCAACTCACGCTGGATACTCTCTAAAGATTGATTTTCTTGAATATAGGCATTGTTACCGGCATCTTCGTCGGATATAAGTTGACGCTGTGCGCTGACATTAGGTCCCATCTGATTAAAGAATGAAGGACCACCCATATTGAAAGCAGCGGAAAATGCCTGTGCCAATGCCGTTATTTTAGTTTGGTCTGTCTGTGTAATTGCAAACAGCGCTATAAATAACGCCAGCAGTAATGTCATCAAGTCTGAATAAGGCAGTAACCAAGCCTCACTGGCTTCTTCTTCGTGTGCCTTGCCGCGCTTTTTTCTTGCCAATACTCGTTCACTCCAATCCTTTGAGCCTATGTACTAATTATTCGCCGCTGCCCTTAATGGCTTCACGCTCATTTTGAGGAATGAATACCATCAATTTGGCTTCAATAGCGGTTGGTGAATCGCCCGCTTGCAGAGAGAGTATACCTTCAATAATCATACGCTTGATACCAATTTCTTCAGCAGATTTTAACTTCAACTTATTTGCAAGTGGCAACCAAATAACGTAACCGGTGAATATACCAAGAATCGTTGCAACGAACGCAGCGGAGATAGCGTGACCAAGCTTATTAACGTCCGACAAGTCAGCAAGTGCAGCGATAAGGCCGACAACGGCGCCAAGAACGCCCAACGTAGGTGCATAGGTTCCTGCCTGCGTGAAGATTGAACGACCTTCACTATGGCGGCCTTCCATAACTGCAAGTTCAGCGTCGAGAACATCACTGACGAAATCTGGATCCATACCGTCAATGACCATACTCAAACCGTTGCGGAAGAACGGGTCTTGTATTTCGCCAACTTTGTTTTCAAGCGCCAAGATACCCTCACGACGTGCTATTTGTGAAAGCTCAATGAAGAGTTTCACTAATTCTGCTTTACTTTGCGACTCTGGTGCTCTAAATGTCAATTTAAACAATGTTGGCAGCTTCTTTACTTGATCCATCGGGAATGCGTTAAACAAACAGGCAAATGTTCCACCTATGATGATTAGGAACGCTGCCGGATTGTTCAGAGCTGTTAAAGGTGCGCCCTTTAGAATCATGCCGACGAAAACTGAAATAAATCCTAAAATAACGCCTATTACTGTCGACTTTTCCAAAACAAATAGCCTCCTCCTGTCCTTGAGGTTTTAACGAAAACAACCATATCTTAATTTTTTTATTCAATATAAAGATAAAAAATCCTACTAATATTTAAAAATTTTTAATCTAAAATGATTCGGACAGGTTTATTAATGTTTCATTAAATTTTCCATTCGTTTGATTGGTGCGGATAGATCCATATGACCGGATAATGTCTCCACTTCTTGACCATCAATCAAGAATTTTACCGCATTGACTTCTTTGAACTCAGTCAAAGTATTGACGACGCTGCCGATTAACAGCTCTTCACCAGTTGAGCCACCAACGAAGCCAATCTTTATGTTTTTGCTCAGATTTACCAGAGCCGTACCGTCTTTTACATCGACACTAATCAATGAAGAGTTGTTTGACACGACTTTCGTCAAGTTCTTCTCTTTCGGAGGTGTCATTACGGCTTCAACTGCTGCTTTATACTTACCGTCCGAATCACTAATTTCAATTTCACGATTGACACCAATGAGTCTTAAACCGCTTTCGTCCGGATAATAAACTTTTACTTTCATTTTTTTCATTTGCCCCATTTCATCTTTTTTATCACTTTTAAGCTGCGGTGGTTTAGGAGGCAGTTTTGGATCTTTTCCCGATTGTTCCAAATCTCCATCCAGAGTTTCTGCTTTTTCGGTATTTGATTTATCAGTCATGCCACTGCCCTTAGGGTCATTCTCGCAACCTGAACAGATCAACATCACAACTGTCATCAAAAAAATCAAAATTTTTCTGAGATTGCTCATTTAAAAATGACTCCTCCTTAGTCATTAAGATTTCCATTCGGATTTATTTCAAGGTAACGCTTAATTGCACGTGTTATCGCGAGTGCTAACTGTTGCTGATAGTCATCATTGGCCAGCAGATACTCTTCTTCTGGATTTGTAATAAAGGCAAGCTCCACAAGCGAAGCAGGTATCGAAGTATGCTTTAAAACGTAGAAGTTAGCACCCTTGACACCTCGGTTGAACCTGCCGCCGAAGTTTGCCAGCTCTTCATTCAACAACGTAGCAAGTATTTTGCCCTCAGAACTACCCCAATAATAATAGGTTTCCATTCCTTGTGTTATAGAGTTCGAGAAGGCATTACAGTGAATACTTACAAATACTGCAGCACCTGGCGGTGTTTTGTCAACTCTTGCTTGAAGTTCTTGTCCATTAGAAGAACCTGCCCAAGATACATCTCTGTCTGTAGTCCTAGTCATTACGACATTGGCACCGGCATTTTGCAAAAGCTGTTGAACTTTCAGAGCCACCGCGAGGGTTACTTCCTTCTCGGTAACACCACTAGGACCGATTGCACCACTGTCACTACCGCCATGACCTGCATCTATTACTATACTGCCACTTTTATAATTAAAATTATCGTCGCTGGTTTCCTCTTCCACATTAACCAGCGCTGACTTATCAATATCAATTATCAATCTGTAAGGCTTTTTTTCGATATAAATTTTGTAACTGTCCTCATTTATCACAAACGGCAGTCTGAGTTGCAGACGAGAGTAGTTCACTTTAACCTCTTTAACAGAAGCCGTCGTATCTTCAGCTAATGAAATTTTGCTACTGTTGTGTTGACTAAGTCTACCCGGAACAGTATTTTCAAAGTCAACGACCATTATACTTGAAATTGTTGTGGGAATTTTTACAGTGTAGTTGATATTCTCACGCTTGAGACCAACCTCTATCCTGTAGACTTCTTTGCCGTCAACTTCAGTATTATAAGTCTTTAAGTACTGTAGTTCGTTCAAGCGAGGAGCTGCCTGCGCGATTGAAGTCAATGCAAGAGAGGTGAATATCAACAACGCCATGAGTGTAAATATTTTCGTGAGTTGCCTCACCAATAGTATCACTTCCTATGTTAAATCAAGTTAATCTGCAAATGAAACTTTTATCACTAAAGTATCGTCAGCCTTGACATCTTTTGGCAGCATAGAAACCGGCATGACGACTTTCTCATCGTCCTCACCAAAATACAAAACTGCCTTGTCGACACCTTGTTCAACCACCTCAATTCTATCGACATATGCTTCGGTCACTACATCTGTTGTTCCAGCAACCTCAATAGTCTCATTATCCTTGTCTATGTTTTCTGCCACAGTTGTATAAGTATCACTAACCTTAACTGCAGTTGTAGATTTCTTGCTCATACTTAATTCCTCACTCACATTACTATTTTTTATTTTTCAACCAATTATTTATCCAATCAGATTTATGCTCAGTTGTCACTGACCAGTTCTTACCGTCTGAAGTAATTGTAATTGTACCGTTCTCGAAAGTCCAGAATATATTTTTTTTGTCAACGCCACCATTCTTGATGTAAGAATTGAGTGCCTGATTGTGAGGGTGTCCATAAGAGTTACCGCTACCTGTAGGATCACTTGGATCACCTGCACTGATGACAACACATTCCGGCGATACGGCTTTTATATAGTCAGCACCGGCAGAGGTTTTACTGCCATGATGAGGAGCCTTCAAAACAGTACTTTTGAGTTTTTTCTTATAGCTTGAATTTAGTTGCTCATTCTCTGCTACTTTTTCAGCATCGCCGGTGAAGAGCATCGAAAAGTTGCCATAAGTCAGTTTGCCAACTATAGAAGTATCGTTATAATCCTTATCAGCAGCGAATTTTGCACGGAGTTCTTCAGTCGGATAGAACACCTCAAAGGAAACCTTGTTGCCAAAATTGAGCTTATCGCCTGCCTGCAGAGTTTTAACGGGTATCTTCTTCTTCTCGGCAGCGTTGATGTATCCCTTATAAACGTTGTATTTGCCTCTGTCAGTGCCGTCGTTATATACTTCTTTGACATTATAATCATCAATGACAAGTTTAGCACCACCGATATGATCTGCATGAGCATGAGAGAGAATCAATTTATCAATCTTCTTAACACCTGCCTTGTCAAGTTCGGCACGGAGCTTGTCACGCTCGTCAGTATCACTCGTATCAACGAGGATATTCTGACTCTTGGTCTGAATTAGAATGGCATCACCTTGTCCTACATTGAGCATTTTGATAGTAAGATCGCCTTTTACATTGTCTGCTTGAGAAGATTCTTGAGATTTTAAACTTTCTTTATCATCAATAGCCACTCTAACTGTTTCGTTTTTTTGCTGATTTTCATTTTTGCCACTGTTGCCACAACCAAGCAATGCGATTGAAAATGTAGCTATCATCAAGAGTACCCATAATCTTTTCATTCAACCGCCGCCTTCAAGATGTAATTTTCAATACCATAGGCAACGCCGTCTTCGTGGACACTTGGTACAACATGCTTGGCAAGTGCCTTGAGTTTAGGATTGCCATTGCCCATCGCCATACCACAGCCAACAGTTTGGATCATCTCGACATCATTGAGACCATCACCAAAGGCGTAACTGTCTTTGATGTCAACTCCAAGGTGTTCAAGTGCATGGATTATACCACTTGCCTTGGTATTCTTTGCGGCGTAGAGTTCTAAATTACTACTGTGAAACGGATCATTAATTCCGGTAAGAGTCGGTGTTTGCAATAGTTTGTAATAAATTTCTCCGGCATCTGTGCGATCAGTCAGAAACTCCATTTTATAAGTAGGAAAGTCACTAATATTAAATTTGCGCTCAAATTTCAGAATGTCAATATCAAATTTGGCAAAGAATATCTCTGACAATTTAAATTCTTCTTTGAGATAAACTCTTGGGTGACTTTCCAAAATGTACTCAGTATTTTCAGCGTCACAGAATTTGCAGACTTCCTCGACAATCTTCGGATCAATAGCTTCTTCAAAGACAACTTCATTATTAATCAGAACAACGGCGCCATTCATCAGCACAAAGCCATCAAAACCAAAATTTACCAGCTCAGGATCGAGATAATCAAGTGGACGACCACTGGCAATGAAGATATAATGGCCTGCTTCTTTAAGAGCATTGAGTGCTCTGCGAACTCTATTCGATATAAGTGTCATGTTTATAGAAGCATCGATAAGTGTGCCATCAATATCAAAGAAAACTGCCTTCTTCACTTCTTTTGTCCTCCTTGGTGGATTATGTATATGCGAACTGACAACAGGACAATCCAAATAATGAAAGATACCATATAAATCTTGTCAGTAAGCCTGAGATTACTGTAATCAAAACTCGTGAACATTATCACCGCGGCAATCAATATAAAATAGTCAAACAGTTTGAGGGAATCCTTTATCGTCTTTAACAAGAAAAACTCTCCTTCAAGAAATGAAATTTTTCTGTATTATATCACTAATATTTAAGATATGCAAAGAAAATCACAATTTTTAATAAAAAATATCATTTAAATTTCACAACTGAATCTGCAAAAGTGATATTTATGATGTTTTTCCTTTTTTACTTGAAATGTGTCTTCTTTCCTGGTATAATCTATTAAAGTTTTTAAAGTCATGTGGAAACGAATAAATAGGAGGATATTTTTAATGAAGAAATACAATATTGCAATAGTCGGAGTTACTGGTGCAGTCGGGCAAGAGTTTTTGAGACTCATTGAGGAGCGCAACTTTCCTTTTGCCAATTTAAAAATGCTTGCTTCTAAGCGCTCCGCTGGTAAAAAAATCAACTTCATGGGCAAGGAATATACTGTTGAGGAGACAACCGAAGACTCTTTTAAAGATGTGCAGATAGCATTATTCGCCGGTGGTTCTGCTTCAAAAGTTTTCGCTAAACCCGCTGTCGATTCTGGTGCTATCGTCATTGATAACTCAAGCGCTTTCAGAATGGATCCTGAAGTTCCTCTCGTCGTACCGGAAGTTAATCCTCAAGCTATTGCAAGGCATAAGGGTATTATCGCGAATCCCAACTGCTCAACGATAATAATGGTCATGGCTCTCAAGCCGCTCTATGATATCGCAAAAATCAAGCGCATTGTAGTCTCAACTTACCAGGCTGTCAGTGGTGCAGGCCGTGAAGGTATGCAGGAGCTTGAAGATCAAGTCAATGAGATAGTCAACAATAAGCCTGTAGAAACTAAAGTTCTGCCTGTTGCTTCACTTGACAAAAAATATCAGATTGCATTTAATCTGCTGCCTCAAATTGAC
Source organism: Selenomonadaceae bacterium (assembly GCA_017475745.1). GTDB lineage: Bacteria > Bacillota > Negativicutes > Selenomonadales > Selenomonadaceae > Quinella. The sequence continues at coordinate 67,296 of JAFVEZ010000004.1, forward strand.
GTCTTCCAAGAAAACTTGTATACTAAGGAAGAAATGAAGATGATTAATGAGACAATGAAGATTATGGAAGACAGTGACATGAAGATCACTGCAACGACGGTCAGAGTGCCAGTCTATAGAAGCCATGCAGAATCTGTCAATGTTGAGTTTGATAATGAGGTTAGCGTTGAGTCAGCACGTGCCGCTCTTGAAAAGTTCCCAGGTGTCAAAGTATGTGACAATCCTGATGAAATGATTTATCCTCAGCCACTCAACACGTCTGGCAAAGATGATGTCGAGGTTGGTCGTATTCGCAAAGATTATTCTATTGAGCACGGTCTCAACTTCTGGGTCTGTGGAGATCAGATCAGAAAAGGCGCAGCGCTCAATGCACTTCAAATTGCTGAATACATAATTAATAATGCGTAAATGTAATTATTGCTCATGGCGATTTAGCATCAATTACGCGTTGAATCGGAGGTGAGAATATGGTATCAGATGAAACCATGTTATTTAAATTTGGCATCGAGGAAAACCGAGCGGAAAAGGTAATTCGCAACGCTTATAAGGCAATGACGGAAAAGGGTTACAATCCTGTTCACCAACTTGTCGGGTATTTGTTGAGCGGTGATCCGGCTTATATTACAAGCCATCTTGATGCAAGAAGCAAAATCCGTAAAGTTGAGCGCGACGAGCTTCTTGAGGAATTAGTGAGGACTTATTTGGAATGCAAGAAGTAAAACGTTGCCTTGCATTAGATGTTGGCGATAAGACCATCGGCATTGCTGTGAGCGACCTGCTGGGTTTGACTGCCCAAGGACTTGAAACTATACGTCGAAGTTCAAACAAAGAGGATATTAATCATCTCAAAGAATTGATATCAAATTACAATGTAAGTCATTTAGTTATAGGTTTACCCAAGAATATGAATGGCACTGAAGGTGAACGCTGTCAGCTTGTCAGGTCCTTTGCAGAGAAGATGAGTAAAACTTGTCCAAATGTACAAATAAACTTTTGGGACGAGAGATTATCTACTGTTGCAGCGGAGAAATCACTAATAGCAGCAGATGTCAGTCGTCGAAAGCGCAAAAAAGTCATTGACAAAATGGCTGCAGTGCACATTCTGCAGGGTTTCTTAGATGGTCTTAAATTGAGAGGAGATATGTAGATGTCAGTTAATCACAAGAAGGATAAAAAATCAAAGAAAATCAATGAAGAATTAGATAACATGATTGCTGAAGGTGAGGAAGCAGAAGAAAACCTCATAGTTGAGATGACGGACGAAGAAGGAAATATCTTCCTCTATGAAGAGGAAATGATTATACCTATTGATGATAAGAAATTTGCGTTGCTTGTTGCACTGCCATCTGAAGATGGAGAACATAACCATGAACATGGTTGTGATTGTGGTTGCGAGGAAGAAGATGTCATCATTGCAAAGATTGTAACAAATCAAGATGGCGAAGAGGAATATATTGAACCAAGTGACGAAGAATTTGAAATGGTAAGGAATGTATATAATGATTTCTTCAGCGAAGAGTTTGAAGAAGAACAGGCACGAGAGTAATGGGTTTAAAATTTCCAAATGAAGACAAAGACAATCTTATAGATAGTGTAAAAAAATACGTGGAGGAATTTAAATTGCCTTCTATAGATGTTCCAAAGCTATCAACTGATTTTTTTGAATCTATGGATATCAAAAAAGTAGTTGGTATAGCTGCTCTTTTGATGTTAATGATTATTGCCATTTTAAGCATGACTTTTGGCAGCTTCTCCAATAATTCTACTGCAAAAGGTGAGAAGGTAAAATTTAAAATCACAGAGGGCATGGACGCTGCCGAAATTGCAAGAAGACTTGAGAAGACGGGTGTAATTGAAAGCGGATTTAAATTTAGAGTGCTTGCTAAGTTCAAGGGTTATGAAAATCAGCTCAAGATAGGTTCATACAATTTTACAACTGGCATGACCTATGATGAAGTCTTTACGAAACTCCTTGCGGGCGCTCCGGAAGTTTTGACTGTCACCATTCCAGAGGGTTTCACTGTCAAGGATATTGCCAATCGACTCAGTAATTTGGGTATAGTGAATTATGATACCTTTATCAGTAAAGCTAGAGATTTTGCGCCATTTGACTACATTGAGCGCAAGAGAAACACTTTTTACGATTGTGAAGGTTTTCTTTTCCCCGATACTTATGAGGTAACAACTGACATGACCTCAGAAGATGTGCTTTACATGATGACCGATAATTTTGATTATCGTCTCAGCAGCGCAATGAGAGCAAAAGCTCAAGAAGAAGGTTTATCTATATATGAATTGGTAACACTTGCCTCTCTTGTTGAGAAAGAAGCCAGGTATGCTGAGGATCGTCCAATAATCGCGCAGGTATTCTTTAAACGATTAAAGATTGGCATGCCATTGCAAACTGACGCTTCACTGCAATATCTTATGGACGCACCGAAGGAAGATGTTTCCATTGCCGATACGCAAATAGATTCACCTTTCAACACTTACCAACACATGGGTCTACCACCTGGACCGATTGCCAATCCTGGTGTAGCTTCTATTGAAGCTGTCTTATACCCTGCAAATACAGATTATCTCTACTTCGTGGCGGATCGTAACGGTCACAATCACTATGCTTATACCTATGATGAGCACCTAGATTTGGTATATCAATATAGGTGATTATCGGAGTGATATTATATTATGGGAAACAAAACAAAGATTTTGATTTGGGGAACAGGCAAAGATTATTCACCAAATTTGATAAACTTAATTGCAAATATGCTAAGTAATGGAAGTTCAAATGAGGTATGCATCGTTGGTATAACTTCTGAAGATAAAATAAAAGGTACTCTTGACGGCATACCTTTTATTCAAGAAGAAGATATAATCAATGTAGATTTTGATTATTTAATTGTTACATCTAGTTTTTATTATGGTGAAATAGTATCTTCAGCAGTTAAAATGGGTAACCCCCTGAAAAAATTATCAAACAAGATATTGTGAAAATTCCTGGATTTACTTTAGAAAAATACATGAAATTGAGAGAATCTAAACTTTCTATAATCTCTATTAATTGCTTTGCCGGTTTCTTTTATCATCGTTTTGGATTGCCATTTTTATCTCCGACAATAAATATGTGGCAAACCGGAGAGTCTTTTTTAAAAATGGTTTCTAACTTGAAATATAATATAGGTAGTCCTCTCATCTTCAATAAAGTAAAATATAGTAAGGCTTCTAAGTTCATTTTTCCTTCTTACTTTCTTGGAGATTCTGAACTCAATATGAATCATTATAATAATTTTGATGAAGCTGAAGCAAAATGGTATGAGAGAGTCAAAAGAATAAATTACGATAATCTATTGATAGTCATGTTTACACTTTTTAAAGAGGAAGCAGAATCATTTGATTCTCTTCCTTATAGCAAAAAAGTTTGTTTTGTACCGTTTAAGTCAAATTTGAAATCTGCGTTCTACATACCATGTCAAACTAATGAAAGGTCTGAATTGTGGGGTCGTGTAAATAAATTGGCAGACGGTAGATTTCCACTTTATGATTTGTGGGATTTGGCACTCTATGGTAAGAAAACACAAAGAATGGACTTTGATTTAATGTGAGATGAATTTTGTTGACAATTAATAAACCTGAACTACTGGCACCAGCAGGTAATTTGGAGAAATTAAAGATTGCGCTGATTTACGGTGCAGATGCTGTATACGTTGGTGGCAAGAAATTCGGACTTAGAGCCTTCGGTGGCAACTTTAGCGATGAGGAGCTAAAACTTGCTGTTGACTTTGCTCATTCAATGAAGCGGAAAGTCTATGTCACTGTCAACATCTTTGCCCATAATGAAGATGTTGCTGAGTTGCCGGAGTATTTGCGATATCTCGATCAAATAGGCGTTGATGCCGTTCTCATATCCGATCTAGGAGTGTTCTCACTTGCTAAGGAGCTTACCCATTTGGAATTGCACGTTAGCACCCAGGCAAATGTCACTAATTACAAGACCGTTGAGATGTGGCGAAAATTAGGAGCAAGTCGCGTTGTTCTTGCTCGTGAGTTATCTCAATCCGAGATTGTCGACATTAAATCTCATTGTGATGTTGAGCTTGAGATGTTCGTCCACGGCGCAATGTGTATCTCCTATTCTGGGCGGTGTTACTTGTCACACTATTTGACAGGACGTGACGGCAACCAAGGACAGTGTACTCATTCTTGCCGTTGGAAGTACAGTCTTGTTGAGGAGAAGAGACCTGGCGAGTATTTTGAGGTTAATGAAGACGAGCGCGGTGCCTATGTAATGAACTCCAAAGACCTCTGCCTATTGCCTTATCTCGATAAAGTCATTGAGAGTGGTGTGAGTAGTCTCAAGATTGAAGGAAGAATGAAAAGTGTCCACTATGTCGCAGGCGTTGTTAAAGTGTATCGCGAAGCGATTGATTCCTACTTCAACGGTGATTTCAAAGTCCGCGACGAGTGGATCGCTGAACTCGATAAAGTTGCCCATCGACCTTATACCACAGGCTTCTTTGTACACGATGAAAATGGTACTGAAATTCACGACACCTCAAAGGCAAAACAGTCTTCAAACTTCCTGGGTGTAGTTAAAGACTTTGATCCCGTCGATAATATTGCGATTGTTGAGCAGCGTGGTAAATTGGAAGTCGGACAGCAAATTGAAATTCTGCAACCTCAAAGTCAGACTTTCTTTCAAACTTTGACAAGTATGTTCGATGAGGAAGGCAATCCTATTGAAGCGGCACCTCACGCTCAACAAATCGTCAAAATAAAATTATCACAGCCCGCACAGCCTTGGTCGCTGATTCGGACTGCGAAATAGAAGTGATTGTTATGTTGAAAATTTTAAAGAACATTTGGCGGACTGTATTTACTGTAAATGACGAAGTGGAAGGTGTTGATAGTATGGATATGACTAACAAAATCCGCAAAGCCGCCCGCGCTCAAGGTCGTGTACAAGGTGTCGGTTTCAGATTCTTTGTACAGACTGAAGCCAAGAAGGCAAGAGTCACCGGTTGGGTCAAAAATGAGTCTGATGGCTCCGTGACAATGGAAATTCAAGGCACGCCGGAGCAACTTGCAGCACTTGAGGAGCGCATCAAAAAAGGTAATGGATTTGCAAAGGTAAGCCAATTAGACAGCACCGAGATTGCTACTGTTGTTGGTGAATCTCAATTCAGTATCAACTATTGATTGAGTTTTAGGATTTAAGCCAAGGAGGCGATTTGAATGGATTTCACAACGATAGGAACGCTACATTCTTACGTTCAGCAGAAGAACTTGAAGTTTGCGGCGAATTACAAACAAAAGACCGGACAGACAATCGTCAGCTCTTCTGGTAATTTGAAGCTGGATTTAAAGGCAGCTAACAATCAGTCACTCGCTGAAAAGATGATTCAAGCAAATCAGAAAAGTGACAATGAGTACTCAAAGCAGCGCATTTCGTCGATTAAACGCAAGTTGATGAGCGGCAAGAAAATTTCCAATGAGGAGCTTGGCTACCTCAAGAAGAATGATCCCGATCTTTATAAGAAGGCAAAGAAAGCTGAGGAAGCCCGCGAAGATTTAAAAGCTGAACTCAGAAAGGCAAAGACCAAGGCTGAAGCTAGAATGGCAGTTACTCGTGCTTTGATTAAGGCATCTGCTGAAGCAACGGCAGAACTGAAGGCCGCTCAAGGTGGTGCAGGCGGCGGGTCTGGTTTTACCAGTGGTGAAGGTGGAGTCAGCACTGCAGGTTATGAAGCTGGTCAAGAAATTGGCGGACCTACCGCAGAGGGAATCTTTGGCGGTGGTGTCAATAGTAGCGGTGAAGAGCCTTCAATGATTCGTCTTAATGAACAGATCAACGCTTCTTCCGTCGAAGGTGAAAGCAATGTTGATATCGAAGCTGCTGCAACTCAAGAGGGCGCAGCTCTGAAGGAAATCAACAATGATGTCAGCGTGGCGAGAGAAGTCGAGATTGAAGCGGCGAAGGCTGAATCAGCAAACTCAGAGGAATCAATCAACAACAAGGCTGAACATTCCGACTCAACCAATTCAACCAAGTCAACCGATTGGAAGACTGATAACAATGGAGACCCGACCTCAGGTATCTTAGAGAAATTTATAATGGTCGTTCGTGCCATTGAAGATGAGTGGGCTACTTTTGCAAAGTCAGATGAGTACAAGGAAATGCCCGAAGATCTCTTTGAAGAGGCTGAAAATGAAATGAGCGGAAAACACAAACGCAAGAAGCAAGAGTCAATCAACGAACCTAATTATCAAATTCTCGATGCAATATCTGCCTATCGCAGTGCAATGATGTTTGATAACGATGATGACAATGATTTCGACAAATGACTTCTAGCAAAATATATTTTGACTGCTGAATCAAAATCAGTGGTCTTTTTTGTGCTGTTAAGACTTTGTCTTTAATTCTGAAAAGTTTATAAAAAGTTTAAACTTTGTTAAGAAGTTCGTAACTAATTTAAGCTATATTAAACGTACAAAATCTTTATACGGAGGTGACTGGAATGCCAATGCATTTGGTTGATGGACAGGAAATGTTTCTCAATAAAAATGACAAGGGCAAATTTGACAAATTGAGAATCAAACTTGGCTGGTACACGCCTCACAAACTGACTGGACTTTGGTTTTCTGAGTTTTTCAAAAGCAATGCCATTGAATGTCATGCTTACATGTTGATGTGTCAAGCAGGTATGGATATAGATTATGAGGATATTATCAATTATTGTAATGCGGATCACCCTTCTCATTCGGTTCGCTATCTTGGTAAGTGCCTGGACGACAAGGGCAATGTGTCAGAAATAATGATGATAGATCCTGAAAATATACCTTCACAGTACAACATGATTGTATTCATGGCTGACGTATCGAAGAGCAAGAGTCAAGGTCAGCATTTTGGAATGGTCAAGAATGTTCATATAAACATAATGAAAGATGCAACCAATCAAATGATTTGTGATTATAGTCTTTCTGGGAAGTTTGACGGAATGACTTCCATTTTGTTCGGTGCTCTTTGTCGTTGTGAGAGTGGCTGGGAATTTGTAGCGGTAGGCGAAGGCAGCAGTGAGAATGTTATTGATAGCTTGGTCAAGCCTATTTTGTATGACGATCACTCTATAGCAATTTGACAAAACTAAATCCAAAATGTAAAATATCTGCCAAGCAATAAATTTTTAGATTGGCAGGTGTAATGATTGAGATTTATAGTTGGAGTGAGTGGCGGAATTGCCATCTATAAGGTGGTCGACCTTGTACGCCGATTTAAGAAGCGCGGCGATGAGGTCAGAGTTGTCATGACAGATTCGGCGACTAAATTTGTGACGCCTGAACTGTTTAGAGAGATAAGTTTAGAGCCTGTGATGACAGGTGTCTTTGGTAATGAAGAAACAGCAGCACATATAAAATGGGCAGAATGGTGCGATGCAATGATAATTGCTCCTGCAACAGCGAACGTGATTGGCAAGCTGGCAGCAGGAATCGCAGATGATGCTCTTACAACAGTTTCAATAGCAATGACCAAGCCGCTGATAATTGCTCCGGCAATGAATAAAGATATGTTCAATAGTGCGGCGGTTACGGCTAATTTGGTGCTGCTCAAACAACGTGGTGTTAAGGTAATTGACCCGTCGAGTGGTGAGTTAGCTTGTGGTGTTGAGGGCGTGGGCAGACTTCCAGAGCCTTCTGAAATTGTTGAACAGGTTGACAAAATCCTAAATGTAAATAAGAAACTGAGTGGATATAAAATCATAGTGACGGCAGGTGGCACTCGTGAAGCTATTGATCCTGTCCGATATATTGGCAATCGCTCAAGCGGTAAAATGGGTTATGCCGTTGCGAAAGTTGCAGCAGAGCGCGGTGCTGAAGTTGTTTTGGTGACTTCAAGTGACTTACAAGTGCCGCCTTTAGTTAAGGTTGTCAATGTTGAATCTGCTGAACAAATGAGACAAGCTGTTCTCAGTGAATATGGAACTGCTTCAGCGGTGATAATGGCAGCGGCAGTCGCAGATTATAGAGTTGCTAATCCCTCAGAGCAAAAAATAAAAAAGGCCGAAGATACTTTGACACTTGAACTCGTCAAAAATCCAGATATATTGCTGGAACTCGGACAGAATAAGCAGAAACAAATTTTAATTGGATTTGCAGCAGAGACACAGACCGTTGAGAAAAATGCGGTAGAAAAGCTCAAAAAGAAGAATCTTGATATGATTGTCGCCAATGATGTTACAGCAGAAGGCGCTGGTTTTGGTGTTGATACGAATATAGTGACGCTGATAACCGCTAACGAAGCAAAATCTTATCCAAAAATGACCAAGATTGAAGTCGCAGATATTATCTTAAATGAGTTAGAAAATATGTTATGTAAAGACTAAAAGTGACATCTGGACCTTCTCAACATCACGATATTCAAGGCAGTATATCTTAGAAGAAGTTTGATTGATTGAAGTTGAGGATAGCTAGGTCTCTTGCACTATTTAAAAGGATTATTGTCTTTCATGTAGAATAACTATGTAGAAAGGCAGGAGATGAACACTTTGGAACTCAAAGGTAAGAAAGTACTGGTAATTGGTGCAGGAATCAGCGGATTTGCTGCAGCTAAGATTGCCAAAAAGTTTGGTGCCGAGGTGACGTTGAGCGATGCTAAGGCTGAAAATGAGCTTAAATATAACTTTGATGAATTACGCGGTTTAAATATAGAGTTGAAGTTTGGCAAGCAGGAAGATAAACTTCTTGAGGGGGTTGATTTGATTATAGTCTCACCCGCCGTACCGCTAAGGATTCCACTCTTACAAGCTGCGATTAGTCGCAACATTAAGGTTATCAGTGAAGTTGAATTGGCCTACGATTTGGCGAAGTCACCAATTTGTGCTGTCACTGGCACAAATGGCAAAACGACAACTGTCACGTTGCTTGGTTTATTGTTAGAGACGGCTTATCCTAAAGTCGGTGTCGGTGGTAATATTGGTATTCCACTTTCGGAAGTTGCTCTTGAGATCGGTGAGGGCGGCTGTATTGCTGCTGAGATTTCAAGCTATCAAATGGAAGCAACCAATCATTTCCGACCGCATGTATCTGCAATCCTTAACATTACTCCAGATCACATTAAGCGTCACGGCTTAATGGAAGTTTATCAGCAAATGAAGGAACGTATCTTCGCTGAGGAAAGTGACGGCGATTTTCTTGTCCTCAACTATGATGATGAGCGCACCCGTGGTATTAAAGAGCGTGCTCATTGCAAGGTATACTACTTTAGCCGTCGATGTGAACTCACTGAAGGTGCTTGTCTTATTGGTGAGGATTTGGTCATCAAAGTCAACGGTAAAGAGCACAAGTTATGCACAGTTAATGAACTTGGTATCAAGGGCGGGCACAATGTCGAAAATGCACTCGCCGCATCAATGGTCGCATTTCTTGCTGGTGCTGAAGCAAGCAAGATGCGTCGTGTATTGATGGACTTTACCGGCGTGGAGCATCGAATTGAGTTTGTCCGTGAAATTGACGGTGTGAAGTATTACAATGACTCGAAGGCGACTAATACAGATTCTGCAATCAAGGCGTTGGAGACCTTTGATGAGCATATTATTCTGATTGCAGGCGGCGACGATAAAGGTACTGATCTTACTGATTTCATGGAGCTTGTTAAGGCACGTGTCGACGAATTGATCCTTGTTGGTGATGCAGCGGCAAGATTCAAGCAAGCTGCCCTTGATATTGGATTTAATAATGATAAAATTCATGAAGCAAATTACTCAATGGATAAAGCCATTGAGATTGCCAAAAGTATTGCTCAAACTCCGCAGGTTGTTTTACTCTCGCCTGCATGCGCGAGTTTCGATATGTATAACGGTTTTGAGGAACGCGGCAGAGATTTCAAAAAAATCGTCAATGCACTCAACTGATATCAAATAACTATTCGGCAAAAAGAAGACTTTAATGCAGGAGCAGTTTTGAAGAGTCGTACTTCTGCGCCAACTTCCTGCTTGACATACAGAAACTTGCGTGTTAAAATGCAAATATGCGGTTGTAGCTCAGTTGGATAGAGCAACTGCCTCCTAAGCAGTAGGTCGCGCGTTCGAATCGCGCCAATCGCACCATTTTTATATTTGAATAAAAATAAATACTCCGATTGATCGGAGCAAAGATTTTGAAATGTATGAGCAATGATTATTCCTTGTAAGAAAACTCACATGGAAAATATCCCAAAGAATCCGATAAATTTGCGGGTTCTTTTAGTTTATTCAAATTAAAAACGTCTCACTGCAAAATGAGACGGTACCAAAATGACTGAATAGCAAAAAACAGTCAATAATCTCCATCCCCATCACTCGCAGGTCAAACGGCGATTGTCAATTAGGCAATTCTCCTGGCTCCAGGTCTTAGCTAACTGCGCCTTCTCAGATTTTATAAAATCCAATGACATAACTTATGCAGCTTCGCTCGCTGATACAGTGGCGGGACCGCTTCGGCTTTCACTTATGAAGGTTACCGAAATTCCTTATTAAGTCTTGCGACACCTAATCCAATCAATATTAAATTTTACTTCATCATATTACAATAAACACTAGCGATTGTCAAGTATTTTACTTAAAATAAACACGAGTGTTTTATAAGTTTTTCTAATTAAATGACCGTAAAAATCAAATTGCTTTAATTTAGAGAGTTTTATATAATGAAGATAAAGCAACTTAGGAGGTATTGAAATGAGTGTTAAGAAAAAAGATGTAGCGGTTTTGATTGGTTCTGGATCAATCGGACAGGCAATAATTCGCAGAGTTGGAGCAGGTAAGCACGTTGTACTTGCAGATTTGCGTCAAGAAGCAGCAGATGCAGCCGCAAAAATCCTTGAGGACGCGGGTTTTGAGACTTCGACGATTGCAGTCGATATTTCCTCTCGTGAATCTATTCTCAAACTTATCGAACACGCTCAACAGTTTGGGCAAATTAAAAATCTCATCAATGCTGCTGGTGTATCTCCTTCACAAGCTCCAGTTGCCGCTATTCTTAAAGTTGATCTTTACGGTACAGCAGTTCTGCTTGAAGAATTTGGCAAAGTCATTGCTGAGGGTGGCAGCGGCATCATCATTTCGTCACAGAGCGGTCATCGTCTTGGTGCTCTCAGTGAAGATGAGAACTTCAAGCTTGCCACTTCACCAACAGAGGAGCTTCTTGATTTGCCATTCATTAAGGCGATTGACGATACTCTCAAAGCTTATCAATATTCCAAGCGTTGCAACGGTCTCCGCGTGATGTATGAGTCAACCGCTTGGGGGCATCGTGGTGCAACACTTAACTCAATCAGTCCAGGCATTATTATTACACCGCTTGCTAATGATGAGTTACACGGGCCGCGCAAAGACGGCTACCTCAAGATGATTGAAGCAAGTCCGGCCGGTCGTGCGGGTACTCCAGATGAAGTTGGCGATCTTGCTGAGTTCTTGATGTCAAGTCGTGGACGTTTCATAAGCGGTGCCGATTTCCTTATTGATGGTGGTACCACTGCTTCCTACTGGTTTGGTGACTTGCAATACTTGAAAAAAACTCATTGATATAAGGCAGTGCAGCATAAAAAGAAAGCCGCGGAGACAGTTTTGCTTCCGCGGCTATATTTGTTGTAATAAAAGCTTATTTTTTACCGAGAGCTACACTTTGAGGCACAACCGCCGTCCTGTCATAGGCAGCGAAAGCATGATCGACTAACATCTTGTCGGGCTTCGGAGTAAGTGCACTAACAATCGGCACTATCACAAGTCCTGCAAGCATAGCGATTGCACCAGCATTAATCGGTGATTGCATAATCGCAGGAAATGCAGGACGTATCAGCATATTTGCCGTCATCAACACCGAGCTGAATATGAAACACACCCAACAGGAAGCAGTTGTGACACTCTTCGAGTATAGCGAATACATGAACGGTGCCAAGAATGACCCTGCCATAGCACCCCAAGAGATACCCATCAACTGAGCTATGAAGTTGACAGAACTCTTATACTGAATCAACGCAAGAACAGCAGAGATCGCTATAAATACAACTATTAAAGCACGCATGTATAGAACTTGCTTTGATTCACTCATATCCTTGATAAAGGTATCTTTGATAAGGTCGATTGTCAATGTTGAACTTGAAGCAATGACAAGTGACGAGAGTGTTGACATTGACGCTGATAGCACCAATATCACAATTAGTGCAATCATTCCGTCAGAGAGACCAGAAAGCATTGTCGGTATAATCGAATCAAAACCATTGGCCTTAATGTCAATCTGATCTGAGAAGAGTCTGCCGAAGCCGCCGAGGAAGTAGCAGCCACCGGCAACAACAAGCGCAAACAGAGTAGATATTATCGTACCCTTCTGTATTGCCTGCTCGTTTTTGATTGCGTAGAACTTCTGCACCATCTGTGGCAGTCCCCAAGTACCCAGTGATGTCAAAATGACGACGAAGAGTAGATTGAGTGGATCCGGTCCGAAGAATGAAGAAAATATACCAGGCGTTGTCGTCACAGATTCGTCAGTAATCCTCGCCAAGCCGTCAAGAGAAGCCATGAAACCGCCTTTGGATTCAAGAACAGCAGCAATGACAGCGGTTATACCGACCAGCATTATGACGCCTTGTATAAAGTCATTGATAGCAGTTGCCATATATCCGCCAGCGATGACGTAAATCGCTGTCAAAACAGCCATAACCAATACGCAAACGGAATAGTCAATATCAAAAGCCATTCCGAAAAGTCGACTCAAGCCATTGTAAAGAGAAGCAGTGTATGGTATCATGAAGATAAAGATAATGATTGAAGCGCCAATCTTGAGGGCATTTGAGCCGAAGCGCTTGCCAAAGAATTGAGGCATTGTCGCCGAATCAAGATGTTGACTCATTATTCTAGTGCGACGCCCAAGAATAAACCAAGCCATCATTGAGCCAATAATCGCATTGCCGATACCTGCCCAAGTTGCGGCTATACCATATTTCCAGCCGAATTGTCCGGCATAACCGACAAAGACAACGGCGCTGAAGTAACTCGTACCGTAGGCAAAGGCAGTCAACCAAGGACCAACGCTTCTACCACCTAGGACAAAGCCGTCAACATTTGTGGCATGTTTGCGACAGTAAAGTCCAATTCCAATGAGAACGGCGAAGTATACAATCAATATTATAGATTTCATATCTTATTAAAACCTCCAGTCTATCATTAGTATAAGTCATCAAACATTTATTATACTTTTGTTGGTAGATTTAATCAATAATGTATAATGTATTCATTAAATCTTAAGCCTGCCGAGTAAGTCGAATTTTTTCATTTCAATTTGAAGGAAAATTTATCTCATTGTTGAAGTATCATTAGAGGTGATCTTATGGGTGAAATTGAGATAGAAAATTTTCAATTTGAATGGGACGATGAAAAAAATATTAAAAATTACAAAAAACATAAAATTTATTTTGAAGATGCTGCATTTGTGTTTCTTGATGATTATAGAATCGAAGATTATGACGAATTGCACAGTGATGAAGAAGATAGAATCAAAGTAATTGGAAAAGTTGCTAAAGTTTTGGTTGTAATTTATACTGAACGTGGTGAAAAATTTAGATTAATATCAGCGAGATATGCTAATAAAGATGATGAGGAGGAATATTATGGGCAGTTTAATTCTTAAACGTGGAATGAAGCCGAGCGAAGAACAGATTAGAAGAATTATTGAAAATGCACCAAAATCAGATGATGAAATTGATTATAGCGATATACCGAAGATGACAAAAGAGGAACTTTCAAGATTTA
>JAFVEZ010000039.1 GCA_017475745.1 Selenomonadaceae bacterium
GAGATTTGGTACAGGTATTGCAAATCTTGTTGCAGGAGCAATAGATGCAGATCGTGTTGACGAATATCTTGAAAAAGGCACAGCAGCTGAAGGTTATGTTGAAACTCAGAGAAAATTATATAAAATAAGAGACAGTTCGCCGAATATTAAATATGTATATGTCTATAGAATCGTTGAAGACGGCTGTCATGTTGTGTTTGATCTCGATAGTGAAGATATGAAAGCGTCAGAACCCGGAAGTATAGAAGAGTTTGACGATGAGTTTACCAAATACCTGCCAATCTTACTTAATGGCGGAAACATTGATCCGATAATCTCGGACGGTACTTATGGCTGGTTGCTCAGTGCTTATGTTCCAATACATGACAGCAATGGTGAGTACAAGTGTTATGCTGCCGTTGATATATCTATGGACGAACTCAAGGAGCAGTCACAAGAAACCATAAATAAATTGATATTGATCTTCCTCTTGGTCTTTGCGTTGATTCTCTTCATAGGCTTTCAGCTTGCAAAGTACGGCTTAATCTTACCTATCAACAAAATGGCTCACTTTGCCGGAATGTTCGCCTATAACAGTGAAGAGGAAATGGAAAAGAATCTTGAGAGTATTCGCAATCTAAAAATTCACACTGGCGATGAGACTGAAAACCTCTACAACGCGTTTGTCAAAATGACTGAGGATAGTGTCAGGTATACCAAAGATGTCAAAAAGAAGAATGAAACTATCTCCAAAATGCAAAATGCTCTTATAATAACTTTGGCTGATTTGGTTGAAAGTCGTGATGAGAATACCGGACAGCACATCAAGAAAACCGCTGCCTATGTCAGGATTATTCTTGAAGAATTAAAACGCGAGGGCGCATATAAAGAACAATTAACGGACTCATTCATTGAAAATGTGGTAGATTCCGCTCCATTGCATGATATTGGCAAGATAGCAGTACCCGATGCCATATTGAATAAGCCCGGAAAGCTGACTAACGAAGAGTTTGATATAATGAAGACTCACACTACCGCAGGTGGCAAGATTATCAGTTCAATCATTGATATAGTTCCCGAATCACATTATCTTGACGAAGCTAAAAACCTTGCGACATACCACCACGAACGCTGGGACGGCAAAGGTTATCCGACAGGTCTTGCTGGTGAAAATATTCCTCTATCTGCGCGGATTATGGCGGTCGCTGATGTATTTGATGCTCTGGTGTCGAAGCGCAGTTATAAAGAAGGCTTCTCATATGAAAAAGCCTTTGCCATCATTGAAGAAGAAAGCGGCACTCACTTCGATCCCATATTGGTCAAGGCTTTCTTTGCGGCAAAGGACTCTATATTAGCGGTTGCAAAAGAGTTCAACGAAATGGTATCACATCATTAAGAAATGTCGATCGGCGCTGTCTAATGGCAGCGTCTTTTATTGCAAACTTTGGACAATCAATATGCAATGTTTAAAGACCTCATGCTTTGTTGCATTTGAAAGACTTGTCTCGATAATCCGCTCATCTTCATAAGATAATCGCGCACAAATCGTAAGTTTAGATTCGCCACTCCAACCATTAGAGCTTAAAATCTCCGGTATGGTATGTGAGTTATATTCGCCATCGGTCAACATTCCCAGGATTTTACCCTCAGCAAACTTCAAGTCCTCATCATTTGGACGACGACCGTGGAAACTCAATAGAGTTGCATGGTGCCAAGGCAGGGCGAGTCTTGCAAAGGCAAGCTGCATTGCACTGATTGACGGTATGACCTCAAGCTGATTCAGCGAAAACTCTCGACGCAATGTATCAAGCATTGAATAATATCCGGGATCGCCACTAACCATTACTACTACATCATTTGCGACAAGCTCATCTCTTATGAAGCAGACAGCCGCCAAAATATCGCCAGTGATTGGGCAGGATTTTTGGTCTTCCGCTGCGAAATAAGATAATGCTCTTTTGCTACCGACTAAAACCTTTGCAGATTTAATGGCTTGAAGAGCAGCAGGCGAAATGTAATCAACACTACCTGGACCAATGCCTGCTATTATGATTTTGTTGCTCAATTTAATTCCTCGTTTCAAGGTGATATTTTTGTTTGAATACCAATTTATGATAAACGGATTTATAGCGATTTTACTGGTGACACCGCTCTTCGGTCTTCTCTCGACAATGGTCGTCTCAAACAGAATGGCCTTCTTTTCCGATTCACTTGGACACGGTGCCTTCAGTGGAATTGCAATCGGTGTTTTGTTAGGCTCTACCTCACCACTAGCTTCGCTAATAATCTTTTCAATCATCTTCGCCCTGCTTATCACTTATATCAAGAATAGAACGCGAACGGGCGCGGATACTGTTATTGGTGTCTTCTCCTCAACGGCGATCGCCCTCGGTCTTATGATAATGTCCTCCGGCGGCTCTTTTAATAAGTTCTCAACTTACTTGATAGGTGACCTTTTGAGTATCAGCAAATCAGATTTAATCTCGTTGGCGATAGTATTCTCTATAGTTATGGTGATTTGGGCGCTCCTGTTCAATCGCCTTCTGGTGTTGTCAATTAATCAATCTTTTGCTCGCAGTAGAGGTATTCCGACCTTTAAAGTTGAAAGTATCTTTGCGGCGATGCTTGCAGTTGTCGTTGCGATCAGTATTCAGTGGGTTGGAATTTTGATTATCAATTCAATGTTGGTACTACCTGCCGCCGCTGCCCGCAATGTCACCCACGATGTCAAGCATTATCATTTAGTTTCAGTTGCGATTGCATTGATCTCAGGATTGAGCGGCTTGGTCTTAGCTTATCAATACAACACTGCCGCTGGTGCCACTATTGTCGTCATTGCTGCTATGATTTATTTTGTGACACTTACCTTAAAGTCAAGGTTTTTGAGATAGATACAAGATAATTTTAAAGTTCTTTTCTCTGCTCGTCAACAAATTTTTGAAATCAAAAGACCACAGAAGAGTGTATATTCTCACTGCAGTCAAGGTGTTATTAACTATTAAGGTACGGTGTCGAAGTTGTTCAGGTTTAACACAAAAGAAGAAGAGAAGGTGACCATTTGAATAGGACAGTAGCACTAATTTTAGTTGGATTGGCAGGAGTGATGTGGGCGTCCAGCGGCGTGGCAGTACAGGACTTCTTCGCTCATTCCTACAAGTCGGCAATGGATTTAACTAACATTCGCATGATGATGGCAGGCTTATTCCTGCTCTTGATAGCTTGGTTGCATGGCGGACTCAAGAGAAGTCTTCGTATTTTGAGATTTAAGCCGCGCCTGTGGATAGACACGGCGGTTTATGGAATCGCCGGAGTAGCGCTAATGCAGTTCACATACTTCCAAGCAATCTCAATCGGCGGTGCAGCAGCGACAACAGTGATACAATACGCCTGCCCTGCCTTTGTAGTGATTTTTGATTCGCTATATTACAGACGACTGCCAACACGCGGAGAAGTACTGGCAGTCATACTTGCCATGGTTGGTGTCTTCCTACTTGTAACCGGCGGTGATATTGACAAATTGCTTGTACCATTGGCTTGCGTCCTGTGGAGCTTGGCTTCGGGTGCCTTCTTTGCCTTTTCAGCGATATTCCCAAAACATTTATTTGAAAGCAGAGTAGATCAGTACTTTTTGACGAGTGTCGGAATGATAATCGGTGGCTTGTTTACTTTCCTGTTGGTTGATGAGATAAACTGGCTTCCGTTCTTTCAATCGGATACCATTTTTGATGTCATGTGGATAATAATTTTCGGTACAGTCGGCGCTTTCTTACTCTTTAATATGGGACTAGTCTATTTAACGCCGGAAGAAGCATCAGTAACGGCGGCAATGGAGCCTGTCGCGTCAGTTGTGTTGTCCTTCTTCATATTCGGCACGATGTTTGGACTCATTGAAATTGTAGGCATATTGATGGTCATTCTTGCCATAATGACGCCAATCTTCATTCGTTCGTGAAGATAATTTTAATCTATAGTGGCTATAATGACAGGGAATGTGCCCAAATCTTTCAACCAGATAGACTTCTTCTTCACCGCTTCGATTGATTCTTCAAGCATACCAGGCGCAGCGTCGGTGTCGAGGTCGAAGAAGAAGATATATTCGCCAAGTTTAGTTCTTGCCGGCCTTGATTCAATCCTGGTCATGTTGACGTTACGAAATGCAAATTCTTCAAGCACCTCACACAAGGCACCGGCACGCTCTCCACGAATTTGACATATAATCAGCACCTTATTTTTGAGTGATCCGTCCGTAATTTCCTCACCACGGCTATGGATTTCAAAAAAACGGGTGCTGTTGTATTTGTTGTCTTGAATCTCTTTGGCAAGAGTTACAAGTCCATTGAGTTCACCAGCACGCTTTGTACAAATTGCTGCAAGTCCTTCATTGACTTCAGAATTGGCAACAATCTCTGCTGCCTTTGCCGTTGAAGAGACATTGCAGACTGCTGCCGTCGGGCAATGTTTTAGTAAGTAGTTGCGGCACTGTGATATAGGCTGCGAGTGTGAAAATATTTGTTTTAAATCGGCAATCTTAACTTCTGGTTTAGCCATTAACTGATTGTGCACCGGCCAAATAAGTTCACGAGTGACGATCAGATTATCAGACCGCGCCAGAGTATCAAGCGTAATGTTGACACTGCCCTCAAGTGAATTTTCGACTGGTACAAAACCGGTATTAATTCTTCCATTTTCGACGGCACTCAACACCTCGTAAATCTCAGGATATATCACAAGCTCCATTGGTTCAGTGATGATATTATTCAGATAAACTGCGGCAGCTTCGGAGTGTGTACCCTTCGGTCCGAGTATTCCCATACGTTTCATTTTATCAACCTCGTTAAATATTTTGAAGATACTCTATCGGAATATCATTGATAAATCGACTTCTTCTGCTTCCATTGAAACTCAGAAACAGCTTTTTCTTGGCACGAGTCAAAGATACATAAAAGAGTCTCTTTTCCTCTTCGAGTCTATTTTCCTCTTCGAGTCTATTTTCCTTAACTGACTGCCAACTTGGAAAGTTATTGTCCATGAGACCCGCCACGAAGACGTAGTCAAACTCCATGCCCTTTGCTTGGTGTACTGTGATGACAGGAATTTTGGCATCATTCCTTAGAAAAAGCTCAGTATTGGAGAGCGTTGTATATTGCAATAACCTCTGAATAGCATCGCGAGCTGAAATATTAGAATCGTCCAAATCCCTGACAAACACATAAAGGTCGCGCAAGTATTCAACTCTCTGATTCTCGTTGCGCTGCTCATAATAGTCTTTAATGCCAAATGTCTTTATAATCTCAAACATCAAGTCTTGAGGGTGAAGAGTGTTGACTTTTTCACGAATGTAAGTCATCAATTTGACAGTGTTAGTAAATTTGTCCAAGTACTTTGCAATAAGGGTTCTGCGATTTTCCAGAGTCGGCAGAATCTTATCATCAATCGCAATCTTTAAAAGTTCCGCCGTTGCACAAACATCATCATAGGCATTATGCGTGGACTTGTGGCTGACGTTGAATATATTACCCAGAAATTCCAGCTTGTGATTATCCAAACCAGGATAGAAGCGTCGGAAGATGTCAAGTGTGTCATAGTAATTCCTGTATTGAATTGATGGCAGTTCCAATCTGTTCATTTGACTTGACAAAATACTTAAATCGTAGTTGACATTGTGTCCGACGAGAATAGCACCTTCAACAAATTTAACAAAATCAGTAAAACATTGTCGCGGGTCTTTGCCTTCAATAGCTAGATACTCATCAGTAAATCCATGAACAGCAGCGGAACCGCCAACACTTATAGTGGGCTTGAGCAAGCGGTTAAAGGTTGATTTGATATTACCGTATCTATCCAAGCGAATGGCAGCGATCTGAACAATCTCATCTGTGGTTGTATCAAGTCCTGTTGATTCCACATCGAATACTACTACATTGTCAGTCTCCATTGCCTGCAAAAGTTCCTCATATGGATCGCCAAATTCATGCGTTGAGGGATCCATGAAATCTGTCAATCGAACGCCAGTCTTGCGAGAATCGATGGAATTTATCGTGTCGATTGTCACATCGCCAATGCCCTTGCTGAATCTTTTTAAAACGCGTTCTAAACTCATGCCGTCGTGCTTGTTGAGGGCAAGTTTCATGAATGCCAGTACATCTTTAATCTCCTGCCTTCGGAAGAAGAAAAACTCGTCAATCAGCATAAATGGTATCTTTTTGTCTGTGTGCTTATTAATTTCAAAAAAATGTTCGGCAATCTGTCTATTATAATGATTGTTGCGTGTCAACACACATACTCTGGTTAAATCCTTAATATGCAGGTCTTTAATTTGATTGTAAATCCACTGCGCTTCAAGATAAGTATTGTTCGCTCTGTAGAGTACGATTTTGTCGCCGATTTGTGGACTCGCAACCTTCATATCAGCAGGATAAACCGCCGTGACATCATCTTTAAAACATTTCTTTAGATATGAATATGAAGCTTTCAAGAGGGTTTTCGTTGCACGGTAATTTTCGTCGAGGACTATTATTTTCGGATTGTGAGCCATTTTATATTGTGCTTCGATGAGTTTAGGCTTTGAACCGCGCCACTCATAGATTGTTTGAAACGGATCGCCACATAACAGCAAATTACTGCTACCAAAGATTTTAGATACAATTTTATATTCCAACTCGTTTGTGTCTTGAACCTCGTCAATATTGATAAATTTGAATCTTTTCTGCCAAGTTAGTTTAATTTCCTCATCTTGCAGTGCTTCATTAGCATAAATGATTAAGTCGTCAAAGTCCAGGCCATGCGCTTCATTGAGCCGGTTATCGTAGTCAGCAATAATACTTGCGCCTTGTATTTCCATTTCATTATAGAGCCGGTGATGAGCCGGGAAGCAATTAGTTAGTCTCATCTGTTCAGTTCTATAGACGTGATTTATGGCTTTTTGATAATTCGCTGCCCTGTTTGAAGGTGATAAATTCATTAGACCCATTGTTTCTTTTATCAATTTTATGAATTTTTGAATAGCACCTGAAGTATTGGGATCAACCGAAGAATTGGCTTCAATAAAACTCTTGCAGTCTTCTTCGTCGAAGATTATAAAGTCAGTAAACAAATCCGAGGTCTTCTTTGCAGTTAAGCGGACTATATCGCAACAGAAGCTGTGAAAAGTCCTAACCACAACATCACGCGCAGATTTATCGACAATCTCTTCGATCTTAGCTTTAATCTCAATACAAGCTCTATTTGTGAAGGTCAAGCAGAGAATTTCTTCTGGTTTTGCTTTGCCACTGTTGATTATGTTTGCAATTCGATAAGCAAGGGTACTAGTCTTGCCTGTTCCGGCTGAGGCAATGAGTAAAATATTTTTCTCCAATTCATTGACAACCATCTCTTGCAGCTCATTTAGCTTCATTTCCATTGCTGCCCTCCAATATGATCTGATACTTATTATATATCAATTTTCAACAAAAACTTAAGACAAAATTAAATTTTTAATGAAATTTTAATCTTTAACTAATCACTTTCAAAGATTAAAGTAGTATTATAAACTAAACGAATGTACAGGAAGTGATTTTGATGGATAAGATAGCGAGGAAATATTTCTTGCCTATACTTCTCGGTAGTGTGCTTATCTTCGCTATCGATACAGCGACAGTCGATGCGTCAAAAACTTCTTCGATTGATTGCGATTTTACACAATTTAGCTCTACTGCTTCAGTTGTACACTTGGAGGATAATGAGTTTTGGGATAAATTCAGAGAATCTGTAATGAAGGACAAAGATAAGAGCAAAAATCCTCCAGATTACTCCAATGATGAACATCATGATGATACACCTAAACATGACGTAAATCATAGTACGAAGCACCAACAATGACAAAAATAATTCCCCGTTGATAGGGGATTTTATTTTGCTTATATTCAGCAGTTAATCAAACAATATTTTGTAAACTTTATTAAGTGTGATTGCTATTTCATAACGATTTAGAGTTTTGTCGCCGCGAAAAGTGCCATCTTCATAGCCGCTCACAATACCAGTTCCGGCTGCAATCATAACGCCATCATAATTTTTGTGACCTTTTGGAACATCACTAAACGGATTTGTCTTTGAGTAATTTATGTTGGTATCTGTTGATACAAGAAGCTTTGCAATTAAAGTCGCAAATTCATAGCGAGTGATATTACGGCTGCCACGGAAGGTGCCATCGCCATCACCCTCTTCAAGGCCCTCTGCAGCAAGTGTTGTAACCGCTCTATTGGCCCAATGATTGGAAGGTACATCAGAAAATGGATTTGAATATGTTACAAATGGCATATTCTTTTTTTTGCAATAAAGATTGGCAACCATAACAGCTACTTCATAGCGCGTAGCATTTCTATTACCAAAGAAGTTTCCATCGCCATAAGATATAATGCCATTTTTTGCTAAATTATCGACACCATTATAAGCCCAGTGACTAGCAGGTACATCACTGAAAGCGTTTGCCGCTGCAAATGACACTGAAGCTATACTGAAAATCAATGCCGTCACAACAGCAACCATGAGACCTCTCTTCATTAATCATTCCTCCATACATATCTTTTTATTTTTAATTATAAATCATTTTGAATAATTGTCAATCGCGACAATATATCAAAAGAGCCTGCCACCAAAATGATGACAAGCTCTTTCTTTATTTTCGTGCCGATGTTTACTCTTCAGAGAATTTCAACACCAACTTTTAACTCATTTAGATCGTTGCGATCTGTCAAGCTGCTAAGCCGCTAGGATTATTGCAGCAAGCTGAGGACTGCCGAGGAGTTCTGGTTTGCCTGGGCAAGCATGGATTGTGCTGCCTGGAGCAGGACGTTATTCTTCGTGTAGTTCGTCATTTCCTTAGCCATATCTGCGTCGCGGATTGTGGACTCAGCGTTCTGGACGTTCTCGCTGGAAGTGGTCAGGTTGCTGCTGGTGTACTCGAGACGAGCCTCAACGGAACCAATGTCGGTCTGCTGATCGATTGCCTTGGTGAGTGCGTTGTCAATGACGTTGACAGCTGCGTTAGCAAGTTCTTTCGTGGTGACCTTCAGTTTGGTGCCGGTGGAACCCTTCAAGCCGAGAGCTTCGGAGCGCATATCGGTGAGACCAACTTTGATAGCCTGGTTTGCATTTGCGCCAACATGGAAGTTGAGACTGTTGTCTTCGCTTCTGTTCATCTCACGGATCGTCATGCCGAATGCATCAAGAGCTGCGTTAGCGGCTTTCTTAACATTGCCTTGGCTGTCAGTGATGCTGATGTTGAAGCCAGCGATCTGACCGGCTCTCTTACCAGTAGAACTATTGAAGCCATAACCGATAGAAGTAGCGGTAACTGTGAAGCCTGTGGTACCATCAGAAGTTCTGACAGCATCGCCAGCTGCATTCTTACCAACCATAGCACCAGCATGTACAAGTGTTGGCTGCTGTGAATTAGGACCGTCAACATAGCTGTTAGTTGTGCCGCCAACAGTTGAGTTTTCTTCTGGAGCAGTAGTCTTAGCACTTTCGTTATGAGGAGTAGTAGCAGTGAAGTTAGCAGTGCCGAATACTTTACCAATACCAGCATCATCGGTCACTTTATTGAGCTTTACAAAGATATCATTAAGGGTAAGAATATCACCATTGTAGGTACCATTACCATCATTCAGGTTAGTTGCTCCGTTGGTGCCTTTGTTCTGGACGCCAACATGGAAAGTAGTGACATAGGTACGACCATCGATAACGACAGAAGCAGTGACACGGTCAGTCTGAGCGATCTCAAGGCTGTCACCATTGCGTGCTCTCAAAGTGTTAAGAGCTGAAGCTGCAGTTGTGGTGGTGTGCAGGGCCATGTTGGTGAAAGTGGTCTTGGTGCCGTTCTCAGAACGGAAGTTCTTGGAACCATCAACAAGGTATTTGCCATTGAAGGTAACGAGAGCGTTATCATCAATCTGATCGATGAACTGATCCATTTCCTTCTGGATGGTCTGACGATCGCTATCGGTGTTGGAATCGTTAGCTGCGTTGATAGCTTTCTCTTTCAGAGCTTTAAGAATTTCGACTGTGCTGGAGACAGCGCCTTCAGCAGTCTTCATCATAGAAAGGTCGTTCTGGGTGTTCTGGTTGGACTGATCCAAGCTGCGGATCTGGACTCTCATACGCTCACTGATAGCGTAACCGGAAGC
>JAFVEZ010000040.1 GCA_017475745.1 Selenomonadaceae bacterium
AGTTGGGCAATCTTCTTCAGATTTCGCACAGTATAGTACAAGGTGCTATTGCCCGCAAGGAAAGCCGCGGCGGACATTCTCGCAGGGATTATCCTCAACGTGATGATGTTAATTTCCTCAAGCATACTCTGATTTTCAAGAAAGACGGCGAATATCACACAGAATACAAAGATGTCGTCATTACTAAATATCAGCCGATGGAAAGGAAGTATTGAGATGGACGTTACACTTAAAGTACATCGTTTCGTTGAAGATAGAAAGTGGGTACAAGAATATAAAGTGCCTGTAACTGTTGGCATGACCGTGCTGGAAGCTCTCATAAATATCAAAGAAAAGCAAGACCCGACGCTGTTATTTACTTGCTCTTGCCGTTCAAGTATCTGTGGAGCCTGTGCCGTCAGAGTTAATGGAAATGCGGAGCTTTCCTGTGAGATTCTCGTAGAAAATCTCTTGAAACGCTATAATACTGATACTTTGGAGATTGAACCGCTTGGCAACTTCCGCGTCATTCGTGATCTCATTGTTGATTGGGATCCGAAATATGCCAGACTCAAAAAAATAAAGCCTGCCATGGAGCCGAAAGCAGAATTTTCACCGGAGACGGGTTGTAAACAATCGCCGGAAGAGTTTAACAAATACAAAAAATATGCCGGTTGCATTCTCTGTGGTTCCTGTGTCTCTGAATGTAACAAGAATGCGCTTAACGAAAAGGATTTTCTTGATCCTTTTGTGTTCGTGAAAGCTGAAAAATTAGTAGCCGATTCGCGTGATCGTGATCCTAAAGCGCATTTGCAAGCCGTACAAGATGCCGGACTTTGGAGATGTTTTAATTGCCAGGAATGTACGGCAAAATGTCCTAAAGGTCTTGATCCTGCAGGAGCTATCGAAAAACTCAAAGAAGCAACTTTCCGTATGAGGCTCAGTCAAGATGTTGGCGGTAAGCACGCTAAAGCGATTTATGATGATATTTCTGATTCGGGCATGCTGGACGAATCAAAACTCAACATTAAGTCTGAAGGATTTATTATGGCTGGTCTTCGTCTGCCGATGGCATTGCGTCTTATGAATGTTGGGAAGATGAACCCGTTGGAATCTCACCCTGTAAATCCTGAAATTAATACCATAAGAGCTATTGTCAAGACGGCGGAAAAGGAGACTGAGTAACATGAAATATGCATTCTTCCCAGGTTGTGTCCTTAAAGGCGCAGCAGCAGAGGCTTATACTTCTATGCAAAAAGTTTGCGAGAAGATCGGCATTGAATTGGTGGAGATTGAAAATTGGACTTGCTGCGGAGCTTCTCATGCACAAGGTGTTAATGATTTAGCAGCTCTTGCCGTCAATGCTCGCAATATCTCTATCGCTGAACATATGGGACTGCCTATCATGACTGTCTGCAATACTTGCACATTGCAACTGCGTACAGCGAAACACCGCTTGGACAGTGACGAAAAACTCAAAGAAAAAGTCAACGGTATTCTCAAAGAAGCAGGACACCCATATCAGTATCAAGGCACTTCCGAGATCACGCACTTCCTGTGGGTTTTGGACAAGCACTCAGAATTGTTGAAAGATAAAGTTACAAGACCTTTGAGCGACTTGAAAGTTGCCGGTTATTATGGCTGCCACATTCTGCGTCCTCAAGAGATAATGGATTATGAAGATGGAAAACACCCTCAGTCTTTGGAGCGTTTAATTAAGACTTTGGGTGCAAAGAGTGTAGAATTTTCCGCTAAACGTAAGTGCTGCGGTTTCCATGCACAACTGGCAGCAGAGCGCGATGTATTAACAGTTACAGGACAAATTGTAGACAGTGCAGACAAGGCACAAGCTGATGTTATAGTGACACCTTGCCCGCTTTGCCAAATGCAGCTTGATATGTACGAGCCGGAAGGGCGTGAAGCCGTCCATTCCAGGGCAGAAGTGCCAATCTTGCACCTGCAACAGTTAGTGGGTTTTGCACTTGGTATGTCTAAAAAAGATGTAGGGTTTGATCGCCACGTGTCTGCTCAAGAAAAACTCAAACTGGATTAGAGGTGTTAATATGTTTGGCTTCGGAGTACCCGAACTGGTGTTGATTCTTGTGATTGGCTTAATGGTTTTCGGCCCAGGTAAATTGCCTTCTATTGGTCAAGCTGTTGGTCGCAGTATTCGTGAATTTAAGAGTGAAGTGATTGAAAAGCCGCAAGAGAATATCACAATCAAAGAAGATAAAGTTTAAGTTGGGGGCAATATTTTGAATAGAATACATTTATCTATACTTGCCGGCGTGCTTGCTGCGGGTATTAGCAGTACAACATTTGCGGCGGCAAATCCATTCAGCGATGTGCCGGCCGGTCATTGGGCTTATGATGCAGTTACACAGCTTGCCGCCGAAGGCATTATTGAGGGTTATGGAGACGGAACTTACATTGGAAACCGCAACATCACCCGTTATGAAATGGCACAAATGATTGCAAAGGCAATGGCAAAGAATCCGGTTGGCACTGATAGGTCAAGAGATTGGAATTTGAAAATGCTTGAAGCAGAGTTCGCTGATGAACTCAATAATCTTGGTGTTCGTGTAAGCAATCTTGAGAAGTATGCCGACAAGATGAAGTGGAAAGGCGAATTGCGCTATACTTATACGAGTGAACGCAAAGAACGTGCAAACGGATCTACGAATAAGTCAAACAAAGATGACTTGCTGTTTCGTTTTGAACCGAAGGCCGAAGTCAATAAACACTGGTCTGTCAATGCTCGCATAGATGCAAAAGCTGATATGAGCAAAGATACTTCATCTGCTTTCAGTCTCAAGAGAGCCTGGGCGCAAGGTGACTATAATAATCTTACAGTTAAAGTCGGAAGACTGCCGGATACAGTGAAATACGATAAGGATATGATGTTCTTTAATGAACTATCCGGAGCAGAACTTGACATTGGAAATAAACCATTTACAGTTCAATTACGTGCAGGGCGTATCAGTTGGGATGAAACAAAGTTTAAAACGACGTTGACCAAAAACAACGATGAAGGCGCAGCAAACTTCCAAAGTGCTGCATTAATCTATGAGCCTAGTAAATTGAATTTAGCCGCTGTCTATTATCATCTGACTGCTGATTGGTTTAAAAATGTAAATTACTCTGACGATGCTGACACAGACAAAGCGAATATCTGGGAAGTTGCAGGCGGTTATCGCTTCGATAAGAATGTTGCACTTGCCGGAGCATATGCCAATAATACAAGCGCAGATCATTACGATCATTCACATATGATTGAATTAGATTATAAAGGTGCTAAAGCAGCTAATCAAGGTTCATGGGGAGTTTATGCAGCTTATCGTTATCTTGGAGCAAATACTTCTATAGACCCAAATACAAATGGTGTCATGAACAATACCAAAGGTTGGGAGACTGGTTTCAAATATATTCCTCTCAAGAATATTCAATTCCATGGCATTTATTTTAACGGCAAACAACTAAGTAACGACAGAGATACTTCAAAAATCTTTGGTCGTATACAGTGCTTCTTCTAAATCGAGAAATAAATAAAGTTAATTGTTATAACGCACCGTTTGGTGCGTATTTTATTCTTCATCAAAAATTCCAGACTTCATGTTACAAACTCAAAACATCTTAAAAATGAAAAGAGCCTTCAGCAAACTTAAATTGCTCAAAGCTCTATTATATGAACTTGTGTATTTATTTTAAATTAATTATCTCTTCATGTTGACGAGAGTCTCAAGCATTTCGTCACCGACATTGATGATCTTGGAATTGGCTTGGAAGCCGCGCTGTGTGATAATCATCTCGGAGAACTCATTTGCAAGATCGACATTGGACATCTCAAGTGCAGAAGGTGTAACCGTGACACCAAGATCAGGAGCGGTCTTTATATTCGCCGAGCCGGAGTTGTTGGATTCTTGATAGAGACTGTTACCTGTCTTTGTAAGACCGGCAGGATTGACAAACTGAGCAACAGCGATTTGAGCCTCAAACTGCCGTTTGCCGTTCGTGTACGTGCCTGTGATTATACCCGAAGTATCGGCCGATACACTGCTCAATATACCGTATGGGTTGCCGTCAACACTTACAGGTTGTGCAGAAGAGCCACCTGTGTACTGCGTCAATGGGAAACTTGGATCATCGAAAACGATTGTTACACGGGTATCTTCCAACTGTCCTGTAGAGGAATTGTAGTAGTCAATCTTCTGATCGGCAGCACCGTTCACAGGCGCAGTGGAGTAAGTTTGAGTATATCTCAACACCAGCATTGCTTTACCGGTATCTGTGTCGTCTTCCAAAAGTGTTGCAGTGGTGCCGCGAGATTTGGCCACATTTGGATTGTCTGCACCATCTCTTGCATGGCCACCTTTAGTAGTTGAAGTTGTAGAATCTGTAGCCTCTTCATCGTCTGTTGTTTCTTCTTCGCTGTCACCACTACCACTACTGACCGCCGTAGCTGCCAAGCTGTCAGGGTTACCACCCGAATAAGTGGGTACAGCAGCAGTGCCACCGCCGCCTTCTTCATCCGTATCGGTCTCTTCTGTATCTCCAGAGCCTGAAAGTTCTCCACCTGTTCTATGTCTAAGGTCAGAAAGTGTATCATCAGCAGTGCCTTTCTCTTGAACCAAGTGAGAATAAGAACCATCAGTGTTAAAGTAAATGTAAATCGGATCAGTCATGAATACGAGAGTACCATCGTCAAGTTTAATATTGGTTGCACTCGGTGTGCTGGTATATGTTCCAGTAGCATCGGTGTAAGTGTAATTAGTATTTTTATCATATGCCAAGGATATTCTCCAGCAGAGCTTTTTGTCTCTATTACCTGTAGAGGTTGTGGTGCTACCCTCTTCTTCATCAGTTGTTTCTTCATCTTCTGAAGAACTTGAAGTGCTACCATATTGTTCAGTGATATCTTCTTCAGGGCATCTTTCAATCAACATTGGTATTGAATGTGCTGTGCCAAGAGAATCATAAACAGAGACAATAGTAGAGATTGGCATACTATGACCTATGGTATATGTTCCGACATCCGGAGCAACACTACTTGTACCATCGTCGAGTTGCACGGTGGTGTTTTTCTTAACATCGACTTCTACTAAAGCAGAATCGGTACCATTGATAGAAGAGATCAGAGGTTCAGCAGCATTTAAGTTGCCAGAGAATCTCACCTGAGTAGTAGCAGCCGCTGGCATGGTCTTGCCCGCTGGAACTATAATATCAGTAGGCAATGAGTTGGTGTTGAGTGAGCCGTTGACAGCATTCCAACCTTGAACTTTATAGCCGGAACCAGGTAATACATAGTAACCATTAGCATCATATTCAAAAGCACCGTCACGAGTATAATAAGTGCTGTTGCCGTTCTTTACTACAAACAGACCGTTTCCACTGAGTGCAATATCGCTGTTTTTACCAGTAGCTTGCGGTGAGCCGTCAGTAAATATCAAGTCAACACTTCCAATTCCAACACCAAGACCAATTTGCTTAGGGTTAGTACCACCAATATTATCGGTTGGTGAAGCTGCACCCGCTTGGGTTTGAGAAAGCACATCTGCGAAAGTTACACGACTGGATTTAAAACCAACAGTGTTGATGTTAGCAATGTTATTTCCGATTACGTCCATTCGGGTTTGGTGAGACTTCAAACCTGATACGCCGGAAAACAAGGAACGCATCATAAAAATCACTACTCCTTCTGCCAATTAGAAATAATTGCCTTTGACCATTCAAACAAACATTCCTAATTCATAATTAATCCGACGTTCCTTGTCGCAGTCTTTGATTGGAAATGCATCATCACTTCTAGTCAAAGAACGAGTTCCATTCGATTATTTTAATTTTTTAATTGTCTGTAAATTAGTTTTTGAAACTTACATTAACTATATCGAGATTTTAAAAGATTTACTTAAGTTTTTTAGTGAAATTTTTGACATCTTGTGCTATAATGCTTTTGTCTACTAAAATATTTTTGTTAAGGCAGGTGTTTTTTATGGTTATTGTTGGTTGGATAATCGTTTTGATTCTGAGCTATCTCATCGGTTCACTTCCAAGCGGTTTGATAGTCGGCCAGGCAGGTTGGAAGACTGATTTGAGAAAACGTGGCAGCGGAAACATTGGGGCAACGAATGCTTGGCGAGTACTCGGTCCAAGAGCAGGTATGTTGGTATTTGCTATGGATTTCTTAAAGGGTGTCATTCCAGTTGTAATTGCCTCACATTTGGTCGGTACGCCTTGGTCGCTAGTGATGGCGGGCGGTATGGCATTGATAGGACACGTGGCGTCTATCTTCATTCAATTTAAAGGTGGTAAGGCTGTCGCTACAGGCTTAGGTGTCATCACAGCCATGGTTCCTCAAGCCGCTATCATTACCTTCCTAATTTGGGTCTTGATTCTTATAGTGACTCGTTACGTATCACTTGCGTCAATCGTCGCTTCTCTCTTTGTACCACTTCAAATGGTAGTTTTACATTGTCCTGCTGAATTCTTTGGATTTGGTATCTTCTGCGCCTGCTTAATCATCTTGAGACACAAAGACAATATCCAGCGTCTACTTAATGGTACAGAGAATAAGATTCACTGATCCCAGATATCATTTTGGTAACTTAGTTTCGATTCTTCTATCGCTTAACTGAATAATCTTGAGACTAATTTTACCTATGTCTCGAGATTTTTTATTTCCTCTACTATTATTCTTAATTAACAGGCTATTAAAATAAAAATGAAAAAAATATTGCATACCAAAAACTTTTGTGATATACTATCGTCAGTCGGGACGTGGCGCAGCTTGGTAGCGCACTTTCTTGGGGTGGAAGGGGTCGTGAGTTCAAATCTCATCGTTCCGACCATTAGTTTGTAATTAATTTGTTGATATATATTTGAACTCGCTAAAGGCGGGTTTATTTTTTAGGTAAAATTTTTAATGATACAGGTGATGTAATGGAACAAATTTCACAGACCTTTTTAACATTCATTGATCAATTCGGATACTTGGCAGTGATAATCCTAATGGCAATGGAAAATGCCTGTATACCAATTCCAAGTGAGTTGATTTTAGGCTTTGCGGGTTATTTGATATTTGCAGAGCGAATGACCTTCACGGGTGCTATTATCGCCGGAATGGTAGGCGGTATGCTCGGATCAATCTTTGCTTATTGGGTTGGACACTCAAAGGGCAGAGAATTTGTTGATAAGTATGGCAAATACTTCTTCATTAAAAAATCGCATGTCGATTTGGCACAGCGTTGGTTTGACAAATATGGCATAAAAGCTGTCTTTTTCAGCAGAATGTTGCCTGTCGTTAGAACCTTTATCTCATTGCCTGCAGGGTTCGCTCACGTCAACCTCAAACAATTTCTATTTTATACCTTCATCGGATCGCTTCCTTGGACAGCTCTAATTTTATTTGCTGGAATGAAACTAGGCGAGAGCTGGAAATACCTTTTAGAAGTCGGCCATGAAGCCAGTATCGCCTTTGTAGTTATAGTGATATTAATAATTCTTGTTTGGTACATTAGAAAAAAGAAGCGCACCAAATAAGGCTTTTGAGAGTTTTATTAAAATAAGATTAGAAAATCTATGAAATTTTTCATCTAATTTTAATCTTCTTCTAAAGATTTTTTTGGAAAAACGTGTTACAATTCGACCTGTAAAAAAAATATAAATTATCCACACTTTATTAAACGCTTTTGCGGCTCGCCAGTCGTCAAAAGGTTTAATCAACACCATTGATCTCACCAATCAATGGTGTTCTGTAACAAAGAAATAAAAGCTTTTGAGAGTCTCGTCGGTCTCACCAATCGACGAAATTTGACAAAGTGTAGAGAGGTGATGTAAAGGATTTAATATTAACATTCTGGAATAATATTAAGAAGGCGAGACTTTTAATTTGGGAAGGTCTTGTCTTTTTAATTTATGCAATAAAAATAGGTTTTTATTTCTCAAGAGTTTATAAAGACGGAAACAAAAACCTTTTTATTGCAATGAGTATGTGCTATTTATTGATTGGTTATCCTTTTAACAGCCTCAGAGAGAGGCGGAATCATCTGTTTTTTACGACTCATGACACCAGGCAGATAAACATGAGTGCCGCTGGCGTCCTTCTTGAAGGCTTCACCAATTAATGTCTTGGGTGAACCGGTGAAGAGAAGATAAGTTGCTTCCTCAAGAATATCAGTGACCATCATCAAATCCATATCATAACCTTCGCGGTCGCAGTTTTCCTGCATTGCCGCGATCAATTTATCTTCAATATCGAGAACTTCTTGAGGATCCATGACGGAGATTTGTGAAACGACAATCTTATAATCGCCGATCTTGAACTCTTTGAGATCAGTCTTGATGATCTCCTGCGGTGTCTTGTCGCCGATACCTGCACCAGCCTTGAGCATAGCAAGACCATATTCACGCAAGTTGACACCAGCAATCTGTGCGAGACGCTCGGCAGTTCTCTTGTCCTTCTCGGTGCAGGTTGGAGACTTAAAGAGCACCGTATCGGAGAGAATAGCAGAGAGCAACAGACCTGCAATCGAAGGCGGAATATCAATATCATTCTGCCAGTAAATGTTGGCGATAATCGTACAAGTACAGCCAACAGGCTCTTGGTGAATGTAAATTGGCTCAGAAGTCTGAATACCGCCAAGCCTATGGTGATCGACAATCTCGACGATCTTGGCGTCCTCAATGCCCTCAATGGCTTGTCCGCGCTCATTGTGGTCAACAAGGATTATGCGCTCGTGTGCCGGCAGCATAATCTCATCAGAAGTGACAATACCGACCAACTTATTGTTCTCAACGACAGGATAGCTCCTAAATCTGTGTTCGTCCATAATACCCTTGATGTCACTCAGCAAGTCCATAGGCTTAAAACAGATTGGGTTGTCGTGCATGATACGGCGAATCGGCACACACTGATTGATGAGACGGCCGACCGTGTAGGTGTCATAAGGCGTTGAGAGGATAAAACGATTGAGTGCCTTGGCTTCGGCAATAATCTCAGGTGGTACGCGACAATCATTGGTGATAATCAAGCAAGAGACATCGAGTGCCAAGATTTTCTTGAGGGTATCAAGACTTCTATCGCCTGTGAGGACAATATCACCAGGCTCAATGATCTCTTTGGCTTTGGCAACACTGCCGGTGAGGATTCTGATATTTCCTTCAATGATTTCATTCTCATCGCCGGAGACAAGTGCCTTGGCTTCTGTCGCTTGAATTATATCACGATAGCGAACGCGCATATCAGCAAGACTTTGAAGTCCAAGCTCAAGAAAATAACGTTTTGCAAGGTCGCCTGTTGAAACAATGCCGACTAGTCCGCCTTTGCTATCAACAACTGGAATAGATCTCAAATCATTCTTACGCATGACTTCTCCAAGGTGTCTTATAGTGTCATGCTGTCTAACGACCGTCTTTACCTCCAGCACGACATCTTTGACACGTGGATAGAGGTCTTGAATCATTATAGGCTCATCAACCTTGAAGTATTCGAGTGCGTATTTAGTCTCATTATTGACTTTGCCACAGCGTGCCGCAACGGCATTTATTCCCATTGCTCTCTTTAGATTTGCATAGCTGATCGCCGAGCAGATAGAATCAGTATCCGGATTGCGGTGACCAATTACATAAATAGGTTTACCCTTCATTAAATTGCCCTCCTATACTGTCGAATCGAAACTTGGAATATTGATATGTACATTATACGCAAAATCATTCGCCTTGTCTATGCAGAATTCAGAAAATTTTTCATTATTGATAATCTGACATATAAATGATATACTGTCAGTAACCGAAGGTTATCAGTTTCCACTTACCACCGTTTGTTCGTGCCAGATACCAAGACCAATCCTCATACTCAGAGTCGGTGTTGAAGGTTGTATTATGATTTTCATATTTAGGTGAGTGAAAGTTACTGAAGAAGGCAATGCATTGAGTAAAGTTTGGCTCATATCCGCGACTTTGCGCCAATTCGTTCAGCCATTCGATATTCTCTTTGGTGTTGCAGTAGTCATCATCGGTGTAGCGAATGGTGTGCAGCTCACAGCCGTCCCACCTGCTGAACATTTCCTTGATGATCGTTATGGCCGAGTCCATGTCCTCACGTGAGTAAATTTCAGACACACCATAGACGATCTTGACCTTGGAAACATCACCAGCAGCTTCAGTCAAACTGCCATAAAAGATTGTACCTATTGCAAAGAGGATTGTGGTAATATTTCTGAGATGTTTTATTTTGAACATGATTTTCTCCTTGTCGACAGAATTGTATAAAGAGGTGTTTTAGATGATAAAGAATATTTTAGTGCCGGTTGACGGATCGGCAAGCTCAGACCGTGCTGTTACTCAAGCTATTTCAATCGCTGATCTCTGTGAGTCGAAGCTGAATTTTTTATATGTGGCGAATATCAATCAGCTTGCAATCAACGCCTGTCTTTCTGATGCAATCCTCGCGGCAGTCCGTAAGGCCGGTGATGTGATTCTGGAACGAGCAGTGAACATGGTGCCGAGTGATATTAAATATGAGACTTTTTCCGAGACCGGCTCACCAGCAGTGACTATCCTTGATTTTGAAAAGCAGATTAAACCAGATTTGATTGTCATGGGCAGCCGCGGTCTTGGTCTCGTCAAGGGCGTACTCCTTGGCAGTGTCAGTCAGTACATTGTGGAGCAGTCTACTTGTCCCGTCATGGTGGTAAAATAAAAGCAGGAGCATTTGTCTGCACCTGCAATTATACTATATTGCTGCTGAATTGGCAGCATTATTTTTTGTTTTGGAGAAGTTTTTCAACTCTCTGCTTGGCTTTTATGATTTTTTTATTTTCTGGCTCCCATATCAATGCTTCTTCATAATCTTTCAAAGCGGCTTCATATTTTTGTAATTGTTCATTGCATTGTCCGCGCATATTATAAATATTGTTGTCGCCTGTATGTGAATTTGGATCAGAAAAGTCATCAAAATAATCTGCATTGTAACTGATTGCTTCATCAAAATACTTTAATGATTCTGTATAATTTTTCATTTTGAAATAGATTCTGCCAATTCGTCCTCGATAATTTTTATTATTACATAAAATGACATCCTTATTTTTAACTACAACCGTATAACCATTTCCGTCAATTTGTGTATTTATATTTTCATTTTTTGAATCAACGGTAAATTGTATTTCACCAGGATTAAGTTTTGGTGTAAATTCTATAATTTTTTAACCATATAAAATAAACGGCTACTCAATCGCCATTTAGTCGATCGAGTAGCCGTTCACTCTTAACTCTTTGATTGAATACACAAACTCACCTCGAAATTTTTTTAATAACGGTTTCATTAATCAAACTTGAGGTTCATTAATTCAGGACATAAATCACCTATTGAAGAAGATAATTCATTTGGCTTTAATAGATCAATGACAGGTTGCATTGTTTTCATGAAGGCTTCATTGTCCTGCATGAGTGCCAATATCGCTGCTGTATTTTCAGCGTCTGCCAAAGCGGTATGTGCTGTGCCTTCAAAATTTCTATTCATTGCGCCGATTGCGTGTTTAAGTGCCAGATTATTGTGAAGTCCTATCTTATCATCAAATGCCTTCTGCAAGTCCACCCAATGTTTCTCCAGCCAATTAACATCAAAGGTTGGAATCTTAAATCGACATTCATTCTTGAGTTGATTCATATCCGAAGTACTCCACGAATATAAAGTGACATCTTCAGTGCCGATCCAATCCATAAAGTTATTAAATTCTTTGACGAAAGTTTCCTTGTCGGCAACAGTCTCATTCGTTATACCTGTGAGCTTGGTGATGTGTTTAGTAATTTCTCCATGCTGCGGTTTGACATAACATTGAAACTCATCAACCTGCTTATATTTATCGTCAAGTTTCACTGCACCGATTTCGATGACCTCGTCTGTGACTTGTCGGCGTATTTCCTTTTCGGTTCGTTTGATTGGATTCATTTCCAAATCAAGGACAACGTGAATCATTTTTTCCCTCCTGAATTATCTAATATATTAATATTTTTTGCAGAAACAGGCTTTTCCATTACTTTTTGCTTGATATAATGCCTGGTCTGCTCGTTGATAAAGTTCGTCAAAGTTACATGTTCCGGTAAAGTCCATGCCTATACCGATACTACACGAGAAGTGCGTAGCAGATTGTACTTTCAAGTTATCAAGTTCGCGGAGGATTTCTCGGGCAATTTCGTCAACTCTTCCAACAAATGTAGGAACTTCCTTCATGAAGACCATGAACTCATCTCCGCCAATCCTGCCGATTACATCTTTGCTTCTAAAAGCACGCTTCAAAATTCTAGCAAAGCCTTTCAAGGCTTCATCACCAATTTGATGACCATATTTATCGTTGACATGTTTGAAGTCATCAAAGTCTAATATAAATAGAATGGCAACTTCTTTTGTGGTGCTGCAGTCTTTGATTCCGGCTTTCGCGGCTTCCTCAAAGGATATTTTATTATACAAACCCGTCAAAAGATCATGCTCACTCTTGTTTGTCACTTCTGAGAATTTTTGTGTAAATGATTCAATATGTCGAAGAATGAACAAGAAAACCATAACGAGTACTACAATCATTGTAATCATCGTCGTGAAGATATATTTGCTGATTGCCCAATCGAAAGGCTTGATTGATTGAGATGCCATTAATGCGCCGACTACAGAATTGTCACTCTCTTGGCGAATGGGTATTACATAGGCTTGACACTCATGTCCATTAATCATGATACTTTTGCACCAGAGTTGATAGCCCTTCTCCAAGGTGTTTCTTTTGATGTTATTTTCAATCTCTAAATCGGTGCAACGAAAGCCATTCTCATCAATAATGGAAGTCATGATTGCCTTATCACCAAAGAAGATAGTAACATCAACGGTTGTTTGGTTTTTCAGATCGTCCACGATTGAGGTCTCTTCTGAGACATTGAAGTTTAACCCTCGCCAAATATTGCCGTCAGCTTTTTCACTATAGTCACCGTAACCGCGACTTGAATACATTGTCAATGCAGCCAAGGCCGTTGATTTAAGATGCGCTTCTGTTTTATCGTAAAGGTTAGAACTTAACTGAGCAAGCCCTAATATCAATGAGATGATAGCAAAGATGACAATCGGAATGCAGTTGACAAGTAAAAGTTTCGTTCTCATGGTCATAAGCATTTACCTTAAATTCTCTTTAGTGACAGCACTTACGCCAGTATCTATTATTACGTTTTTATCGTTGTATATACCTTGTAATGCTTGAACTGCAATTTCTATTCCGTCATGACCCATCTTTTGAGGATTTTGTTGTATCGTTGCATATATAATGCCTTTATCTATCATCGAAAGCGTAAGATCAGCGGTATCAAAACCTATTACAATCGGCACAGAATCAGAAGCTTTGATCTGCTCAGTGACAGCAAAGGTAGATTGTTGATTAGTGGCGAAGTAGCCGACATATTCAGGGTGAGCCTTCACATCGGTTTTGATTATATTAACGTCATTGTTCATATAAACCGTAGGAGCTACTGTAAAATTTGTACCCTCAAAGACTTCGCGGAAACCTTTGACTCTTAACATTGTATTTTGAGTATTGGCACTCACTGCTGCAACTCCTATAACTCCGCTTTCAATGTTTCTCTTTTGAAGGGCTTGCAGCATTGTCTCACCTGCAACTCTACCGGCTGTTTCATTGCCTGTCATTAGAGTGGCAACAGCATCATGGGTGGCAGCACTGTCAATATAAATTATCTTCACTCCTGCTTCGTCAGCTCTTTTGAGATTTTCGTTGAGTTCTGTCAAAGAGATAGCCGAGACTAGAATTGCATTGACATTTTCGTCAACGGCCCTATCTATACATTCACCTTGAAGGGCAGCTAAGTGCTCATCGGGTGCAATCCATTTATAATTTATTCCACCAAGCTCTTTGACTGCTTGCCGACAACCTTCGTCTATCAATTTCCAATAATTGTTATTGCGTCGATCCATGGTAATTAAATAGATTTTATAGCCATCTTCACTATTGGCGAGCATTTCTTTTAATGTGGTATCTTTTCTTATGACAAAATTTGTACCATCGTTTACACAACCTGTCAGCACAATAACTGTCAAGATACTCATAATCACAAGTAATCTTCTCATTAAATATTCCTCATAGTCGTTAGAACTTCCAACGAGCTTCAAAGCCCAAGATACCGGCATGTCCTTCACGTTCTACTGTTGCTGAGATAAAACTATTTATATCATATTGCAGGCCGTAACGATTGATATTGTCACCGCCGATACCTCTGGTATATTTCAACATAGTGTTGTCAGTGACGTACTTACCTATGGTGACATTATATTCTTCTTCGTGGCGCTCTCTAATCTCAGATTTATTATCAAAAGCACTGCCGCTACCTCTCGATATTGAGAACTGATCGAAACCGGTAGTCTTCCTCACAGCGCCTTCAATTTCACTAAGGAAGCTCATTTGAAGACCGAGCATCAGCAGGTCTCCTGTCTCAATGTCGTTGTCTCCACCCTTCTGATAGGCATCACGAAGAGTGAGGAGTTGCATTATCTCAGTTTCAGTCATGCCAGGTGGTTCACTGGTAAGTTTGATGGATCTGTCATTCAAGACGCCACCGACACTGAGGATAACTTTGGTCTTTGTGATTTTGGTATCGGCAAGGAAGGTTATAGCAGGGAAGAAAGAGCCAGTTTGGAACTGTAGTTCACCTTCACGGACATTAAAGACCGTCTTGAGATAGCTGACGGTTCCGCCACGTTTAGCTGTAATCAGACCGGAAGACCGTGGACGATTCGTTGAACCCTCAAACTTAGCATTACCTGTCATGTAGAGATCAAAGAGATAAGGACTGTATAAGTGGACTTTATCACCAAGAGTGATCAGCACATTAAGCTGAATATTAGGTAATTCGCCTTCAGATTCAGGAATTGACGGTATTGATATAGTACATTTATCAAGATCAAGATGACCATCAATCAGTGGTCTAAATCCTCGATGTTCTCCTCTTGGGTCTTTAAGCTCATACTTACTTAGAGAGAATTCAGCATTAAGAGGTCCGCTAAAGAATTTACTTATTATCTCAAGATTGTTCGCAGTGAAGGTAAATTTATAATCGTTGAGCTCAAGACCTTTAATGCTCAAGCCGCCAATGAGTTCGTATTTGCCTTTTCCGATATTACCACTGAATTCCTCAACCTTCATCTCTTTACCAGTAAATGCAAGATTCATATTCATATGTTCAATTAGATTATTCATGCCCTTGATCTTTGTCGTTCCTTCTTTAATCAAGATATTACCATTGATTAAAGGATCGGAAGCTGTACCGGTAACTTTAAGATTACCTGCCATCTCGCCAATGCCCCAAGCGATTAGGTTTTTATTCAAGAGTGGCAGCAAGGACAAATCTGCGTTATCGAGAGAGATATCAAGGTTTAATTCAGATTCGGGCACTCGGAATTTTGAATTACTCTTGGTTAGAGCTATCAGAGGTATTTGTCCTCTGGCACTGATTTGATAGATTTTATCAACGATTGCCTTCTGAACAATTAGCTCTTCAACATCAATGACACCATCTTTGAGATTTAGGCTACCACGCAATAAGTCAAAGGTAGAGCCTTTTAAACCACCATTTGCGGAGATATCCACTTGTGCGGTAGGATTGTCTGTGGTACCACCGACAACTGCTTCTACACTCGTTGTGCCTACCACCTCAGCATCAGAGCCAGCAGCCTTGCTGAACATCTCCAAAGCAAGATTGGAAGCATTGAGCTTAATGTCAAGAACACCGTTGAGCTGGGCGGAGCCGGAAGCATTAACTGTACCGGTTTCACCCTGGAAACCCTCGAAGTTTCTGATATAAAGAGTACTGTTTAGGAGATTAACATCAATATTAATATCGTGAATATCACAACCAGCAACAGTGCCGAGTGGTATATTGCCGACTAACTGGAAACTAGGATTCTGCAAGGTACCGCCGAAGGTCATACTACTATTGAGAGTGCCGGTTACAATATCATTCTTTAAGTTTGCAAGTGCCAAAAGATTAGGTATATCAGCATTTTTGACTTCACTATGTCCGCTCATTGAGTTGGTGATATAGTTGATTCTACCGTGGACAGTATAGCTGCCTTTTCCTTCATTGAAGCTGAAGTTATCAAGTAGTATGTCATCTCCATTAAGACTTATATGGCCATCTACATTGCTGATCTCTACATCGTTAAAACTCAGACTCTCCGCATTGAGTTTGCCATCGAAGATTGGCTGGTCAAGAGTGCCACCGATTATTCCGATAAACTTGCCATGACCGCTTGCTGGGTAGTTTTCAGGCAGCTTGCTTTTAAAGCGCTCAACGTTAATATCATTCACATCAACGGTAAAGTTCATCTCTGTCGTTGTGCTGTCAATGATACCATTGAGAACCATATCAACCATTGGTGAAGTTATACGGAAGTCTTGCAGTCTGATTTGATTGCCCTCAACGAAGTAATCACCCTTCATTGAATTGACAAGAATGCCACGATATGAGCCACGACTGAACTCAATATACCCAACAACATGAGGATTATCGAGAGTTCCTGTAACGGTTATTATATTGTCGACATTGCCGGTGAGAGGTTGATCCGGCGCAGCAAGTTGAACAATAGTTTCAGCGCGTGCGCCTACTGTATCTATTTGCAAGTTTACATTCTTCTCACCAGTCAAGCCGACTGTACCCTTCACCAGCCAGACATCTTTACCATTCTTTGACATGACGAAGTCTCTAACTTCTATACCGTCCAATGAACCAGAAGCAGCAAAGCTGATTGAGTCATAAGGCTGATCGAGGAGTATACCTTCAAATTTGCCATTGCTGAACTTTGATCCATTAACTGCTGAGAACTCGATATCGACATTAGGGTTTTCAGCATTGCCATGGACAGAGCCTTTAATGTCAGCAAGACCAGATATATTTACTTGTGGAACGAAGTTCTTCGCTATAGACAAGTCAACGTGGGCAGCATAGAACATCAAATCCAACTTGTTAGTATCGGTTATAGTTCCCTCTACACCCAGTGTGCCACCCTCTGGAAGCGTTGCACTGAGATAATCAATCTTAACGTCGTCACCTTCGACGTAGAATGAAGTATCAGCGCGGATAATCTCCACGTCCTTGTATTTAACATTAGAAGCTGTAACAGAGCCGTAAACCTTCAATGCATCAAGATCATTTCCTATGCCATTGATTCCAATATCGCCAAATACTAAACCATCAATCTCAGCTAACACCGGTGCATAATTACTAAACCTCGATATATTGACACCGTTGACATTAAGATGAGCATTAAAAGATAAGTCCATTGCCATAAGCTCGAAGTCACCGCTTACTGTTCCACCGAAGGTGTCAGCCTTAATATTGCTAAAGTAAACTGCATTATCTTGATATTTTAGGTGAGTTGAAACGTTAGAGACGCTTATATCCTCATAAGCAATATATGGCGAATAAATATCAGCTTCAACTATTGGATTGGATGGTGTACCTGTCAAATGTGCCGTGAATGAAGCAGAACCCTCAGCGGGCAGATACATCACCGCATTGGGACTGAATGAGTCAGAAGAGGCCTTGAGGTCAAAGTAAGGTTCGTCGGTATCAATTCTGATAGAGCCACTGACGTTCGCACGTTGACCATTGGCCTGAGCACTAGCGTCAAGGAGAATCTCAGCATCAGTGAAAGTTGTATGACCGTTAA
This sequence comes from Selenomonadaceae bacterium, assembly GCA_017475745.1. Taxonomy (GTDB): domain Bacteria; phylum Bacillota; class Negativicutes; order Selenomonadales; family Selenomonadaceae; genus Quinella. The sequence continues at coordinate 17,690 of JAFVEZ010000040.1, forward strand.
TATCATTGATTTGTGTCTGCTCAACCATTACAGAACCGTCTTTGAGACTTGCCGAGCCGCTGAAGCTCAAGTTGTCTCCACGCTTGAGGACATTTACCTTAGCATCGTTGACAAAACCTCCGAGAACTGCCACACCGGCAGGAATAGTGTCATCAGGAATGAACGGCAACACACTGGAGACATCTACAGTGTCAGCCGCAAGATTAACAATCTGCTTCTTGTCGGTCACATTGGCAGTTACTTGAACATTTGAACCAAGAGCCTGTACTTTGACATCAGCTTTCACATTTGAGTATTCATCTAGGTTAAGAGCGGCATTAATCTTGTCAACGATCAACTCACTGTCATTGATATTCGCCGATATATCATCTGCATTGACATCTGCTTTAATATTATCGTGATCGAAGTCCAGCGTACCTGTAATATCGCCGGTATCAAATGCATAATCTTCAACATTACCAAAGACCTTTGCTCCGCTAACTTCAGCAGTAAAGTCTGCCGTTGTATCAAAATCCAGCTTGAGATTTGGTACATCAGCAGCCACTTCATTGCCGTCAAAAGAAGCATTGACTTTGATGTTATCAATCAGAATATTTGTATCAAAGTTGCTCTCACCCTCACTTGAGGTTTGAAGATCACTGAAATTCCAAGTATTATCAGAGCGTTTAACGACATTACCTTCAACTCCATGAACTTTAATCTCTTCAATAGCAGAGAGTGGATCAGAAGCCAAGGTAAGTAAATGAAAGTTGACCTCAGCGCTCTTAGCTTTGGCAATGAGATCAGAATGTTTATCATAAACGGCAAGATCAGAGAGTTTAATGTCACTAATTGAGCCGGTGTTGATGTCACCTACTTCTATGGAGCCGATCTCGACCTTGGTACCGAGTGATTCAGAGATGTAATCAGAAGCAGTAGCGGCAATCTTCTCAATGACGGCATCACGTTGAGAGTATAAGTAACCAGCGCCAGCTGAAGCCAGCATTATAGTGCCGGTCAAAAATCCGGTCAATGCCTTTGCCACTACATTCATTACAATTACTCCTCAACAATATAATTATCTTGTGAGTTCGCCTTCTACCGTTTCAGCCGGAATAGGTGAAGCTACATCAAGATTGGATATGGTAACAACCGGTGCAACTTCGCCTGCTTTTGGCACCTCTGCTGCAACATCGGTTATAGCTGCCTCTTCGCGTGCATCAGCAGCGGTCTTGCCGTTCTCTACAGCCGAGACATAACGACTTACGTCAATTCCGACAGGAATACCCATTGATTGATCGAGATCTGCTTTAGCAATATTATAACGATAAAGAGCCGTATAATAGTTGCTACGTGCTTCTGTAAGTTTTTCCTGAGCGTCCATAACAGCCAAGTTGGTATCGACACCAGCAGCATAGCGAACTTGAGCGATCTTATAGTCTTCTTCAGCTCGTTCAACTGCAATCTTTGTTGTAGAGATATTTTTCTCAGCACTAAAGAGATCAAGGAAAGCCTTCTGAACGTTGACTTGGACTTCCTCACGAGCAGCAGCAGCATTTTCCTTAGCCCTCACTATTGCAGAATCAGCCTGTTTCACTTGAGAACTTGTTACGCCACCGTCAAAGATGTTCCAAGAAGCGGAGAGACCAGCAGTCCAATAATCGGTAATATCTTTATGAAATTCGTGCTCACCAGTGATATTCTTTGTCACGGCAGCATTGACAGTCGGACGGTAGCCGCTCTTGGCGCTCTTCCGGTTACTCTCGGCTTCTCTGACAGCCAAATCGGCAATAGCGCAGGCAGGACTGTTATCAATAGCGTACTTGGTGCAGTTTTCCAAATTCAAATTATATTTGGTATAGGTAAGTTGGTCACGTGGACGAAGAACCGTATCGGCAGGAAGCCCTATATAGTTGCAAAGATCAGCGATGGCATTGTCGAAGGCATTTTGAGCATTGACAAGAGCCTGTTGTGATTCTGCTAATTGAACTTGAGAAGCAAGGACATCTGACTTCGCAACTGTACCGACGCGAAATTGAGCGTTGACGTTATCCAAATGCTCTTGTAGAACACTGACAGCTTCTTCCTCGACTTCTATCTGATTGCGACATTGCAAGACGTAGTAATAAAGACTTGTAGCGGTAGCGCGAACATTTTGAAGGGTTTGCTCAAGTTCAAGATCGGCGCTGTTGAGACCCAGTCGTGCTGTCTCACGCCCTGCCTCAAGCTGACCGCCGCTGTAGACCGGCATTGAGATTGAAGCAGTATTACTGAAAGAACGATTGTAAGTAGGATAATATGAGCCGCCTACCTTCTGACCGGAACCCTGCCAGCTTACAGTTGGATTGCTTTGGCGACGAGCAGCACTAAGACTCCAGTAAGCTGCCTCACGACCCGCTGAAGCCTGCTTAATAGTTCTGTTGTTAGCATAGGCACGCTGTACGGTCTCTTCCAAATTGAGGTCGACAATATCGGCAGCCTGTACTTGACTTATAGATAAGCCCATTAGTCCTGCCATAACAAGCGCACTCAGCTTCTTATCAATTTTCTTGCTGATACGATTTAAAATATTCATTGTTAATCTATCCTCCTAATTAGTAGCTATTGGTAGCCGACAGTCAGCAATATTTAAATTAGTTATCAATTATCTGCCATCTGTCTGCCATCAATTTTCAGCTATATCCTAAAATTCCTGCTTGATTCCAAAGTAAGCGGCGCGATTATCAGAATCGGTAAAGTCATGCCACTCACCTAATATATATGTTGAATCGGCAACTTTGAATTGAGATTTGAATCTAAATGTACCCTCATTAGGATCATACGCTTCAGCGGATAATTTTACACGCGAACCGATATAAGTGTCAAGTCCTATTCCGGGCTTTCCTGCAATAATGCCTGCCCTTGCTCCAAAGTTGTTCTTTCGCTTGCCGGCGGTGAGATCAAGCTTGTTTCCTTCGCCGATGTCCTCAACACCCAAATCCAGTGATCTGCTGCCCTTCCTAAAGTTGAGATTAAAGTTGGTATTCCAGTCATCAGCACCACCGCTATAAAGAGCTTCAACTGAAGGCTTGACTTTAACACCGGAGAGTTTTGAGATAGTGCCATCAACTTTGCCTAGCATCTTGTCTGCTCGCTCAGAGACAGCTCTTGCGTTTTTAATAGTCGCCTTCATATCCTCGGCAGTTTTCTTGTCGCCCATCACTCCGTCCATATTCTCCGCCATGTGAGCAATATTCTTACTTGTTGCCGAGATATTTGCCAAGGTTTCTTTGAGTTCTTGAGCAGTTTGAGGGTCTCCAGCAAAAGTTTCCAGATTCTGAGCCATACTCTCAACAGATTGCATGGTTCTATTCATGCTGGCAAGTGTGGAATTGAGCTGCGAGGCCATATCATTGACATTTCCTTCATTATTTACCGTTATGCGCTCCAGTACCTCCATCATACCATTCATGTGTTCGGAAGCGTCTCTCATGTTTTCACTCATCTCAATCAGTGATTTCTGAACAACTGGATCACCTACAATATTATTCATATGTGTAAGCAAGGTATCCACTTTATCCATAACCCTGTCAAGTGATTCAAACATAGAATCCATTCCAACCTCATCAATGCCATAGATGTAGTCGCCATTCTTTAAGTATACACCAGACTTAGAAGGCGTGATATTGATAAATTTATCACCCATAACGCCAACGGAAGACACCATAACAGTTGAACTTTGAGGTATTTGAGCCTTTTTGTCGATCTCCATAGTAACTGTGACACCGCCACCATCATTCACGATATTTGTGACTTTGCCAATCGGAACACCGGATAATCTCACAGCAGCCTGAGGTTCCAGACCTATAACCTTACGAAATCCGGCATAAACTGTATAGTTGTTGTCAACACCAAAGTCGATATTGCCGAGACTCATAGTCGCCGCTCCGAAAGCCATCAATCCACCGATAGTAAAGGCTCCTACCTTTGCAGTTTCATTCATATACTCACCTTCCGATCACCGAAAACTAATCACCATTATTATTATAAATTTAGTCTTAAAATTAAAACTAATTGTAAAAGAACGGCTCTTTGATATTTGCAGCAATCTGTTTATTAATGCCTTCAATTACATGTTGGACGTGATTGCTGTCAACAACTTGCAGTCTCATTTAATCACACCTGTTCTAAGTTTAGAGTTTTGAAAAATTCTTGAACGCGTGAATCTTGGATTTGTCTAAAGTTCTTAACAGTATCCAAGGCAATCAACTCACCTTGATAAACCATAGCAATGCGATCTGAAATTCTGCAGGCACTTGCCATATCGTGAGTGACCACAATACTTGTCACGCCGAGGGTCTTCTGAGTGGATATTATAAGCTCGTCAATCTTTGTGGTAGTTATCGGATCCAAGCCGCTGGAAGGTTCGTCATAGAAGATTATATCCGGCTCGATAGCAATAGCTCTGGCAAGTGAGACGCGCTTCTTCATTCCGCCTGACAACTCATTAGGCATTAAATTTTCAACACCTTCAAGGCCGACTTGTTTTAACTTCTCTTTAACGATAGCCTTGATCTTATCTTTGGGATAGTCAGTGTGCTCAACTAGACCAAAAGCAACATTATCACCAACTGTCATTGAATCAAAGAGCGCTGAATATTGGAATACCATTCCCATTCTCAATCGAACACGCGTGAGTTCCTCTTCAGACATTCTTGAGATTTCGTCATTGCCAATCCAAATCTCACCTTCAGTTGGTTGAATCAATCCTATCATCAGTCTGAGAAGGGTAGACTTGCCGGACCCAGAACCACCAATCACTGCTAGAGTTTCACCATCATGTATTTCAAGGTTTATTTGCTTTAATGCAGCCTTTGTGTTAAAATATTTGCTAACGTTTACTATCCTAATCATAAATCAGTCACCATATATAAAGAAGGTCAAAATCGCATTGAGTATGAATATAACAATGATTGAAGCGACGACAGTTTTAGTTGTTGCCTTGCCGACGCCTTCAGCACCTTCAGGACAATTCAACCCATAATAGCAGCCAAGGACAGCTATAACATTGCCGAAGAATATAGCCTTGATGAGTCCGCCTGTAAGGTCTTTAACGGTGGCAAATAGATCAATAGAGTTCATAAAGAGGTAAGAACTTATACCAGAATAGTATACAGCAACAACATATCCACCGAAAACTCCAACTAAGTCACCAAAAACCGTGAGAAGAGGTACAACTGCCATACAGGCTAACATTCGAGGAACAATGAGATAGTCAACAGGTGAGACTGCCATAACGCGAAGAGCATCAATCTGTTCAGTGACCTTCATTGTTGATATTTCAGCCGTGATTGCAGCACCAACTCGACCTGCACAGACAACACCAACGAGGACAGGTCCTAACTCACGACCGATAGCTATAGCAATAAGACCGCCAACCGTTGACTGGGCACCGAATCTGATTAACTCATGTGCCGTCTGAAGAGTGAAGACAACGCCCGTAAACAGTAGTGTCAATGAAACAATGGTGAGCGAATCAACACCTAGATGTGACATCTGTGCTATTATATGTTTCATTCGCGGCTTATGTTTGAGTTGCTTCATGGTATCAATGTACAGAAGAACTATCGTGCCAAAGTCAGTCAACTGCCTTATGACAAAGCTTCCTATAATCTCTAAAATTTGTATAATCATAACTTGTGTCCTACTTTGATTAAAAGTCAAATGAATTATAGCACATTTTTCAAGAATTATGAAGTATTTCTGAAAAAATATTTTTAAATGAGAGGATTTGATAAAATGAGTGCTAATTATATCGTTTATACTGATGGTTCTTGCCTTGGAAATCCAGGCTCCGGCGGTTGGGCTGCAATTATCATAGAATGTGGCACCGGTGAGGTGAAAGAATTACATGGAGGTGAGAGACACACAACCAACAACCGTATGGAAATGACAGCAGCTATATCTGCCCTTCAAAAACTTCCAACCGGAGTGAAAATAGAACTCTACACTGACAGTCAATATCTAAAGAATGCCTTTACCAAGAAGTGGCTTGCAAATTGGAAACGAAATGGCTGGCTGACTGCTCAAAGGAAACCTGTCCTCAATCAAGATTTGTGGATTGAACTTGATAATCTTATTGCTGTTCATGAAGTAGAATTTCACTGGGTGAAAGGCCATGCTGGACTTAACTACAATGAGCGCTGTGATGAGCTTGCCAGAAGTGAAGCAGCAAGATTTAAAAATCATTAACATTGTTATTTTATTCGTGTTAGTCGATTTCGTCAAGAAAATTATCATTAAAAGACCATTAAATAAAAAGGCCATACTCCTACTAAATTAGGAATAAGACCAAGAATTTGAAAAAGTACTTGCAAATTATCAAAAAGTCAAATATAATAATGTCAAATAGTCGACATTATACTTGACTTAGAAGTAGGTGATTTGTATGGTTAATAATATTGCTGATGCGATAGAAAACTATATCAAGGAACAATTACACAGGAAAGAAGATGGGAAAGTCGAGCTAAAGCGCACAGAACTTGCAAATATAATGTCTTGTGCGCCATCACAGATCAGCTATGTCCTCAGCACTCGATTCACACATGATAAAGGCTTTAGTGTTGAATCAAGGCGTGGACTTGGTGGTTATATTCGTATTACCATAGTCGACACTGATGATAAAGACAACTTTGCCTATGAAGTTACATTCTTTGAGAGTGCAACTGTCAAAGAGGAATTCATCTATGAAGATATGATAAACAAAATCAAAGATGACACCGAATTTGAATATGTCAAATCTATGGTCGACTATCTGGTGATTCATCGAATGGTTACCAAGCGTGAAGCAGAACTATGTGCCCATTTTATCTATAATCTTTATAACACTAGAACACTCGGTGTTAAAGAGAGGACAAGATTAATCCGCTCGGTGTTTATAACTCTTTCGAGAACAAGAAACAGCGAATGAGCTTTTTATTGTGATTGTTGATTGCCCCTTCGTTGTATCTTTAGCTAAACGAAATTGACACCCATCCATCCCCAACTAAAAAAGGAGGAATCATTTTGATTAAAGTTAGTGTGGTTGGTGCAACAGGATATGCCGGTGCTGAACTGCTGGCAATCCTATATCGTCACCCACAAGTCAATGTGGTACATATAACTTCTGAAACTCACACGGGTAAGAAAATTTCTGAACTCTATCCTCATCTCAAAGGTCTCTATGACAATGAGCTGGAGAGTCTAAAAGATATTGAAATGATTGGCGAGGACAGTGATTTTGTATTCATTGCACTGCCTCACGGTCATGCCATGGACGTTGGACGCAAACTTGATTATCTTCCTACGAGGATTATCGACCTTGGTGCCGATTACAGATTCAATGACACCTCGATTTATGAGAAGTGGTACAAGGTGGAACACACTCACAAAGATGCCTTACGTGTATATGGACTTGCTGAGATTTATCGAGAGGACATTCGCTCCGCTAAAATCATCGGTAATGCTGGGTGCTTCACAACCGCTTCTATCCTTGCTCTGGCACCTTTGGCGAAGCATCACTTGATTGATGTAAGCTCAATAATAGTTGATGCTGCAAGCGGCGTCTCCGGTGCGGGTCGTTCTCCAAAGTTAGGCAATCATTTTCCTGAACTCTATGATAATTTCAAAGCTTACGGCGTCGCCAATCACCGTCACACACCTGAGATTGAACAGGCGATTGAGGATTTGAGTGGCAGCAAGACCGTCATTAACTTTACACCTCACTTGGTGCCAATGTCTCGCGGTATTCTTGCTACTTGTTACGCCAATCTAAAGAACGGCATATCAGCCGAAATGATTGAGCCTGCCTTCCAGAAGATGTACGGCAATGAACACTTTATCAGACTACTTGGACGCAATGGCTACCCAGAGACCAAGTATGTGCGCGGCAGCAATTTCTGTGATATTGCTTGGCACATCGACGAGAGAACGAATCGTGTCATTGTCCTCAGTGCGATTGACAACTTAGTTAAAGGCGCAGCAGGACAGGCCGTTCAGAACTTCAATATAGCAGCTGGCTTTGATGAAAATACAGCGCTCGATACGATTCCAATATATCCTTGACTAAACTTTAACTTTGCCGATGAGCTCACTTATACTATGCAGATTTCGACTCTGCAAGTAATTTTCGAGACCGTCGGCAATTTTCATTGTGATTGAAGGATCGGCAAAGTTGGCCGTACCGACGGCAATGGCTGAAGCGCCGGCAAGGAAGAACTCTACAGCGTCCTGCCAGCTTCCTATACCACCCATGCCAATGATTGGTACCTTGACGGTCTTGGCAACCTCGTAGACCATACGGACAGCGACGGGCTTGACGGCAGCTCCAGAGAGTCCACCTGTGACATTGCCGAGAGTTGGACGCCAAGTATTGATGTTAATCTCCATGCCCATGAGAGTGTTAATGAGTGAAATACAGTCTGCTCCAGCTTCTTCAACGGCACGCGCCATCAATTTAATATCGGTAACATTCGGCGAGAGTTTGACAATGACAGGCTTGCTCGTCGATTTTTTTGCACTTTCGGTGACTGCTGCGGCTGCTTTTGGATCGGTGCCAAAGATGATTCCACCGTCTTTAACGTTCGGACAAGAGACGTTAAGTTCAACAGCCGCCACGCCATCAACATCAAGTAGTCTTGCAAGCTCACCAAACTCCTCAGCACTGGTGCCAGCAATATTGACAATAACATTCATTTTGTCTTTAATACGCGGCAGAGTATCGCTCAAAAAGACCTCAACACCCGGATTTTCAAGTCCTATACAGTTGAGCATACCAGAAGGCGTCTCAGTGATTCTGTTGCCTTCATTGCCACGGCGAGGTTTGAGAGTAGTACCCTTGACCATGACTGCACCGAGCCTTGAGAGGTCCACAAAGTCGGCAAACTCTTCACCAAAACCAAAAGTGCCACTCGCGACAAGGATTGGGGTATTCATATTTATATTACAAATTGCGGTTGAGAGCAATATAATTCCTCCTTTGAAATATCTACTTTGATTATGCTTGATATTTTCGCATAATGTTATATAATAAAGTCGGTGTATGTGAATTGAAGATTGGAGGCATATTAATGAAAAGTTTCTCTTACACTCCTCAGCGTGTTTGCTCCAAGCAAATCACTTTTGATCTCGATGAGCAAAACAAATTGCATAATGTCAAATTCCTTGGCGGTTGTCCAGGCAATCTGCTTGCTATTGGTAAACTTGTCGAAGGACAAGACGCTCAACAGATCGCTGACATTCTCAAGGGTAATGATTGTGGAAGTCGCGGAACTTCTTGCGGAGATCAACTCTCCATTGCCATTGAGACTGCACTTAAACAGTCCGCTTAATTATTACTAATGACCATTAATTAAGACCAAATCATCAACATTGAGTTTGTCCAGATGGTTTGGTCTTTTATATTGGTGTTAATATTAAATATCTGCCTTCCAGAGTCCGTGTAGATTGCAATACTCGTAAACAGCTATTGGAGTATCGCCCTCAGCTACCAAAAAAGTAGCTTCTGGCTTATCATTAGGCGTCAAGTGGCAATACTGTCCGCCTTTCTTAGTCTGCAGATAGATCCAAGCAATCAAGTGGGCTTCCGTCATTGGGTGAGGAACGCTGCCAACCTTGACACTTACCTTGTTGCCTTCAACCTCAACAACCGGAACATGCTTTTCCTGTGCGGCATCAGTGGTGTTAGCTGTGAGTTGCTGCATTGGCTTGCCGCCGCAGGAAAGTTCCTCAGTGCCTTTGTTGATGAGCATAACCAAAGTCTGTTTGTCATCACTAATGAAAATTCTCCCGCCTACCATAAAAATCTCTCCTAACTTTTTCATATTAAATATATTATAACTATTATAATCGTGTCTTATTCTCGTGTCAACAGATAAGCATTACCAAAAGTCCAAACTTTTCTTGCAGGAAAGTTTCAATTTTCAGCGAATATGGAAATATATTGTAAATATAGGTATAGGAGAGATTTTAATGAGAAGCGATATTGTAAAGAAGGGCGCTACTCGCTGCGCTCATCGTTCACTATTTCACGCAAATGGTTTTGGTCCTGATGAACTCAGCAGACCATTGATTGGTGTCTGTAATTCATTCAATGAGATTATCCCTGGTCATATGCATTTAAAGTCTATTACTGAAGCGGCTAAACTTGGTATTGCTGCGGCTGGCGGCACACCGATTGAGTTCCCTGCAATCGGTGTTTGTGACGGAATTGCAATGGGTCACACTGGTATGAAATATTCGTTGGCAAGTCGTGAACTGATTGCCGATTCTATTGAAGCAGTCACCATGGCTTCCGGCTTCGATGCACTCGTCTTGATTCCAAACTGTGATAAAGTCGTTCCCGGTATGCTGATGGCTGCAGCTAGATTAAATATCCCGTCGATCATTGTCAGTGGCGGCCCTATGCTTGCAGGTCGTCTTAATGGTCGTGATATCAGTGTCAGTCAAGCCTTTGAAGCTGCTGGTAAGTTCGCAGCGGGTCAAATGACTGAAGAGGAGATGGCTAATCTTGAGAAGCACGCTTGCCCTGGCTGCGGTTCCTGTGCTGGTCTTTTCACTGCCAATACAATGAACTCACTTGCCGAAGCTCTCGGTATGGCATTGCCTGGCAATGGCACAATTCCCGCTGCTTACAATGGTGCTCGTTTCATTCTTGCCAAGCTTGCAGGCAAAGTCATCATTGAGATGCTCAAGAAGGACATTAAACCTCGCGATATTCTGACCCTAAAGGCTTTTGAGAATGCAATCACTGTTGATATGGGTATTGGTGGTTCCTCTAATACCGTCTTGCACTTGACTGCCATTGCTCATGAATGTGGCATTGAGATTCCTGCGACGTTGTTCGACGAAATCAGCCGCCGCACGCCGTACATCACCAAGCTCTCACCGGCAGGCACTCACCACATGCAAGACCTCGAAGAAGCAGGCGGAATTACTGCCGTTATGCACGAACTTGCAAAGAAAGATTTGCTCCACCTCGATGCTCTGACAGTCACCGGCACCGTTGCAGAGAGAATCGAAGGCGCAGAGATTCAGCGTCCTGATGTTATCCACAGCGTTGACAATCCTTATCGTGCAACCGGTGGTATTGCAATTCTCCAAGGCAATCTCTGTCCAGATTACGCCGTCGTCAAGGCGTCTGCTGTTGCTGAGGATATGCTAACCTATAAAGGTAAGGCCAAGTGCTTCGATAGCGAAGAGGACGCAATCAACGCCATCATGGCTAATGAGATTCACAATGGTGATGTTGTTGTCATTCGTTACGAAGGTCCAAAGGGCGGTCCTGGTATGCAAGAGATGTTAAATCCAACTGCTGCAATCACAGGCGCAGGTCTCAAAGTCGGTCTTATCACAGACGGCAGATTCAGCGGTGCAAGTCAAGGCGCCTGCATTGGTCACATCTCACCAGAAGCAATGGAAGGTGGTCCAATCGCTCTAATTGAAGACGGCGATATCATCTCAATCGACATTCCAAATCGCAAACTTGAACTCGAAGTCAGCGATGAGGAACTCGCCAAGCGTCGTGCCAACTGGAAGAAACCCGAACCAAAAATTAAGACCGGATATCTCTCACGTTATGCCAAACTTACCACTTCAGCATCAACCGGTGCCGTCCTTAAGACAGATATTATTTAAAACAGGAATGATTTAAACTATGGATTGGAGAGAAGATTTCTCAAACAAACTGAAAGTATTTTTGAAGGCAGATCAGTTTATATTCGATGCGCCGATGAGTGAACATACCACCTTTAAGATTGGCGGTCCGGCTGATGTTTTGATATTTCCGTCGAATATAGAGGAAGTAGTCAATATATTGAAGCTCATTGACGAAAGTAATATACCATTGACAATCCTTGGCAATGGCTCAAATGTTCTCGTTCGTGATAAGGGAATACGCGGTGCGGTGATTAAGTTCAACGGCAAATTTGCACAGATCAGACGCGATGACACAAGATTAATCGTCGGCGCAGGTGCCAAGCTCAAAGATGTTTCCAACTTCGCCGCAGACAACAGTCTCACCGGCTTGGAATTTGCAGTTGGTATACCTGGCAGTATTGGCGGAGCGATATATATGAATGCTGGAGCTTACGGTGGCGAAATGAAGAATGTTGTATCTAAAGTTCGCGCTGTTTCAAGATCAGGACATCTCGTAGAGTTTAATCTTGATGCCCTTGATCTTGGCTATCGTCGCAGTATCTTCCAGCTCAATGGCTACGCTATCTGTGAGATTGAATTACAACTTACAGCGGGTGATTCAGAAACTATTCACCACGATATGGACGATTTTACTCAGCGTAGAGAAAGCAAACAGCCGCTTGAATATCCCTCAGCGGGAAGTACATTCAAGCGGCCGGAAGGCTATTTTGCCGGAACTCTCATAGATCAAACTGGTTTAAAGGGTCTCAGAGTCGGTGATGCCATGGTCTCAACCAAACATGCAGGCTTTGTTATCAATGCCGGCCATGCCACAGCAGCAGATGTTTTGGGACTCATTGAGGAAGTAAAACGACGTGTCTATGAAGCCCACGGTGTCACACTCAATCCTGAAGTTCGGATCATCGGTGAATCATAATATTCAAACTGACAATACTATCTTGATATAACTCTTAGAGTTTGAACTTCTGCACTTCTTTTTGAAGCTCGTTTGCCATTTGTGCAAGACTGGTGGCGGCATTAGCAATCTCATGGACTGATGCAGTCTGTTCTTCGGTTGCCGCACTGACAGTCTCAGCTTCTTCAGCAGAGGATTTGCTGGAAGTTTCAATACTCTTAATATGACTGACGATTTGTTCACCATTGGCAGCCATTGAACGAATTGCAGCCGAAATGTCCTGTACCTGCGCGGACACCTGCTCAACTATATCAATAATCTTGCGGAGAGCATCGCCCATTGATATGATATTCTCGGTGCCGACGTGAACTTCTTGGCTGCCTTTCTCCATGTCCTCAATCGCCTTTTTAGTATCTTCTTGAGAGACTTGAATCAAATCGGAGATCTTCTGTGCAGCATCGCGAGAGGACTCGGCAAGCTTGCGGACTTCATCGGAGACTACAGCGAAGCCTCTGCCGTGTTCTCCGGCACGTGCTGCCTCTATAGCCGCATTGAGGGCCAAGAGGTTGGTCTGTTCAGCAATGCCACTTATGGTATCGACAATTTGCCCTATTTCTTTGGAGCTTTCACCAAGTTTTGCAACAGCTTCGGTGGTCTTCTTACTAGATTCTTCAATGGATTTAATCTGAGCGATTGCCTCTTCCAGAGTCTTGCCGCCTTCGCGTGCCACATCTGAAGCCGCTCTGCTCTGTTCTGCCGCTGTATCTGCGTCTGCAGCTATAGTCTTAATGGTCTCATTGAGGTTGCCGATTGCATTTGATGTTGCATTTACGGCGTCCATCTGCATATTCGTGCCTTCTGCAACCTTAACTATTGACTGCGCTACTTGGTTCGCTGCCAAGGCAGATTGGTCTGTTGTGGTGTTGAGTGCTTCCGCTGAGGACAACAGAGATTGTGCATTCTCACTGACGGACTTCATGACTTTTGATACGCGATGTCGCATTTCTCTGAGTGCTTCTCCGAGTGAACCCAGCTCATCATCAGAAGTAATCTGCTGCGGCCGATGTCTAAAATCACCCTCAGCTAAGTTATGTACTTCGTTCATCATGATACCAAGCGGTGCCATGACTCTGTTGACGGTGAAAAGTATACCTACAAATATCAAAATCAGAATGAGCAGAGATATACCAGCCATAATCTTGAGCATGTTGTTGACAGGCGCAAGCAACTCATCTTCATATGCAAGAGTAGCCATTCCCCAGCCGGTTGAACCAATAACATTATAGAAGGCGATCATATCATCTCCGTCTTTTGAAGTGAATCTGTAGACACCCTCTTGACCAGAGAGCATCAACTTACCAAGTTCAATGATTGCCGGATCGCCGTCCTCTGATATCTTTTTCTTCATAATAGCTTCTTGATCTGGATTGACAATGTAAGTGCCTTCTTTCGAGATAAGCAAGCTGTAGCCTTTTTCACCAAGCTTGAGAGCTTGCACCTTTTCCATTACCGATTGCACATAGATAGCCGCCAAGATGCCGGCGCTGTACTGACCTTGAGCATTCTTTACGAGTGCAACTGAGTTGACAATGATCTTGCCGGTTGCTTGAGAGATGACAGGAGAAGTCATGAATGATTCCTCTTGAGCGCTGACCATTCGCTTATACCAAGCTTTGTCAGCATTATGCATAAGTTTATATCCACTGTGGGTGTAGCCGTGAGTGTCACCGCTGCCGTCCATTGCTGCCCAGCTTACACTGTCATATATACCGGGATACTTCTTATCCATAAGCTCAAGGCGATAAACATTGTTTTGATTTAGTGATTCAATATTCATTGACTTGGCAGCAACATTAGACGCTGCTTCTTGGGTTTCTAACATTCTGGTATCAAGCCAACCGGATATTGTTTCGCTAACTTCTTTGGTATTGCTCATACTGCTCGTTATGATCTGTTCCTCAAAGGTCGATCCCATATAATTGAAGATCACGCCTGATAAGACAAACAGACCTATCACGACAATCGGCAGAACAAGCATTAGAATTTTACCTTTAACTGTTCGCACATTCACTGATAAACCCTCCCAACTGATTTTCTAATATGTGGACATTATATCACAATGTGAAGTGTGAAGTAAATGACAAATTAAATAACATAAGGAGAAGCTATATTGAGAATTAAAATAGAAACACTTGGCTGCAAAGTCAACGGTGTTGAGTCAGAATCAATCGCAGAACTTTTTAGAAAGCGCGGACATGAAATCGTCAAAGATAATGCCGACGTTGTCGTTATAAACACCTGCTGCGTGACTGGAGAGGCAGAAGCCAAGAGTCGACAAGCTATCCGCAAGGCGCTTAAGGCAGGTGCTGAGGTTGCAGTGATGGGTTGTTATGGTCAGCTTGCTCCGGATACTCTCAAGGAGATAGGCGTTAGCGTTATAGTTGGAACTTCAGAGCGCAAGAGTATTGTTAACAAGGTTGAAGAGATATATAATCAGCACAAATCAGACAGTCAAGCGTTAGATATGTCAAATATCTATGAGGATTTGCCGCATGTTCCGAGTAAGACTCGCGCCTTCATGAAGATTCAAGACGGCTGTAATGGCAAGTGTACTTACTGCATTATCCCTACAGTCAGAGGTAAATCTAGGAGCCGGAGTCTCAAAAGCATCATTCAAGAGTGTCAGACTCTTTCCGATTACAAGGAGATTGTAATTACAGGCATTAACCTAGGTCAATATGGTACTGATTTAGGCTTAAGCTTAACCGACGCCATTAGAACCGTCCTCAATAACACTTCAGCAAGAGTGAGACTCTCCAGTGTTGAGCCTGACGAAGTCACTGAGGAGTTAATCAATCTCATCAAAGACGAGCCGCGAATCTGCAAGCATTTACATATACCAGTTCAGAGTTGCAGCGACGCGGTACTCAAGGTTATGCATAGGAAGTACACCGTCAATGACTTCAAGCAGATGGTCAATCGCCTTCATGATAATATTCCAACAATGATGATTGGCATTGACATTATACTTGGCTTTCCGAGTGAGACTGACGAGATGTTTGAAGATACTCTCAACTGTCTTCGAGAGCTGCCGATAAGTCACTTTCACGTCTTCGGCTACTCACCAAGAAAAGGTACACTTGCAGCGGAGATGGAGCAAGTTTCGCCAATCGTGAAAAAGGCTAGAGTTGACAAAATATTGACCCTCGCAGCGGAGAAGAAATCGGCATATCATGATACTTTGATTAGCAGTGAAGTTGAAGTATTAACAGAGAGAACGAGAAAACACTTTGAAGGTATATATACCGAAGGACACAGTAGCGAATATGTGAAGGTTTACATCAAAGGCGAAGTGCCGCTCAATGAAATCATCACAGTCAAATTGACAGAGGTCTTCAAAGACGGTATTATAGGTGTTGTTGATAATTAAAATTTTGGAAGGTGAGTACATTCTTTGGCAACAAGCAACAATGACATTGAGACAATTCTGGTAACGGCGAAAGGTGACCATATTCGCACGAAGACTAAAGGACAGCAAGACTATATTGAGACGATCCGCCGCAATGTTATAACCCTAGGCGTCGGACCTGCCGGAACAGGTAAGACTTATCTGGCAGTCGTGATGGCAGCTTATTACTTGCGTATCAAAGACGTTAAGCGAATCATTTTGACACGCCCAGCCGTTGAAGCGGGTGAGCGCTTGGGATTCTTGCCTGGTGACATCAAAGAGAAAGTTGATCCTTATCTTCGACCGTTGTATGACGCTCTCCAAGATATATTGGGCTTCGATATGTATCAAAAGTTCACTAGCCGCGGGATAATAGAGATTGCGCCGCTTGCCTATATGAGAGGCAGGACACTCAACGACGCCTTCATAATCCTCGACGAGGCGCAGAATACCACCAGCCGACAGATGAAGATGTTCTTGACGCGACTTGGCTTCAACTCAAAAATGGCAGTCACTGGCGATTTGGGACAGGTTGACTTGCCGCGCGGTGTGCAGTCAGGTCTTGCCGAAGCAGTGGAGATATTGCAAGATGTCAAAGGCATTGGCATAGTCAAATTAGATTCAAGTGACGTTATTCGTCATGATGTGGTCTCAAGAATCATTGATGCTTATGATACTTACGAGATATTAAAACAGTCAAAGGAAAGTTGATATGGAAATAATAATCAGTAAAGAACCGGAAACTATAATTGTTGACGAGTCAATCATTGAGGATATTAAACGCGCCGTTGAGACTATCGGAGAACTCTACGACGTTAAAGATAGCGAAGTCAGTATAACTCTCACAGATGATGAGACAATCCACGAACTCAATCGCGATTATCGTGGCATTGATCGTCCGACTGATGTACTGTCGTTCGCCTTTCATGAGAGTGATGAGCCGGAAATCATCACTGATGATGTTGATGAAGCGATTGATACGCTTGGCGATATAATAATATCTGTCGAAAGGGCAAAGAGTCAAGCAGAAGATTATGGGCACAGCTTGCGCCGTGAGATAGTATTTCTAACTGTCCATGGCATGCTGCACCTTCTCGGATACGACCATATGGAAGAGACAGATCGCCTAGAAATGGAGAAAGAGCAAGAATATATAATGTCAC
>JAFVEZ010000041.1 GCA_017475745.1 Selenomonadaceae bacterium
GCTGTGAGAAGTGACCTTACCAAGTCGACGCGAAGTCCCAAGCCTTTTGCCGTTTCGTCTCCAAGCTGTAAAATATTCAAATGACGTGCTCCGAGGAATGTCAGCACTGATCCGATAATCGTATAAGGGTACAAAATCGCGACGTGATTCCAAGAACGTGCAGAGAGACCGCCGACCATCCACAATAGAGCGCTGTGTACCTTGTCGCTGTAGAAGATCAGCATTGCAGAGATACCTGCACCGAGGAAGGCACTCACCGCCACGCCCGCTAAAATCACTCGAATCGGACGCAACCCGTCTTTCCAAGCTAAGATATATATCAACAGTGCAGCACCCAGAGCACCGACAAATGCCGCCGGCGTTACCAATGCACCTGCGTCACCTTTGACGAGCATGACGAATATACCAAACAAGCCCGCGCCTGATGAAATGCCAATGATATGCGGATCGGCAAGAGGATTTTTCATCACCGCTTGAAGGATTGCGCCAGACAGCGACAAATTCACACCAACGAGCATGGCGACTATAGTGCGCGGCAGACGAATATTTTGAAGTATCTGCTGTCTCGTCTCGTCAACCGCCTCATTGCCGATGCCAAGGGTGCTCAAAACTTGCAGCGGTGAAATATCAACCGATCCATTCATCAAACTGCTGACAAACGCGACAATCACTGCAATACCAAAAATCACGAGCACCGTTAATCTCCTGCTGTTACTCATCAATCGGCACAAAGTTTGAAGGCGTTTTCGGCAGCAGTAATGGTTTTATCAATGTCCTTATCACTATGAGCGCTCGACATGAAACTCGTCTCGAACTGTGAAGGTGCCAGATAAATGCCCTGCTCCAACATCGCGGTGAAGTAAGTTTTAAACTTCATTTGGTCGGCAGCGGCAGCGTCATCGTAGTTGTTGACAGGCTTGTCACTGAAGAAGAAACCGAACATAGAGCCTGCCTGTTGAGCTTGAATATTGACATTGAACATCGCAGCCTTAGACTTTAGACCCTCAACAAGTCTGGAAGTTTTGGCTGTGATTTTATTTGTGAAATCGGCATCTTCAATCAAAATGCTCAAAGTTTCAATTCCAGCCGTCATTGCAAGAGGATTGCCGCTCAAAGTTCCGGCTTGATAGACTTTGCCGTCAGGTGAAATTTGCCTCATTATATCTTCGCGACCGCCATAAGCCGCGCAGGGCAGACCTCCGCCGATAATCTTGCCGAGACAAGTCAAATCCGGCTTGATGTTGTAAAGTTCCTGCGCGCCGCCGAGGGCACATCTGAAGCCACACATCACCTCGTCAAAAATCAACAAGGCGCCATACTTAATCGTTATATCTCTCAACGTCTGCAAGAATCCCTCAACAGGCAAGACAAGACCCATATTTCCGGCAATAGGTTCAACAATGACAGCAGCGATCTCCTCACCACATTCAGCAAAGACTTTCTCAACGGCGGCGGTGTCGTTGTATGGAATCGCAATCGTGTCTTTCGCAGTGCCTTGAGTGACACCGGGACTTGACGGCACACCAAAAGTCGCAAGCCCGCTGCCTGCGCTTACTAAAAGACCGTCACTGTGTCCGTGATAACAACCAACGAATTTTACGATTTTTTCGCGTTTTGTAAAGCCTCTTGCAAGTCGAAGAGCGCTCATTGTTGCTTCGGTGCCGCTGTTGACCATTCTGATGACTTCAATAGACGGATAAATCTTCATAACGAGCTTGGCGAGTTTTGATTCCAAGCCGGTCGGCGCTCCGTAACTCGTGCCTTTAGCCGCAACTTCTTGAAGAGCCTTGACGACACGAGGGTGAGCATGACCAACAATCATAGGACCCCAAGAGCCAACGTAGTCAATATACTCATTGCCGTCAATGTCGAAGATGTGAGAGCCTGCAGCATGAGAAATGAACGGCGGATTACAGTCAACATTACTGAACGATCTGACAGGAGAATTTACACCGCCTGGCATTAGTTTTTTTGCCTCTTCAAATGCTGCTAAGGATTTTGATAAATTCAATTTCAAATATATCACCTTCCATTTAATCCTGCTTACCAAATATATATTGGCAAATCGGATTCATTATGTTTTCTTCCCAAATGTAGCTGTTACTGAACTTTCCGCGACTTTTAGGATTTATATCCGGCTCAACTGCCGTACCGTTTGTCATGAATAAGACACCGCTCATGGTATTCGGAATGAAATATAAGCCGGAAATTAGACCGTAAGCTTCGCCACTGTGTCCGATAAAGTCAATATCATAGTCTTTGCACAACCTGGCATCACTGCCACCCTCGATCTTATACATTCCCAGCCCATAATTAAACATTACTCCATAATTATCGCCATTGTTGCCGTTGTAAACCCATTGTAAAGACATCATCTCATCGAGCAGTCCTTTACTGATTATCTGCCTGCCGTTATAAATGCCATCGTTCATTAGCATTTGCAGGCAGTGCGATAATTCCTCAAAGGAAATCCTCAAGCCGCCTGTAGGTGAGAAGATCGTAGCATTAGTTCCAACTTTATAATCGTTGAGGTCATAGTATTTCGTTGAGTTATCATCATCAGTACTGCGAATTTGTATTGAATCTTTTGCAGGTTGTTCAATATAATCATCAACTTGAGCTATCCAATCAAAATCTTCATTCCAGACACTATTCTTGCTCTTTTTATAAATTGTACCAAGATTATTAAACTCGTCTTTAACTAGATTGCTAACAACATAATCTGCCTTCATATCAAGCTGATTTAAAATGTGTTTCTTCTGGTATAAATCGAAGCGCTCACCGGTCACCTTCTCTATAATAGTGCCGAGAAGATTATAATTTAGATTGCTATATTTGAAATAATTGCCGATTGTCTCACTTCTTGGCGCAAAATGTATTCCAGCTTCATACCCTGCACCATTGGATATAAAAAACTCCTCAATGCTACATTCCGGCGGCAGACTGTAATTATTGCCGTCACGCAATGAAGAGGTATGACTTGCCAACATTCTCACTGTTATTGGTGTTTCCAAAAAGTTAGGATTGCGAAGATTAAATCCAAGGTATTCGCTCACGTCTGTGTCGAGGTCGATTGTACCTTTGTCAACGAACTGCATTATTGTAAATATAGTAAACATCTTTGATATTGAGGCTACTCTAAATCGTGTATCTCTAGTTACCGATAATTTCTTATTGATATTTCGATAACCAATAAATTTACTGTAAACTTCTTTGCCGTCCTTAAAAGCAATCACACCGAGACCAGGAACCTTTTCGCCTGTATCGCCTATAATATCTGTCATTATTTTATCTAATTTTGATAGAGTTCTTGAACGTAGTTTCAAGTCTTCACGCTCCGTTATATCGACAATACTCTCTAATTTCGTCTAACTCTCGATAAAGATTGTTACCTGGACAGCTTGTATCATTTAGATCACAATGACCGAGAATGGCATTTTTTTTATGAGGGTCTATATTGTATTTATTACAAAGCCAAAGTGTTAGCTCTTGAGCAGAAGACATTTGCACTCTTGTAGGAGTACCTATATCAAAGTTTCCGGCAAGGCATATACCAATAGATGTCTTATTATAGTGAAGGGCATGAGCGCCAATCATATCTGGACGCCGCCCTTGTTCAATCATGCCATTCTTACGAATCAGATAATGATAGCCAACACCTGCCCAGCCGTTTACTTCTTGATGTAGCTCATGAATGTCATTGACGGTTGAGTCTTTGTCCTCATCCGGAAAGCCTGTATGGTGAATGACGATAAAATCTGTTACTTTACGCTGTTCATATTCCGTGAAGTCTAACAGCCGTTTATAAATCATAGGCTCCGCCGTTTCTAATTTGCTACTGGCTTCGACAATGTATTTATTAATTAAACTGTCCAAAGTATATAAACTCATTCCCATTGTCGAGATTGCCGCCATTTTTATAAATTCTCTTCTATTCAATGTAGCTCATCTCTCATTTATTGCAGTTATAATATAAATTGGATTCAATGCCTTTGCCATATCATATTGACCGACTTGATTGAGACGATTTATCTGCACTTGAATTGCTTCGTATTTGTAATTATCGTGATTTTTAAAGTATTCTAGTGTCTCTGATAAAGTTTGAATTGTTATACAGTTGATGACAATTCGTCCGCCGCTCTTAAGTCGCCGATCAATAGTATCAAGGATTTTTGTCAAATTTCCACCACTGCCGCCAATTATAGCTGTATCAATCTTACTAATACCTTCAAGCCCGTTTGGTGCTTCGGCATTGATTATGATTATATTATCAACACCGAACTTTTCAGCATTTTGTTCGATCAGTTCGATCGCTTCGTTATTTCTCTCAACGGCAAATACTTGGCGAGCTATCATAGCCGCTTCAATAGACAACGAGCCAGTGCCTGCTCCGATATCAATGACTACATCGCCAGGCTTAACTTGTGCCTTTGCTAGAGTCAAGATTCTGATCTCTTGCTTGGTCATGGGAACATTACCACGAATAAATTCTTCGTCAGGAATTGCCATATCTAAATCTCCTCATTTAACACAATTATCACTATTGCGTATATCATACATTTAGATTTACTATGTACTATATTATAACATATATGGCAATTTATATCTATATTTTTTGGCAAATATAATATCAAAAAACCTCTCTCATTGGAGAAGCTCCAACGAAAGAGGTTAAAATTTATTTTACTTTAAGTATTTCATTTTTAATTGTATGTGATTGTGTTAGCTCTCAGATTAATAGAAGAACTCAACACGACCGAAGAGTCTCTCTGCATCGCCGTCGCCAGTGATGTACTCACCCTTGAAGTACTTGCAGAGGAATACGATTCTATCCATCGGTGCATAGGAAGCGCCTGCAACGACACCCTTGGTGCCTGCGAAAGCGTCATCCCAGTTGATAGCGCAGAGAGAAGCGTTGGAACCGAGTTGTTTGTAACCAGCCCAGACAGCCCACTCACCCTTCTTGGTGCCTTGGTTGCCGCCACCATAGAGAGTACCATACTTGAAGAGAGCCTGCCAGGAATCACGCTCAACGTCAGCCTTGCTGTTCTGTGCAAATGCGCCCCAGAGCTGTGCTTTCTTGCTGAACTTGTAACCGCCATTTACTGACCAGATATCTGCAGTATCTTCTAAGCTGCTGTTATCATATGTGTAGTCACCAGCACTGATTGTTTTTCCGTTGACAACCTTGGTCTCACCATTGAAGTCATCATCTTTAATGTGATAGTAACCAGCACCAGCAAAGAGACCATGCTCTTTAGGCATATACTGAACGTTGATAGCCTGGAAGCTTGAAGGATCTGTGCCGGCACCCGTCATTTCACCATTGCGCCAAACGCTTGCTGAATCATCACGACGACCATTCCAACTACCGGAATGTCTGTAAGCGCCAACAACACTGTCATCTCTGAGACGGCCTGCATAAACAGTAGCTTTCAAGAGGTTACCAAAGGTAACTTCAGCACCGGTGTATTCAGTATCCCAAACGATACCATCTTCATTGGTGTAAAGAGGTTGACGACCAACTTTAACCTGGAAGTTGTCATAATCACCTTGTGCCCAGCCACGCTCCAGAGTGAAGCTACCACCTTCATCACGGCTCATATCAGCATGTGCATCAATACGAGCACGGAGTGTCCAATGCTTGTTCACTTCTGCGATTGGCTCGAAACGGAAGAGCCAGTCATCTTGATTGACTTTGTCTGTGATCTTTGAACCATAACTATCTTTGCCATCGGTACGAGCACTCTTATAGGTGTACTCAATCTTGCCCTGCCAGATAACTTTATCGGCATATTTCTCTAGGTTGCTTACGCGAACGCCGATATTGTTGAGCTCATCTGCGAACTCTGCTGCGAGACGCTCAAGAGCTGCTTTGTCAGTGCCGCTGACATTGCC
>JAFVEZ010000042.1 GCA_017475745.1 Selenomonadaceae bacterium
CAGCGGTATTTGATCATTTATCAGCGTCATTATAACGTCGCCTTTATGAACATAATTATTTTTTGCTACCATTATTTGCGTGATTCGTCCTTCTGTCAGCGCAACCGCGTCCGTCATGTTGTCGCTGTATAATTTCAACGTGTCAACTTCAACTGTCGGGCTTAAAAATCTACTTTCGACTTTCGCTCCGGTTAATTGCAGTGCTCTTTCTTCCATTCGATTCGCTATTTGATTTGAGTCGTTATAATTCAAATATCCGCCATACGCTACGAGCATGACTGATAAAAATAAAATTATTGCCATTGCTATATAAAAATATTTTTTCAAATTTGTAAAACCGCCTTTCTGTTGGATATTTCACTTCTCTCTTAATCTTTTTATTTTATCATTTTTTTGTTATTCTGAGTGTTCCAAATTGGAACATTGATAATCAAAAAATTGACACAAAAATGAGGAAGGCATATTAATCCTTCCCATTTATTTTAGCAAATGTACTTTGTACTGTCAAATCCTTTCTATTTACCAATGCTATGAATGCTGCTGCATCTATATCTCCAAGTTCCTTTGAAAGTGCATTTAATCCTCTTGAAAATAATTTTTGCTCATCTTCATTGCGTCCATATTCATTTTCAATCATTTTTATCACACTCCAATATTTTTATAAAATCAATAGGATTTATCAAAATGATTTTGTCTGATTTATATTTTAATAATCTTTTGTCAGTTGTCAAGAAATAAAAAAAGCAGGTTGCCCTGCCATAAAATTATCGAACTATTATTTTTGCTGCTGTTGATTGTAAGTAATATTACTGAACAAATCAGATTTACCATCAAGTTCATTCAGAACTGTTGATGCACTCAATATATCAGTTGTAATGGCCGTACTGCTTGAAGTATTAACAATAGAATCGAGTTCGCTGTCTGCAGTCACATCACCACTGGCAAACCAGAGGTCATCTTCATGCTCGGTGTAAGCTCTCTCCATGTAAGCTGATTCATTGTAATTACTATATTCATTCTTGTAATTAACCACAGAGATTGCCTTGTCTGCTGCATTTTTGAGGGTTAGTTTGCTGCTGCCAATCTTCAAAATATAATCTTTACCGCTCTTGGAAGCACTTTTAACGGTTGTACCTTTGCCAAGTTTAATAACGTCACCAGTTTCATAATCCATAATGACATCACTACCATTGCCGGAGTTATAGACAAATACGTCGTTGCCGACACCGCCATAGAGAGTATCATTGCCTGAACCACCATAGAGGGTATCATCACCGGCAAGACCGTAAAGAACATCAGCACCGCCGCCACCGGAGATAGAATCACCTTCTGCGCTTCCGTTTATGGAGTCATTACCTGCACCGCCAGAGAGCGTTGAAGCCTTGGTGCCTGCAATGATAGTGTCGGATTTACTGCTGCCCAAGATAATATTCTCATTGCTATTGCCTGTAATCTTAATAGATTTGGTTCGCTTGGAAGCATCAATCTTCTTTAAAGTATCATTAAAATTAGCAGTAGCATCAAATGTTGCGCTATCAGCATTGGTGAGGGCTATACTTTCCAAAGCATAAGCTCTTGTGGTAGTTCTATTCTTTCTGTCAGTAATGGTGATCTTCTGAGGGGTTTTCTTATTTTTGCTGACTTTAACCACATTGAGTACTGTCAAAGTACTGCTATTGGTAAATGTAAATACAATATCGGTAGAGTTCTCACCCGTTATCGCAGCACTAACAAGATCGGTGTTTTGCAGTTTGATGATATCTGCACCAACTTTGTAGTCCGTTATAACAGTGTTGCCACCTTCATGTATAAATACGTCATTGCCAGCGCCACCAGTCAAAGTATTATCGCCCTTTGCTGTGCCAAATAGAGTATCTGAACCTTTACCACCTTTGATAAGGTTATCGTTATCGTTGCCTACCAACTTTATAGATTGTTTCAAAGCTGAAGCATCAATGGTAACAATGTTAGATCTAATGTAAGAATTGGCAGAATAGGATTTTATAGTTTCGTCCTTGGTAAAGAGTTTCTCAGTGGAATCAATATAAGCCTTGGAAGTAGCTTTACCCTTGCTGTTGAGCCAAGTGATCTCTTTGCCCTTACCATTTAAGACAGTTAAATTACCTGAATCAGTTTCAAAGACCACATCTTTACCTGAGAAGTAGTAGCCATCAGATTCCATGCTAACATCAACGAGACGGATTGCATCGTTCTGTTTGGAGTTATAGTCGGTAATGACAACATCTCCACCAGTATAAATGAAGACATCAGCTCCGGCACCGCCTGTTAAGGTATCATCGCCTTCGCCGCCTTCCAGGGTATCGGCACCCTTGCCGCCTTTGATAACATTGTCATAATCGTTACCGATAATGCGAACGGCCTTGTTGCGACTTGAAGCACTGGCGCGCTCGGCATAAGGATTATCGACAAGATTTATGATACTGCCATCAGCGTCGGCAATGGTAATAGACTCAGAACCATAAGCTTGAGCAGAAGTGACATTATTCTTGTCGGTGATTGTTATCTTTTTGGCCTTTCCATTTTTGATAACATTTTTAACTGTTAATGTGCCGCTTGTTCCGAAAGTGAATATAACGTCATCTTCATCAACTTCCATATTAGTTATATCGTCATTAGATATTTTAATTCTGTCTGTTCCGGCAGTATAGTCAGTGATAACATCGTTGCCGCCGCTGTAGACAAATACATCTTTGCCGGCACTACCAGTCAAGGTATCATTTCCTGCTCCGCCTTCTAAAGTATCAGCGCCGGAGCCGCCTTTAATGGAATTATTCTTTGAATTGCCGGTAATCTTAACTGCCTTGGTACGTTTACTGGCATCAGCAAAGTTAATATTTGCATCTAAAGTAACAGAAGCATTGTTTGAGTTGCTGATTGTCAAAGTTTTGGGAGAATCAGCAGAAGAAGTATTAGAATTAAAATACGTACTAACACCACCCATATTACCAATATTTAACACGACCATCACTCCTTTGATATTTTTAGCTTCCTTGTAAAGTAATCCGATTTGTTTGTATATAGGATAATATGTGAATAATGGTTTGTCAAGCAATTTAATCGAAATTTAATCTAATGACGGGGATTTTCCGCTTTTTATAATTGAATTCGTAGTTTCTCTTAACCGAGAAAACAACACTATTAGCGCTAAATTATCGCCATTTAACTACGTTCCATTCTATAGAGTACGTACTTTTAGATCGTGTGAAGCTGGATAGAACTGGTGCCACCCTCACCATACTTGATGCCGCTCGTTAAGATTGCAAGGTCGCCTTTCTCAACGATTCCGTGTTCCATTGCGCTCTTGGCAGAGAACCTAATCATTTCTTCAGGGTTCATCCAAGGCACACCGGGTATTGTGAAGACGCCCCAGCGAAGGTTGAGATGACGAGCTACCATATAATTCGGTGCAAAGGCGATAATGTCAGCCTTCGGGCGATACTTCGAGACGACTCTGGTTGTGTATCCGGACTTGGTCGGTGTGATGATAGCCTTGGCATTGAGTTCATAGGCAAGTTGAACAGTTGCATGTGCTATAGCGTCTGTTGCAGAGTCAACGTGGTGCAAACCCTTTGTCAAGAAGATCTGCTTATACTCAAGTGATTCTTCCATTCTGAGAGCAATGCGATTCATTGTGGCAGTTGCTTCGACAGGATACTTGCCGCCGGCAGTCTCACCAGAGAGCATAATGGCATCGGCACCGTCAAGGATAGCATTGCCAACGTCAGAGACCTCAGCACGAGTTGGGCGTGGATTTTCGGTCATTGATTCCAACATCTGAGTGGCGACAATTACGGGTTTACCTGCCTTGTTGCATTTCTTGATGATCTCTTTCTGAATGATAGGCACGTCTTCGGCCGGTATCTCAACGCCAAGATCGCCACGCGCAACCATTATACCGTCAGAGACAGCAATGATTTCGTCGATATTCTGGACGCCTGCGAGGTTCTCAATCTTCGGAATGATCTCCATGTGTCCGCCGTGTCTGGCGATAAGATCACGAATTTGCTCAACATCGGAAGCACGTTGAATGAAGGACGCGGCAACGAAGTCCATATCGTTCTCAATGCCGAAGATCAAATCCTTTTCGTCCTGTTCGCTGATTGCAGGAAGTCCAAGCTCAACGCCAGGTGCCGCGACACGCTTGCGGGTTGACATCTTGCCGGAATTTAGAATCTCAGTCACAATGTCCTGACCTCTAATCTCCTTGACGAGAATCTCAACGAGACCGTCAGAAAGCAAAAGTTTGTCACCAGGCTTAACTTCAGTATAGAGCTTCTTGTGACTTACGGAGACGTGTGTCTCATCGCCTGGCTCGTCAGATTGTGTAAGGATAAACTCATTGCCGGCAACGAGGTTGACGCTGCCGTCTTTGAACTCACCAAGGCGCATTTCGGGACCTTTAGTATCAAGAATGAGAGAGACGACCTTCTTGGACTTCTTGGCTGCTTCACGGACACGGTTGATGCGTTTGAGGTGTCCTTCGTGATCGCCATGAGAGAAGTTGAAGCGGGCGCAGTTCATACCGTTTTCAAGCAATTTCTCAACGATACCTTCTGCATCAGTCGCAGGACCCTGTGTGCAAATGATTTTAGTCTTCTTCAGCATATAAACAATCCTCCCAACATATTAATGTATATTAACTTTCACAATCAAATATTTAAAAACATCAAACTTTGCGAGATTCAATCGAAGAGATTACGACGGCACAAGAAGCATCGCCGGTAATGTTGACGACCGTGCGTCCCATATCAAAAATACGATCTACACCGGCAACGAGTGCTATTCCTTCAACAGGCAGACCAACTGACTCCAAAACCATGGCCAGCATAACCACACCGGCACCGGGTACACCGGCAGTTCCTATTGAAGCAAGTGTCGCCGTCAAGACAATCGTCAGCATTTGATTTAATGTCAAATCTATTCCAAAACAAGACGCTATGAAGATTGAGCAGACACCTTGATAAATTGCTGTGCCGTCCATGTTTATGGTTGCACCGAGTGGCAAAACGAAAGAATATATTTCTTTCTTTGCGCCAAGTTTGTCTGCACACTCCATATTAAGCGGTAACGTTCCCACAGACGATGCAGAGGAAAACGCAAACATCATTGCCGGCATCATACCCTTAAAGAATTTTAAAGGACTAATGCCTGAGAATGTACGCACCATGGTTGAATAAACTAAAACAGCATGAATAATATAACAAATATACGCTGCCAATAAAACCATAGCAAGAGAACCTAATACCGCTGTTCCGTTTTCAGCTATAACAGGACACAAAAGACAAAATACACCGATTGGTGAAAGTTTCAATATCATTTCCATGGCTTTGATGCAAATATCATTCAATGTTTTGATAGCGCGGGAATCATTGCCGGAATTATCTCCTATCATAATCATCGCAAAACCAATTATCAGCGAAGCAACGATAATTTGCAGCATATTCGCGGTTACAAATGGCGCTATAAAGTTTGAAGGAAAAATACCTACCAGCGTATCCATAAAACTGACAGGGTCTTTGGCTTTGAAAGTCAAATCTGTAGTCTGAAGTACGGGAAAAAATCCTTTAAAAAGATTCGCGAAAACCAAACCTATACTCACGGCAAATGCAGTGGTGACCATATAGTATAAAACCGCTTTGCCACCGATACTGCCGACTTTCTTTATATCTTTCATTGAAATGACGCCGGACATTATGGACATAAAAACCAGCGGACAGACAATCCATTTGATGAGGTTCAAAAAATATTGTACCAAAAGGTTTGATATACTCATTGGCAAAAGGAACATTATTTTGCAGAAAAATACCAAAAACTACCGCAAGCACGAGCGCAATAAAAATTTGTGTCGACAATGCAAACTTTTTCATATGAATTTCCCTTTCATTCAAGAACTTATCGAAATTTACTTGACCCTTGACCCTTATTTACCGCCACTAATGGCTATGAGTTTCTTTTCAGTATTCTGATAAGTATCTACTTCAAATATACCTTGTACAAGGAATTCATTAATCTTGTCGATCTTAGAGACAGCTTCATCAATGCGCTTGCTGGAACCTTTGACGTAAGCGCCAATGTGAATTAAATCCTCAGCGTCCTTGTAGACTGCCATGAGAGCGCGCATATTTTGTGAAGCTTGGAGATGCTCTTTGCTGACGACTTCATTCATAACACGACTGACACTAGCGAGTACATCAATAGCTGGAAAGTGATTCTGTGCAGCTATTGAACGACTCAAAACTATATGTCCATCGAGGATTGAGCGAACGGCGTCGGCAATCGGTTCGTTCATATCATCGCCGTCGACGAGAACAGTGTAAATGCCCGTGATTGAGCCTGTATCTGATGTGCCGGCACGTTCAAGTAGACGTGGCAAGAGAGCAAAGACCGAAGGCGTATAACCGCGGGTTGCCGGTGGTTCGCCGATAGTCAGACCGACTTCGCGCTGTGCCATTGCAAAGCGTGTAACGGAGTCCATCATCAAGATGACCTTATGACCTTGGTCGCGAAAGTATTCGGCAATCGCTGTGCCTGTCATTGCGCCCTTAATGCGAACGAGAGCAGGCTGATCTGAGGTTGCAACGACGACAACAGAGCGCTTGAGACCTTCTTCGCCTAGATCGCGCTCAATAAAGTCACGCACCTCACGACCACGCTCACCGACCAGAGCTATGACGCTGATGTCAGCTTCAGTGTTGCGGGCGATCATTGATAGAAGTGTCGATTTACCGACGCCGGAGCCTGCCATAATGCCAATACGTTGACCGTCGCCAAGAGTCATGAGTCCATCAATGGCACGAACGCCGACATAGAGAGACTCGTTGATCCTTGGACGTGTCAATGGCGGCGGTGGTGGCGCTTGAAGTGGATACTCTATCTTTGAGAGGATTGGTCCTTTACCGTCCATTGGGTTTCCGAGACCGTCCAGCACTCTACCAAGAAGCTCATCGCCGACCTTAACCTGTAACATCTTCTGGGCGGCAATGACCTCACAACCAGGACCGACACCCTGCATTTCGCCGATTGCCATAAGCATTACGAAGCCTTCACGAAAGCCGACAACCTCAGCAGGAATCGGTGCAAAGGTCTCGATCTTGGAAATAACATAACAAAGTTCACCGACACTGACAGGCGGTCCTTGCGACTCAATAACGAGTCCGACGACCTGCGTGACCTTGCCGGTGAGCTTGATTGTCTTGGCGTCCTTGATGACGTCCACTAACTTATCTAAGTTGATATCGTTCTTAATCTTTGCCATCTCAACCTCGCAAACGCTGATATTGTAACTATATATTAACAATGCTAAGGTACTTTGTCAAGCGTTGAGGTGAGCAATCTGTTAGATTTTATTCTTTTGAGTTGATACTGTTGACAATTCAACAATGTTTGATGTCATTTTATTTACTTGATCTAGTTGAACTTGTGTATCATAGTTGCAATTTAAGTCGGTTTTATCTACATTATTCTTGAGGACCGTACTGACATCAGAGACAGTGTAATCGTCACCACTGTCAAGGAACCAGCGATCTTCGTAGTTGCTTGAATTAATATTAGTGTTGATATTGAGGGCAACGCTCTTGGCATTCTTGAGGGTCACCTTTCCAGAGCCAACACTGACGACCACATCATTGCCGCTGTTGAGGGTGGAGTATGTGCCGCTGATTCGCAGCTTGTCTTGAGCGGAGTAGTCAGTGATAACGTCATTGCCGTCACCGGACGAGTAG
>JAFVEZ010000043.1 GCA_017475745.1 Selenomonadaceae bacterium
CAGGCTTCTTTAAGTTTTTCTCTACCATACGAACTGCTAAAAAAACATCTTGTAGCACCGTAGCGGTTAAACGAACCATTCAAACTGTTCAGAAAGCGGCTGTCATCTGCCATTTCATAGCAAGTGCCGCCAGCCACATTGTCCAGTTCCTCGTCGCTCATCGCTGCATTTTCCAAAATTTTGTTATCAATCATATAAATCAGCCTCCAATCACTTCAAACAACAAAATACAGCTAAAAATCTTTAACTTTATATTATAAAAAAAAAAAACGGTTGTCAAGCCATTTTCACAATTTTCTTGAGGAATTTTCAGTAAGATTAGGCAAAATTGGTGGAAATGAAAAAATCCGCCACCTTTAATGTGACGGTTCATTTTTTACCTTAAATCAATCATAGTCAACTATATTCAAACAGAATAACCGTTGACAATCAAATCAAGTTTGCCACTCCTTGGGTGGAATATCAAACCGTGTACCTTAACGTCCTTTGGTATCAAAGGATTATTTTTTATGTCAGCAACAACTTTGGCGACATTCTCTTCAGGATTTTGAAAGCCGTCTGCCCATTCTTTAAGCTCTTTGTCGACCATTTTGATTGCGTCGGCACTAACACCGCGTTCCAGCATGGCCTTCGTCAAGCTCTCAGATGTTGTCTTCGCCATGCCACACTCATGGTGACCAATAATTGCGATCTCATTGACACCAAGCTCATAGATACAGACCAGTAAACTGCGGATTGTCGAGTCAAACACATCAACGATAACATTTCCGGCAGTCTTGATGACCTTTACATCACCGCGCTTGAGACCAAGGGCAGGCTCCAGAAAGTCCACAAGGCGGGTATCCATACAGGTGACTATTGCCAAGTGCTTCTTAGGTAGCTTACTATCATGATGATCTTCGCCGGAATAATCAACAGGCGGATTCTCGCAAAACTTTTCGTTAGTATTTAAAATCTCTTCTATTACGGTCATTTCAACATCTCCTCAAATTGAATCAAAAAGCCGACATCACAATGACATCGGCTTCATAGGTTCTATCTCAATCTGTTTAATTAAATTCGATTATTTAATGCCAGCGCCATCGAGAGCACTGCGAACGGACTTGGCTGCCTTGTGGAGCTTCTCAAGCTCGTCGTCAGTCAGAGCAACTTCAAAGACACGCATTACGCCATCAGCACAGATCATGCGTGGCAGTGAGAGGGCAACGTCCTTAATGCCATATTCGCCATTGAAGACTGCAGAAGCCGGAAGAATAGTGTGCTCATCATAGAGAACGCTCTTGACGAAGCGGCAAGCAGCCATGGCAACACCGGTATTGGTGAAGCCTTTACGATTGATGACATCATAAGCAACCTGAACAAGTTCCTGCTCAACAGCAGCTTTGTCAAGAGGTGTGGTGTGATGGAAATACTCATCGAGTTTATCAAGCGGGAAGCCGGCGCAACCGGTGGTTGACCAAGCGACAAATGCAGCATTGCCGTGCTCACCAAGAACATAACCGTTGATGTTCTTTGGATCGACTTCATACTTGTTGGCGAGAATACGACGGAAGCGATAAGTCTCAAGCATTGTGCCGGTGCCAAGAATCTTCTCACGCGGATAATCGAACTGGGTGCTAACAACGTGAACAGCGACATCAAGCGGATTGGTAATGAGGATAATGACGGCATCTTTTGTGCGCTGCTGAATCTCATTGAAAACAGAGCTCATGATTTTAGCATTGGTGCCGGCGAGTTTCAATCTATCTGGTGTCTCACCTGGGCGAATTGACGGACCTGCACAAATGATAATGATATTTGCGCCTTTGCAGTCATCATAATCACCATCGTGAATTTTAATGTTAGTGCTGTAAATACATGCAGTAGCATGGCTGGAGTCAGTTGCTTCGCCCCAAGCCTTGTCTTTGTTGAGGTCGATGAGGACGATCTCAGATGCAAGCTGGAAGTCAGCAATCTTGTTGACGACAGCGGAACCAACATTTGACGTACCGATAACAACGATCTTTCTGCGATTGTTCATTACACACACTCCTAACAATTAAAACCTTTCACAGAGTCAATACATTTACTCTATGCTCAAGTTTATACCTTTTACCTGTAAATTGTCAAGAGTTTTCTGAAAAAATATTTTGCTGAAAGAGTGAAGGGTGATTTTGTTGATTTTGCTTATCGTTTCACTGAAATCAACATTGACTTTGCTATCAAAAGATGTTAAACTAACTAATTAGTAATGAAAGAATTGAGGAGTTGTCGAAATGTCTGAAGAAAAGAAAGAGAACAATAAGAAACCTTCCGTTTGGAGCACCTATTCCGAAGAAGATAAGAACAAGCTGGAGAAGCTGAGTGCCGGATATATAGACTTCATAAGCACTTGCAAGACAGAGCGTGAGAGCGTCAAGGAGACAATTCGTCAGGCCGAGGCCGCCGGTTATAAGAGTCTCGACAAGTACGATAAACTCAACGCTGGTGATAAAGTCTACGCCGTTTGTATGAATAAATCAATCGCCCTCTTCAACATTGGCAATGAGCCTCTTGAAAAAGGTCTGAAGATCCT
The DNA here is from genome assembly GCA_017475745.1 of Selenomonadaceae bacterium. Lineage (GTDB taxonomy): Bacteria > Bacillota > Negativicutes > Selenomonadales > Selenomonadaceae > Quinella. The sequence continues at coordinate 2,555 of JAFVEZ010000043.1, forward strand.
TGGAGCTCATATTGATACTTGTCGCCTCGATTTGAAGCAGAACCCGCTCTATGAAGATGGCGGCTTCGCTCTCTTCGATACCCACTACTACGGCGGTATCAAAAAGTATCAATGGGTGACCCTCCCGCTTGCAATGCATAGTGTCGTTATCAAGAAGGACGGCAAAACTATTGAGATTAATATCGGTGAGGCTGCCGGTGATCCGGTCTTCTGCGTCACGGATTTGTTGATTCACCTCTCACAAGAGCAGATGGAGAAGAAAGCCAGCAAGGTCATTGAAGGTGAGAACCTTGATATCTTGATTGGCAATTATCCGCTTAAAGAAGGTGAGAAAGAGTCCGTCAAGAAGGGCGTTATCAAGCTCCTCAAGGACAACTACGACATTGAGGAAGAGGACTTTTTGAGTGCTGAGATTGCGC